>JADGGZ010000262.1 GCA_019689675.1 Rhodospirillales bacterium | reverse complement strand
TGTCGATGAGCTCGTACTCGGGCTCGTGCCGCCCACGGTTTCGGCTCGTCGCGACAATTTCGTCGTAGGGATAGGCCGCCTGCGGGTACTTGTAGAGATACTTCAGGTACGAGTGCGTCGGCGTGCTGTCGAGGTAGAAGTAGTATTCCTTGACGTCCTCGCCGTGATTGCTCTCGCTGTTGGTCAGACCGAAGAGACGTTCCTTCAGAATTGGATCGCGTCCGTTCCAGAAGGCGAGCGCGAAACAGAGCGTCTGCTGGTCGTCGGAGATTCCGGCGATGCCGTCCTCGCCCCAGCGATACGCTCGCGAGCGGGCTTGGTCGTGGGTGAAGTAGTCCCAGGCTTGGCCGTTGTCGCTGTAGTCCTCGCGCACGGTCCCCCACTGCCGCTCGGAAAGGTAGGGACCCCATTTCTTCCAGTCCGCCGCGCCGGCACGATGCGCTGCAAGGCGCACCTCCTCGGCGCTCCGCCCCTTCGCCGCGCCGGGGTCTGCGGGGTCCGTGACCATCGTGCTGGTCTCCGCGAGAGAAGGCCTGCCGTCTCCCGGTCAGACCGCACCCGATCGGGCCTGCGGGCGAGTTCCGAACAGAAAAGTTGCATGCAGCAAGGCGCCGGGGCCCGGCACCTCTTGCCTCATCCGCCTGCGTGGTCGGCGACGTTGAGACCCGCCGCTTTCAGTCCTTCGACGATGGCTTGAATCAAAGAGGGATGCAGGTTCCGGGCCCGCAGATCGTCGACGGCTTCGGCGGCGAAGTTCGGCTCCAGCGCGAGGATGCGCTGAAGCGAGTTCTTCGCCAGCTCCGCCTGGCCCGTCTTCGCAGAGGCGATGGCCCGCAAGGCATGGCCGTAGACGTAGTGCGGCAGATCGATCCGATTGGCCTCCGCGAGCGCCTCCTCGTAGCGGCCCGCGACATAGTAGTGGAGCGCAGTCACCTGGCGGTACAAGCTCGGCAGATTGGGGTCGTCGGCAAAGGCGTGTTCGAGCAGCGGCATCGCCTTCCCCCAATCGGCGCGCAAGCCGTACCGGAAGCCGAGCGCCGCGGCGAGTTCCGGATCGTTCGGATTGAGCGCCAGGGCGCGCTCGCCGGCAACGAGGCTCTGCTCGATGTCGCCCTGCAGCCATTTGACGTTCTGCAGGGCGTCGTAGGTGCGCGGGTTCTGGGGCGCCAGCTCGATCGCCCGCTGAGCCGAGGCGAGCGCAGCTTCCAGAACGGCGGGCCATTCCGAGCGGCGCACTTCGCGGAACCGAGCGCGGTCGACAGTTGCCGATGCGAGAGCTGCATGCGCCGAGGCGTAGCCGGGATCGATCCGTACCGCGCGCTGCAGACATGCGCGTGCGCCGGCGATCTGTGCCGCATCGGGCCGACGCCAAACGATGTCGTACCGCACCACGCATTGATAGGGTGTCGCCTTATCGACCGGGACGGAGTCCATCTTCTGCGCCTGATCGGCCATGATAGGCCCACGCGGGCCGGCGATGGCGCGGGCAACGCGGCCCGCGAGCTCGTCCATGCCCTTGACCATGCCGCCCGAAGTCGTCTCCTCGAATTGGCCCGACCAGAGGATCCGGCGCTTGCGTGGATCGGAGAGCGCAACCGAGATCCGCATTCCACTGTCGTTCACCTCGCCGCGAGCGGTCACGACGTAATCCGTCGACTCCGGGCTGTCGCTGCCCTGCGGCGGAGCGAAGACGAAGATCTCGGGGAACCGGATCAACGCGTCGCCGACGCTCTGCGCGATGCTGTCGCCGAAACTCCGGTCGCGTTCGCTCGCAAAAGAAGTGACCTCGAACGGCCGGACTGCGAGCGAGACGCCGCGTGACCGCCCGACGGCATGGTCGTTGCCCGCAGTTCGATCCGGCGAGAAGCCGTAGATCGCGTACGTCCCGGCGAGCCCGAGGAGCGCAACGGTCGCGCAGACGACGATTGCTGCGCGGTAGGGTGGCACGAGCAGAGTAGCGACGCGGCCGGCGGTCCGAGGCCGCGCGGCGCTCATGGTCTCGGCTGCTGCAGGCGCATACTCGAAGACGGGAACGTACGATCCTTTCGGAATAACGATCCGAACAGGATCCGTGCGGCCGGCGGCAAGATAGTAGTGGTCGAGGGCGCGCCTTAGTCGGCTTGCCTCGATGCGAACGATCGGATCCGTCTGCGGATCGAAATCGGCGTCTCGCTGAAACACGACCGTCGCGACACTGTAAGCCTTGATTCGCTCGGCGCGACCCAGGAGCGTTTCCTCGACGACATAGCGCAGGAAATTGCGGTTTCTCTGCGAGGTTTCGAAGGCTGCGTTGGCGACGATGCGGTCGAGCTGCCGGCGGATTTCATCCTGCGTCGGCACTGCCTTCGCAGAGGGTTCCGGCGAGCGCCCCTTTCGAACCCGCCAGATCACCGAGTCCGGGATCAAACGACGCGTCCGGCTTGCGGGGTGCAGGATGGATTCGATCAACATACCGATGCTCCCCACACTGGGAACCAGCCGCGCGTCCGATCATCCTAGGGTGCGTGCGCGGCCAGACCAGCGATTTCCTCCAGCGACGCCGGGTTTTTCCTGTGGGGAAGACCGCTGGTTGCAGGCCTAGGCGGCCGTCGGGTCCTTCCGGATCAGATTGAGCGTCTGGGTGGCGACAGCTCCCGCGGCTTCGCCGTCCCCCGCGACCTTCACCGTGGGAAACGCGAAACTGATTCCGTGCGTCTCGAAGGCTTTCTTGATCAGGGCATAGGCGCGGCGCCGAATCACGAACTGCTCGCCGGGGCGGGTCATCATCTTCATCCGGATCTGGATCGCGAACTCGCCGAACTGCTCGATGCCCTGCATCTTGAGCGTCTCGAGCAGGTTGGGCTTGAACGCGGGATCGTCGGCAAGCGTCTTGCCCACCTCCTTCACGATCTTCTTCACCTCGTCGATCTGGGTGTTGAAGGGCACGCTCACCGTCAGCTTCTCGATCACCCAGTCGCGGCTCATGTTCTGCACCGCGCCGAGCACCCCGAACGGAACAGTGTAGAGCGGCCCCCGGTGGTGCCGCAGCTTCACCGAGCGCAGGCTGAAGGACTCCACCGTTCCCTTGTACGTTCCGCTTTGAATGTATTCGCCGACGCGGAACGCATCGTCGAGCAGGTAGAACATCCCGCTGATCATGTCGCGCACCAGGGTCTGAGCGCCGAACGCGAGAGCGACGCCGATGACGCCCGCGCCGGCGATGAGCGGGCCGACGGCGACGCCCCATGCGGAGAGGATCATCATCGCCGCGATCGTCAGTACGGTCGCGAGGAGGACGTTGCGCAGCAGAGGCAACAACGTCCGCAAGCGCGCGCGACGTCTCGCTTCCTCAGTCTCTGCGAGCCCGTGTCCACCGGTCTCTGCGATCGCGCGGTCGATCGCATGTCGAATCATCTGCCAGACGAGGTCGGCCAACAGCACGACGACCACAGCCCCGAGCACGCCGCGGGCGAGGCGCGTCACACCGTTGTCGCTCTCGGTCAGCGCGATGAGGTCGACATGCCAGGTGCGCGCGAGGAGGATCGCGGCGAGGATGATGAGAAGAGCGCGCACACCACGCTGGAGGAGAACGGTGGTGATGCCCGGAAGAAGACCCGCATCCGGATCTGGCCGCGTGCCGTAGACATTGTCGATGGCTCTCTGCGCGAGGCCGATTGCGGCAGGCAGAGCCAAGGCGACGACGGCGAGCCAGAACAGGCCGATCGCCGACACTACCCAGAGCACCCAAAGAACGAGGAAATAGGCCGAGAGCAATGCGGCGCGGCGCCGCTCGGATGCAGGCGTGCGCGCCCTCTGGCGAGGAACCGTCCAAACAGACTCGATGGAGATCGCAAGAAGGCCCAGCCCGAGGACGTACGCGACGAGCCGCCGCGTCTCCTCGGGAAGCCCGAACTCGGTCACGAGATCGACGCTCGCCCAGCCGAACAGGAACCAACCGAGCAGGAGGAGCAGGCGACGGTACCAGAAGCGCGCGGTCGAGTGGCTCAGCGGCAGGACGCGGAACGCGCCGTCCCTTGCGTCCTCGGAGGTCGCCGCTGGCGCAAGCAGGAGGCGCAGCAGCGCCGCACCGAACCGGAGGAGCAGCAACGCACCGAGATAGCCGACCAGAATTCGGCGCGTAAGGGGTGGCCAGTCCGTGCCGAGGAGCGCGGCAATGCTGCCGATCGCAAATCCGAAGGGGCCGGCGAGCTCGCGACCGAGAGCGGTCCCCAGGAGGGCCAACCGCGCCATCGGGGTGACTGGTCTTTCCCGCGTCCCCGTCGCTGGCGGCCGCATGAGCCACCGCAACAGGATCTCCATGCCGATGCCGGCGAGCAGCACGGCGGCGGCCACAAGCGGCACTCGCGGCGCCTCGTCCAGCTCGGCTTTCCAATCGGCTGCCGCGCGGGCGATGTCGCCGGGAGCGTCCGGCGCCCTTTCGACGAGGCCGGCGACATGTGCCCGGATCGCCGCGAGACGGCGGGAAAGCGCCGCCGACACGGTGTTCTCCTCCGCCGGCACGCTTGGCGTCGCCTGTGCGCGCTGCCGCTCCGCCCATTCCCGCACCGAAGGGTCGGCCAGAAGCTCGAGCACTTGAGCCACCCGAGGCGGCAGGTCGGCCGCGGAGTCCGATCTCGGATCGGTCGCCTGGGCGGC
>JADGGZ010000040.1 GCA_019689675.1 Rhodospirillales bacterium | reverse complement strand
TGGCGCGGATCGTGCCGGTCCGCGCGAGCCCCACCATCGGCGGCGCCGCGGGGTCGAGCGCCACCATCGGCTCCACCGTGAAGCCCATCGCGCGCCGCTCCGGCATCACGATCTCGAGCGCGTTGCAGATCGTCGGCGTGTCCCACTGCGCGAGCACGTCGAGATCCTCTTTCGTGAAGGGATAGTCCGCCATTCGCCTCGCCTCCGGTCCCGGGTCGCTGCGCGACAGTCTAGCCCGCCGCCGCGCCCGCGCGCTCGCCCCTTCCGCCGCCCGATGGCCCCGCGGCGGCGCTCCTCCGGCCGCCGCCGTCAACGATTCAGTTGTAATATGACCGTTCCGGGGCTACGCTTGCCGGCGCGTTCTTTCAAATCGTGAATCGAGGAGCACCCGATGTGGTCACGTCGAGCCCCTCGCGTCACCCCCGCGAAAGCGGGGGGCCATCGGGCGGCGCCTGGATTCCCGCTTCGCGGGAATGACGAAGGCGAAGCGGCCGCCCTGTAAATCGCCTGTTATTTCAGGTCGCGCTCGCCTTTGTCCGTCACCCCCGCGAAAGCGGGGGTCCATTCGGCGGCACATGGATTCCCGCTTGCGCGGGAATGACGAAGCGAGGCGAGGCGGCCTTCGCTCCCTCTCCCGCCCGGCGGAAGAGGGCCGGGGTGAGGGCAGGGGCGGCTGCCCTGTAAATCGCCTGTTATTTCAGGTCACCCCCCGCCTCAACCCGTCACCCCCGCGAAAGCGGGGGTCCATTTTGGCGGCGCGTGGATTCTCGCTTCCGCGGGCGGCGTGCGATTGCGCTGCGGACGCGGCGCAGCCGCTCGGAGCCAGCGGCTGGACCGCCGATTACCGCCGCTCCGCCCCATCGATGTCGGTAAACCTTACAACCGAAGTCCGTTGGCCAAATCAGCGCGAGCGAGTGGATTGATTTCCCACGATTAACCACGCTTGGCATGAAACGTGCTCGAGCATGAAAACCGCTTAATGGCAGGGTCAAAGGATACTGGAGGGGGGAAACGATGTTGAAACCGCTGGCGTGGCGCAAAGTCTTGGGAAGTGTTCTCGGCTTCGGCATCTTGGCTGCGCTCGCGGTCGGAGCGGCCGCGCCGGCGCGAGCGGCCGTCTATGGCCTGACAATCGATGCGCCCCCGGACCCGGACAACGGCTATTTAGGAGATTTCAACCTTACGGGAACATTCGCCGGCAGCCCGAACGCCAGCGGAATTATCGATTTCGGCTCTCTGACGGCGCTTTCCCTGACCATTACCGGAACTTACAACGGTACGGCGACCTTGGAGGATATCGAAACCGGCTCGACACTTAAGTTCACCTACGATGTAAACTCAGGTGAACTGGTCCTCGCCCTCGACGGAATAACGTCAGGGCCGTTTAAATCCATCGTGTGTGTGTCTCCAGGAGGATTCATTTGCGCGGCGGGCAACTTCCTCAACGTGCTTCTCCCCCAGAAGGGCAACACCGGCATTATTACAGCAGTTTCCGTGACCGAAGAGGTAACAACAACAGTGCCGGAACCCGCCTCGCTGAGCCTCCTTGGCGTCGCCCTGCTCGGTCTGGGAGCAATGCGCTCTCGTCTTCGGAAGAAGGCGCAAACAAAAAGCCCAATCTGAACCAGAGACACGCCGGGGGCAGCCCGCCTGTAAATCGCCTGTTATTTGAGGCCGCCCGAGGCCCCGACCCGTCACCCCTGCGAAAGCGGGGGTCCATCGGCCGGCGTGTGGATTCCCGCTTTCGCGGGAATGACGAAGGGGGAGGCGGCAGCCTCCCGCCCTCTCTCCGGCCGGCGGGAGAGGGAAGGGGTGAGGGCATCGGCGGCCCGCCAGGGCGGCCCGCGCCTGTAGATCGCCTCATCCCGTCACCCCCGCGAAAGCGGGGGTCCATCGGGCGGCGAGATGGATTCCCGCTTGCGCGGGAATGACGAAGGGGGCCGTGCCCGCGGCGGCCTTTCCTGTTTCCATTCCTGTTATTTCAGGAAAGCCCCCTTACGCGGGCCGCCGGCGGAAGGTCGCGGCGGCGAGGCTGAGGACGCGGTCGACGAGCGGCCGGCGGAAAAGCCAGAGGAGGAGGGGGTAGGTCGCCGCCCCTGTCGCCACCATCGCCGGCAGGCGGAGCGCGACCGGGAGCCCGCCCGTCGCCGCGCCGACGGCGAGCACGACGGAAGCCATCGCGACCGAGAGGCCGAGCGGGGCGAGCGCCGGCTGCATCTGCCGCCATGCCGGGATCCCGCTCGCGCGCTTCAGCATCGCCATGTCGATCGGCGTCGCGACGAGCGCGCGCGCGGTCCAGATCGCGATCGCCCATTCCGGCGAGAGCCTGCCGAAGGCGAGGAGGAGCCCCGCGGCGACGACGAGGAGCTGCGCGAGCCCGCTCACGAGCGGGTAGTGCGGCCGCCCGAGCGCCGTCATCAGCGGCATCGAGAACATGCGCGCGAAATAGAGGACGGCGAGGACGGCGAGGAGCACGACGTAAGGCGTCGCCGGAAGCCACTTCGCGCCGAAGAGGAGGAGCACGATCTCGGGCGCGGTCGCGGCGAGGCCGATGAAGGCCGGGAACATCGCCGCGCTCGTGAGCTCGACCGCCGCCACGTAGTGCCGCTCGAGCTCGGCGCGGTCGTCCTGGAGCCGCGCGAAGACCGGCAGCGAGAGCTGGAGGATCGCGCCCGCGGCGAGGTCGCGCAGCATGTCGACGCAGCGGAAGGCGATCGTGAGGTACCCCGCGGCCTCGGCGCCGAGCCCCGCGCCGACGCCGATCACGAAGACGCGCTGCAGCGAGAAGAAGGCGAGCATCACCGAGGTGCTGCGGAGCCCGAAGAAGATGAGCCCCGTGAAGGCCGAGCGCGCGAAGCGGAAGCGCGGCCGGTGGCGCGCGAAGGCCCAGAGCACGGCGCTCGCGAGCGCGACCGTCGCCACCTGCTGCACGACGAGCGCCCAGGCGCCGGCGCCGGCGATGGCGGCGGCGATCGCGAGGACGGCGCCGCCGGCGCGCCCCGCGAGCGAGCGAATCGCGAGCGGGCGGAACTCCATCTCGCGCCGCTGCCGCGCGACGAGCCCCGCGGCGAACCCCATCGCCGGCAGGGAAAGGCTCATGGGGCCGAGGAGCGGCGCCACCGCGGGCTCGCCCACCGCCGCCGCGAAGGGCTCGGCGAGGAGGAAGCAGAGGGCGGAAAGGACCGTGCCGACGGCGACGTTCGTCGTGAACGCAGTGTCGTAATGGCGCTCCTCGACGTCGCGCCGCTGCACGAGCGCGTCGTGGAACGTGACCTCGACGAAGAGGTTGAGGATCTGCACGACGCCGAGCGCGATCGCCGCGGCGCCGAACTCGTCGGCGCCGAGGAAGCGCGAGAGGACGACGAGCGAGAGGAAGGAGAGGCCGGAGAGGCCGAAGCTCTCGAGCCCGGTCCAGACGAGCGAGCGCGCGGCGCGCCTTCCGTGCTCGCTCACGGGCGCTGCCCTCGGCTCACGCGAGCGGATTCCAGCGCGTCGCGAGCCAGCGCCGCACGAGGAGCCGGTTGACCGCGGGCTTCAATCGCGCGCCGAGGCCGGCGAGGCCGCGCGGCCCCTCCCGGCTCGCCTCGTCCCAGGGCCGCGCGCCCTCCGGCTTCACCGGGTGCCAGAGCGTGTTGGGGCGCGGCACGATCCGCTCGAAGCCCGGCCGGAAGACGAAGGTGCCGGGCCGCAGCGAGTAGCTCTCCTTGGTGTTGAAGTAGAACCGGTCGCGGTTCTCGGGCCGCACGAAGGGGCCGCTTCCGCCGATGTCCTCGAGGAGGAGCCCCGCCTCGGCGATGATCGTCGGCAAGGCGAGCTCGTAATGCCCGCCGGCGCCGGCGCGGTAGGCGGCGTCGATCGCCTCGAAGCCGCGCCGCGTCAAGCGCGCGATCGGCAGGAAGGCCCGCAGGCGCCGCTCCTCGGGCCATTCCGCGCCGTCGGGGGCCTTAATCGGCGGCGAGAGGCGCTTGCCCGGTGTCTCGCGCGCCGCGTGGATCGTGGTCGTGAGGAGGTCGGCTTGGCTCGCCTCGAAATGCTCGAAGAGGTCGCCCCAGCGCCCCTCGTAATGGACGTCGTACTCGACCGTCCAGACCCGCTCGCATTGGGGGTTCCGGGCGAGGAAGAGGAGCGCGATGAGGTCGGCGTTGCCGGGGACGATGCGCCAGTCCGCGCCGCCGCATTTGGCGGGGTAGGGAAGGGCGCGGAGGCTCTTGTCGCTGCAGAGGAAGAACTTCGATTCGGGAAGCCGCGTCTCCTCGGGCACGCGCTCCGGTCCCGCGCCGCGATTGAGCGCGAGGAAGACCTTCCAGCCCGGCGCCTCGCGCTCGAGCCGGGCGTGCTGCGCCTCGATCGCGGGACCGAGGAGATGCGTCTGGAGGAGGATCGCGCGGCTCATGCGGTCCCGTAGAACGCGAGGCCGCGCGGCCCCGTTCCGTCGCGGGGCCGCTCCGCGCGTGCCGGGTCAGCCCGCGCGCTGGGCGAGCTTCTTGGAGGGCGCGCAGACGACCTTCAGCTGGTTGCCCTCGCCGAGCTCGCGGCCGAGCACGGTCTGGGCCACGTAGGCTTGGCCCTGCATGAAGCAGAAGGCGGGGTTGCTGAACTCGTCGGGGACGCGCATCACGTCGACCGCGTTCGCCTCGTTACAGTCGCGCAGGTCCGGGGTCGCCGCCAGGGAGCAGACCAGAACCAGTGCCGTCAACATTCTCGAACTCCTTCGTCGATGCCAAGATCACCTCCCTTCGTGCGTCTTCGTTATGCCTCGTCCCGAAGGGGTAACGCTCCCGCGCGGCGCACGGCGCCGGCAGGGCGCATCTTCTCCCCCTTTATGGTTACAGAAGCGTTAGCGCCGGGTCAGATTGTTGCCGTTTCCGTGCCCTGCGCGAGGCCGGCGAGGATCGCTTCCCGCCAGTCGGGATGCTTCTCCTGGAGCTCGACGCGCCGCTCGGGCACGTCGATGACGAGGTAGAGTTCGGCGTAGGGGACGGGCGAGTCCTCGTCTGGGCCGAAGAGAAGCTTCAGCCGAACCCGCTCCTCCATGACCCGCTCGGGGTCGCCCTCGATCGAGACCGCGGCGACCTCGGTGAAGTTCGCCATCCCGCCGTCGGGCGCCGGCAGGCGGTAGACCTCGGCGAGCGTCTCGATGAAGCTCCGCTCGAGCGGCCGCGCGTTGACGAAGGCGAGCGGGCCCGAGAACGCGAAGACGCCGGGCGGCGCGCCGCGCGGCGGGTCGAAGTTCCAGAGCGTCGGCCACAGGATGTTGAAGGCGAGAGGCCTTCCCTCGTGATGCGCGGCGGCGCAGAAGAGGTGGAACTCCCCGTCTCCTTGCGTCTCGTGTCCGATGAGGCGGAAGCCGAGATCGACCCAGCCGTCCTCGCCCGAGACCTCGAGCGGCGGGAGCCTGGCGGAGATCATCGGTAGGCCGCCCGCATCGCGGCCTCGGGATAGCGCATCCCGGCGGCGGCGCCGGGCGGGCAGGCGGCGGAGATGCGCAGGACGTCCTCGGTCGAGAGGCTGACCTCGAGGGCGCCGAGATTCTCCGCGAGCCGCTCGCTCCTTTTCGTGCCGGGAATCGCGACCACGTCGTCGCCCTGCGCCAGGACCCAGGCGAGGGCGAGTTGCGCCGGGGTGCAGCCCTTCTCCTGCGCGATCGCGGCGATCGCGTCGACGAGCGCGCGGTTCTTCGCGAAGTTCTCGCCCTGAAAGCGCGGGTGCTCGCCGCGCCGGTCGCCGGCGACGTCGTCGGGGCTCGCGATCCGGGCGGTGAGGAGGCCGCGCCCCAGGGGCGAGTAAGCGACGAAGCCGATCCCGAGCGGGCGCGTCGTCGCCAGCACCTCCTCCGCCTCGACCCGGTAGAGGAGCGAGTACTCCATCTGCACCGCCGTGATCGGGTGGACCTTGTGGGCGCGGCGGATCGTCTCGGGCGCCGCCTCCGAGAGGCCGAGATGGCGCACCTTGCCCTGCTCGACGAGCCGCGCCATCGCGCCGACCGTTTCCTCGATCGGCACCTTCGGGTCGACGCGGTGCTGGTAGTAGAGGTCGATCGTGTCGACCTGGAGCCGCCGCAGGCTCGCCTCGCAGGCCTTCTCCACGTAGGCGGGGCTGCCGTCGACCCCTTGGCCCGTCGGCGTCTTCACCTGGCCGAACTTCGTCGCGAGCACGACGCCCGCGCGGCGGCCCTTCAGCGCCTTGCCGACGAGCTCCTCGTTGTGGCCCCAGCCGTACATGTCGGCGGTGTCGAGGAGCGTCACGCCGCGGTCGAGCGCCTCGTGGATGAGCCGGATCGAGGCCGCGTCGTCGGCGGTCCCGTAGATGCCGGAGAGCGACATGCAGCCGAGCCCCAGCGTCGAGACGCCGAGCGATCCGAGCTTGCGATGCGGGATGCGAGCCATGCTCATGCCGTCACCTCTGCCATGGCGAGCAATTTATCGATCTCCGGCGGCAAGACATACTTAACCGCACAAGTCTCGGGCGCCGCTCAACTTTTCCGCCGAAACGGAAAGCGGCGGCCTTGCGGCCGCCGCTCCCTGCAACGTGAAGGAGCCGAAGCTCCCTGCTCTGCCTTCTCAGGCGAGCTTCAGATCCGAGGCGGCGGGCTTGCCCCGATCGTTGACGACCGAAAAGCTGACCTTCTGACCCTCGGAAAGCCCTGCCAGACCGGCGCGCTCGACGGCACTGACATGGACGAACACGTCCTTGCCGCCGTCGCTCGGCTGGATGAATCCATAACCCTTCTGCGCGTTGAACCATTTGACGGTGCCGATAGCCACGCGAGTCTCCCTGGCCGGTGTGGAGCCGCCCTCGCCTTGTCGGCGTGCGGCGACGACGCGAAGTTCGCGGCTTCGAGGTACGCCTCGAGGAGACCGCGCGCTCCCGGGAAAAGGGGCGCCCGAATCGGCAGGAGGGTGCCGGAAGCGAAAACCCAGCGACCCGATTGAGATGGGAGCGGCGGGGCCGAAACGCAACCGCCGTCGCCTCTCGGGATCAGACGAGCTCGCTCTCCAGCACGACGCGCTCGTGGCCGTCCTGCTTCGAGCGGACGCGGTACTGGTTGCTGCCGCCGGTCTCCGGCAGGAGGCGGACGATCTCGAACCGGCCGCCCGGCATGGCGCCCTGCCGCCGCCCGCCGACGATGCTGACGAGCTGGCCGAGCTTGAACTTGTGAGCTTCCATGTCTTCCCCGTCACGGGTGGTTGCGCAAGCGCTGCTCCTCAACAGGTAAGGAGCCGCGGGCGCGGCCGTTAGTGGCTGGCCGAAATACTTCGCTTGGCGCCGATCGCGGCAGTATCGGCATAAGCCGAGAATGCGCGGCGAAATCGCCCAAAATCCGAAACGAAAGAACGAGTTGGCGGGGGTTTCCCTTAACTTTGTCGCGAAATGATCGCTCATGGTTCCCTGATAGGGAGTTCGTGCCGTGCGCGTTCCGAAGCCGCTTTTCCGCCGTCTCCTCGGCCTCCTGGCCGTGCCGCTCGTCTGCGGCGGCCTCGTCGCGGCGGCGGCGGGCCTCCTGGCCGACGGCGATCCGAGCACGCTTGTGAAGGCGGGCGGCGCGATCGTCTTGGGCGTAGCGGCCTGGTTCGCCGGCGGCGCGGAGGCCTGGCGTCCGGCCCGACGCCCGCGCCGCATCGCAGCGGCGCGGAGAGCTGCGGCGCGGACCGCCGTGGCCTGAGCCGGCTTTCCCGCGCTAGAAAGGCGCGACGGAAGGAAGTCGCGCCCTTGAAGCTCCGCCTCTCAGTCCTCGATCAGTCGAACGCCGTCTCGGGCCGGCCCGAGGACGAGTCGATCCGCGAGACGCTCGCGCTGGCCCGGCACTGCGAGGCCCTCGGCTACGCGCGGTTCTGGGTCTCGGAGCACCACAACCACCCCTCGATCCTCGGCACCGCGCCGGAGATTCTGATCGCCGCGATCGCCGCCACCACGCGGCGCATCCGCGTCGGCAGCGCCGGCGTCATGCTGCCGCACTACTCCGCCTTCCACGTCGCCGAGCAGTTCCGGGTGCTGGAGGCGATCGCGCCCGGCCGGATCGATCTCGGCCTCGGCCGTGCGCCCGGGGGCGATGCGCCCGCGGCCTACGCGCTCAACCCGCGCGCCGACACCGCCGCCGACTACTTCCCGAGCCAGGTCCGCGATCTCCTCGCCTGGGTATCGGGCGAAAAGCTGCCCGACGGGCACCCGTTCCGGAACGTCACCGCCTATCCGCGCAGCCCGACCGTTCCCGAGACCTGGATCCTCGGCAGCTCCACCTACGGCGCGCAGGTCGGCGCCTATTTCGGCCTTCCCTACTGTTTCGCGTGGTTCTTCAGCGACGGTCGCGGCGCGGCCGAGGCCCTCGACATCTATCGCAGGGAATACCGGCCGAGCGCGCGCCATCCGGCGCCTCATCCGGCAATCTGCGTCTGGGCGCTCGCGGCGGAGACGCGCGAGGAGGCGGAGCGGCTGTTCCTGCCGCGCGCCCTCTGGCGCGTGCTGCGCGACAGGAACGTCCTGGTGCCGCTTCCGACCCCGGAAGAGGCGGCCGCGTTCGAACTCGCCGGCGTCGAGCGCGCCAAGGTGGAGCGCATGCGGGAACGCGCCTTCATCGGCACCGGTGCCGAGGTGGCCCAGCGCCTCGAAGCGCTCGCCGGCGAGCTCGCGGTCGAGGAGCTCGTCGTCGTCACCTGGGCGCACGACGCCGAGGCGCGCCGGCGTTCCTACAGCCTCATCGCCGAGGCGTTCGGCCTCGCCCCGGAAAAGAGCTGAGCCTTGGATCCGCTCAGGCGGCCACCGATTCGGGCCAGACGAGCGCCATGAGGCGGCGCTCGCCCTCCTCGAGCCCGCAATGGTCGAGAATGAAGCGAACCTGGTCGGCGACGCCGCCGAGAGTCACCATCTCGGCAAGCTCGGCCGGATCTTCCGGGGGCTCGCCGCGCCAGGCGGCCCAATCGGCTTCGGCCTCCGCGCAGGACGCCACGATCGGCGCCAGGGCCGGGCTGTCGATTTGGGCGCGCGCGAGAATACGCAGCAGGGCGGCTTCGACCCGGCTGCGTTCGGCGCTGAGGCAATCGGTCATGTCTTCCTCCCCGCCTTTCCGTTGGTGGGGAGGATAACACCAGATGTGGTGCCGCGTTCCAGTCCCGACGCAAAATCTGCGAAAATTCCGTCGTGCTTGCGTCAGCCCGACCGGACGACATTCAGCTCGCGCAGGACCTCGGCCTCGTAGGTTTTCTCCTCCAGCCGGTGCTTGACGAGATCGCCGATGCTCACGAGGCCGACGAGCCGGTCGCCCTCGCGCAGCGGGATGTGGCGCACGCGGTGAAGCGTCATGAGCTTCATCACCCGCTCGATGCGATCCTGCGGGTCGCAGGTGACAACGTCCGGATTCATCATCGCGCCGACTTCGCGCTCGAGGCCGGCGGGGCCGTTTTCCGCAATGGCGCGGACGATGTCGCGCTCGGAAATGATGCCGGCGAGCTCGCCGCGGCGATCCTTGACGACGAGCGCGCCCACTTGGCGCTGCCAAAGGACCTGCGCCGCCTCGGCGAGGGTGCGGGTCTCCTGGATCGAATAGACTTCGCGTCCCTTGCGGCGGACGACTTCGGAAACCTGCATCTCGCGCCTCCTTCGGAAAGCTCCGTCCCCCGTGATAGCCGGACAAGTCTCCCGGGTTCATGGCGCCGGGGTTAACTTTCGTTAAGGCGGCGCCCCAAAGTTGTGAACGACCGAGCGGCCCTTCGAAGCCGAACGATCGGCAGCGACACTCGTTCGCTGCATACTTGCATCGCTCGTTCCTTTTGCAGGAAAGCCTCGCATCTCTCCCGTCCGGACGAGGTCTCGTCCCCCGCGTGGCATACAGCGCCGCGGATCAGCCGCCTGCGGCAGCTTTGCGGCAGAGCTCGTCGAGATAGGCGCGGACGGCTTCCAGCGCGGCGCGATCGGCGCGGTAGATCTGCCGCGTCCCCTCGCGTTCCTCCTGCACGAGTCCGGCCGCCTTGAGCGCCCGGAGATGCTGGGAGACGGCGGGCCGGCTGACGGGAAGAAGCATCGCGATCTCGCTTACGGCGCGCGGGCGTTCCGCTACGCGCTCGAGGACGCGCCGGCGGGTCGGGTCGGAAAGGGCCGCGAGGGAAGCACCGTAAGTGATCGCTTACGATAGGCGCGCCCGTCGTTCCGGGTCAACCGGCGGCGATTACCGCTTCCAGGCGCGCAGGCGTCGCGCCGCTTCCGCGATCGTCGCCTCGGACCCTGCGAAGGAGAACCGCATCGTCGCGCTGCCGCGCGCCGGGTCGAAATCGACCCCGGGCGTCGCGGCAATTCCCGTCTCCTGCAGCATGCGCCGGCAGAACGCCTCGCTGTCGTTCGTGAGGTGGCCGATCTCGGCGTAGAGGTAGAAGGCGCCGTCGGCCGGCGCGAGCCGATCGAAGCCGGCTTTGGGCAGCTCCTCCAGAAGGAGGCTCCGGTTGCGGGCGTACTTGGCGCGGTTCGCCTCGAGCTCCTCGTGCGCGTCGAAGACGGCGAGCGCGGCGCGCTGCGACAGCGCCGGCGGCGAGATGAAGAGGTTCTGCGCAAGGCATTCGACCGCCCGCAGCAGCGCCGGCGGCACCACCATCCAGCCGAGCCGCCAGCCGGTCATCGAGAAGTACTTCGAGAAGGAGTTGACGACGATCGCCTCGTCGCCGAAGGCGAGAGCCGTCGCGGCCTCGGGGCCGTAGGTCAGCCCGTGGTAGATCTCGTCGGAGACGAGGCGGATCCCCGCGGCCTCGCAATGGCGGACGATCTCGGCGAGCTCGTCGGGACGGAGCATCGTTCCGGTCGGGTTCGCGGGGCTCGCGACGATGAACCCGTCGACCTTCCCGGCGCGGCGGACGAGCTCCGGCACGGCCTGCCAGCGCTCCGCGGGCCCGGCCGGGATTTCGACCGGCTCGATGCCGAGGGCGCGCAGAATGTTCTTGTAGGCGGGGTAGGCGGGGCTCGCCATCGCGACCCGGTCGCCGGCGTCGAAGGCGGCGAGAAAGCCGAGCAGGAACGCGCCGGAGGAGCCGGTGGTCACGACGATCCGCTCGGCGGGGACGGCGATGCCGTAGAAGTCGCGGTAATGGCGCGCGATCGCCTCGCGCAGCTCCGGCAATCCAAGCGCGAGCGTGTAGCCGAGGGGGTCGCCCGAGCGCAGCGCCGCCTGGGCGGCTTCGATCACCTTGGCGGGCGCGCCGGTCGAGGGCTGGCCGACCTCGAGATGGAGCACGTCGGCGCCTTGCGCCTCGCGCTCGGCGGCCGCGCGCATCACGTCCATGACGATGAAGGGCGGCACCTGGCCGCGGCGCGATACTTTGAGCGTCATCGGCGGTTCCGGCTCAGCGTCGCGGCTCGGCTGCCGCCGCGATGCCGAACCCGCGCGGGTCCTGCTGCGCGCTGCAGCTCTTGGGCTCGCGCGGCAGCCCGTCGCGGCAGACGATCGCATTGACGAGCCCGGCTCCCTCGGCAACGCCGATCTCCGACGGCGGCCGTTCCTTGGTCTCGCCGAGATTGCGGCCGGAGCCGGCGCGGAAGTCGAGCTGCGCCTGCTGCAGCGGCCGGTCCGCGCCGAGCGTCGCGAGCGCGACCTGGACGAGCGACTGCGGCGCGGCGGCATCCGCGCCCGCGCCGAACGCGGCGATGAACTGGCCGCTGTTGTCGTTCGCGACGAGCATCGCGGCGAGGCTGCGCGCGGCCGCCGAGCCCGGCGTCACCGCCTTGGCGGCGATGATGCCGGTGCCAGGCGCGATGACGCCGCTGCCGAAAAGTCCGCCCATCGTGAGCGAGCAGGCCACCGCGCCGCCCCGCCAGTCGACGACGGTGAAGCCGGTGGTCGCTGCGGCTCCCTCGAGCGGCGGATGTCGCGCGGAAAGGACGGCTGCCGCATCGGCGAGCGCGGCGGCGCGCGCGGCGGCGTCGCTCGACCGGCCGCGGCGATCCTCGCGCGCGGTCTCGAACAGCGCCGCGGCGTAGGCCCCGCCTTCCGAGGGCGCGAAGAAGGCCTTGTCGCTGCCGCTTTTCGCGACGATCGGGTCGACGATGCTGGGCGCCGCGTTTCGCAGCGCCGAGGGATCGATGCCGAGTTCTTGCGCGTAGGCGGTGGCGACCGGCCCTGCGACGAGCGCGTTCGCGCCCCTGGTTCGGATCGCGGCGAGGCTCTGCCCGAGCTCGGGAACGAAGAAGGGCACGCCTTCGCGGAGAGGGCGGCCGTCCGGCCCCGGAATTTCGATGCCCGACGCCTCGATATCGCGCGCGAGCGCCCGGCTGGTCGGAATGCCGAAGCGGGTGAGGTTCTCGGCTGGCGCCACGACCTGCTCCCAGCGCAGGCGTCCGAGCCGCGCATGGAGGGCGGCGAGACCGCGGGCGAGGAGCGGCTGGCCGAACTCGGGCGCGCCGGCGAGCGGCCCGGGCACGAACGTCACCGCGAAGGTCTTGGGGATCGCCGGCCGCTTCATCACCGCGTTGAAGCCGAGCGGAACACCGCCGTCGTCGGGCGATATGCCGTCACGGCCGACGCAGACGCCGCCCCCGCCGAGCCCCGCCCGGCTCGGCAGCGGCGCGGCGAGCGCGAAGCCGAGCGCGGCCGCGGCATCGCCCGCGCTTCCGCCCTGGTCGAGGATGTCGCGGGCGATCATCGCTGCGCGCGGCTCGTCCGCGGCGACCGCGCCGCCGAACCGGCCCTCGCGCGGCGCGACGCCGCTCGCCGTGGTGCAGCCGGCAAGCAAGAGAAGGGCAAGGCAGAGCGCAGATTGACGCGCCCATCCGAGATCGCCACCTCTACCCGCTGTGACTTCCATCTTCCGTCGCGGCCTCGCGCTGTTGCTCTGCTTTGCCATCGTGGCGCCCAGCGCGGCGCGCGCCCAGGGCCAGTCGGTCTCCTTCATTCGCGATGCGGAGATCGAGGAGCTGATCCGCCGCTACGCGACGCCGATATTCAACGCCGCCGGTCTCGACGCGGAGGCGGTCCGGATTTACCTCGTCAACGACCAGCGCCTCAACGCCTTTGTCGCCGGCGGGCAGAACCTCTTCATCAACACGGGCCTCTTGGCGCGCGCCGAGGCGCCGAACCAGGTGATCGGCGTGATCGCGCACGAGACCGGGCACATCGCCGGCGGCCACCTCGCGCGCACGCAGGAGGCGCTCAGGAACGCGACGGCGCAGATGATCATCGCCATGGTGCTGGGCGCCGCGGCGGCGGCGGCGGGTGGCGGCAACGCGGCGGGCGGGGTGATTGCGGGCGGCGCGAGCGTCGGGCAGCGCAGCATCCTCGCCTATTCGGTGGCGCAGGAATCGGCCGCCGACCAGGCCGCGCTCACCTATCTGGAGCGGACCGGGCAGTCCGCCCAGGGGCTCTCCGACTTCCTGCGCATTCTCGCCGAGCAGGATCTGCTCTCGCCGGCGCGGCAGGATCCTTATCTCAGGACGCATCCGCTCACGCGAACCCGCATCGAGTCGGTCGAGGCCTTCCTCGAGCGCTCCGCGCACGCCAAGGCGACGGACCCGCCCGCGCTGGTGGCGGCGCATCATCGCATGCAGGCGAAGCTCCACGGCTTCATCGATCCGCCCGGAAAGACCTTGGGGCGCTACAAGGAAAGCGACCGGTCGGTGCCGGCGCGCTACGCGCGCGCGATTGCCTACTACCGCGTGCCGGACCTGCCGAAGGCGCTCGCGCTCATCGACGGCCTCCTCGCCGAGGAGCCGGAGAATCCCTGGTTCCATGAGCTCAAGGGACAGGTGCTGTTCGAGAACGGCCGTCTGCGCGAAGCGCTGCCGAGCTACGAGCGCGCGCTCCAGCTCCGGCCCGACGTGGCGCTCCTGCGGATCGAGCTGGCGCGCGTGCAGCTGGAGCTCAACGACCCAGCCCTCAACAAGACCGCGCTCGCCTACCTCAACGACGCGATCCGGCGCGAGGACCGGAACGGCGCCGCCTGGCGGCTGCTCGCGGTGGCGTACGGGCGCGAGAACAACATCGGCATGTCGGCGCTCTCGCTTGCCGAGGGCGCCATGATCTCCGGCGACCGCAAGCTGGCGATACAGCAGGCGAACCGCGCGGCTCAGCTTCTGCCGGCCGGCTCGCCGGCGCGCCTGCGCGCCGAAGACATCAAGCAGGCGGCGACGCGGCTCGAGGAAGAGCGCTGAGCGCCTTCGCCGCTCGGTAATTGTGCGGCAAGCATCGCTCGCTTAGGCTCGGGCGATGAGACGGCTTCTCCTTCTCGCGCTTCTCCTGGCCGCGCCCTTCGGCGCTGCGGCCGCGCAGCCCTTCACGCCCGAGCAGGAGGAGGCGATCGGCCGAATCCTTCGCCGCTACATCGAGCAGCATCCGGAGGTCGTCGTCGAGGCGTTCGAGGCGGCGCAGGCGAAAGCCAGGGCCGAGGCGGAGGAAAGCGCGAAACGTGCGATCGCCGCCAAGCGGCAGGAGCTCGAGGCCGATCCCCCCTCGCCCGTCCTCGGCAATCCGGCGGGCGATGTCACGCTCGTCGAGTTCTTCGACTACCGCTGCCCCTATTGCAAGCAGGTCGCCCCGACGCTCCAGGCGCTGATCGCCGAAGACAAGCGCCTGCGCGTCGTCATGAAGGAGTTCCCCATCCTCGGCAAGGACTCGGTCACCGCGTCGCGGGCGGCGCTCGCCGCCGCGCGCCAGGGCAAGTACGAGGTTTTCCACCACGCGCTGATGGGGCTCAAGGGCCAGCTCACCGAGGCGGCAATCTTCAAGGCCGCCGCGGCCGCCGGGCTCGACGTCGAGCGGCTCAAGTCCGACATGGAGCGGCCGGAGATCGACGCCCAGCTGCGCGCCAATCACGATCTCGCGCAGGCGCTCGACATCAGGGGCACGCCCGCCTTCGTTGTCGGAGGCGAGCTCATCCCTGGGGCCGTCGATCTCGCCACGCTGCGCAACAGGCTCGCGGCGGCGCGAAAGCCGGGCTGAGCGCCCGGCACCGTCTTGTTGCCCGGAAGCAACAGTATTCCGTGGAGCGAATGTCCGCGAACCGGTTCGCTTGCGCCGGGAATCCTGGCTGGGGTACGAAGCCATCGGGGGAGTCAGGCGTTTCGGGGTGAAGCAATGGCCAGAACAGTCACCGCGGCATCGGCTCTTCTGATCGGCGCCTTGAGCGCGGCAGGCGCGCTGGCCCAGACGCCGCTGCCGGGCGGCGCGACCGAGGTGCCCGGCCCTACCGGGGCGCCCACCCCGCCGGTGTCGCCGATCGTCCCGGAGCTCGGCACCGAGCCCTTCGGCTACTTTCTCGAGCGCGGGCAGCCCATCACCGACCGGCCGCGCCCCGAGCTCGACCCGCTCGGCGTGCGCGCCGGCTCGTTCTTCATCTATCCGCGCCTAGAGCTCGACCAGGTCTACAACGACAACGTCTTCGCCTCGGGCTCGAACCGGGACTCGGACCTCATCACCGTGATCTCGCCCTCCTTCGACGTGAAGTCGAACTGGTCGGCCCACGCCCTCAACATGCAGGCCGGCATCAGCGCCGGGAGGTACTGGGACAACACGAGCGAGAACTATCTCGACGCCTTCGTCGGCGGGGACGGGCGTTACGATATCACGCGAAACCTCGCGGCCTTCGCCGTGGCCCGCTACGAGCGTCTCCACGAGGAGCGCGACTCGCCCGACAACCCCGGCTTTGCCGTCGGCGGAGCCGCCGAGCCCGTCGAGATCGATGCCTACACGGCGCGCGCCGGCGTCATCAGCCGCGGGTTGAGGATCGGCTACCAGGCCGATGTCGGACTCCGGCGCGAGGATTACCACGACGTCGACCGGGTGGGCGGCGGCACGCTCGATCAGGACGCGCGCGATCTCAACACCTATCTCGCCAACCTGCGTGTCTCCTACGAATTCGCGCCGCGCTACGAGGCGTTCATCCGCGGCAGCGTCAATCGTCGTGTGTACGACGAGGACGATCCGGGCGGCTTCAGCCGGGATTCGAAGGGTTTCCGCGCCGCTGTCGGCGCCACCATCGACCTCACGGGCGTTACCTTCGCCGAGGTCTATGTCGGCTATGTGCTGCAGGATTACGACGACTCCGATCTCGGCTCGATCAGCGGGGTCGACTTCGGCGGGCGGCTCGTCTGGAACGTGACGCAGCTCACCTCGATCGCGGCGAATGTCGACCGCCGCGTCCAGGATTCGAACACGGTCGCGCTGCTGGCGAGCGGCGGCAGCGCGCTCTCTCCGGGCTATCTGCGCACCAATGTCGGCGTCTCCGTCGACCATGAGCTCTTGCGCAACGTGCTCATAACCGGCCGCGTCGGGTTCCAGCACGACGATTACGAGAACATCGACCGCGACGACGACCGCATCGATATCGGCGCCGGCATCCGCTACTCGCTGACCCGCAACTTCTATCTCGGCGCCTCCTACACCTATTCGCACCGCTCCTCGGACGGAGACAGTGCGGGCGGCGACTTCAACCGGAATCTCTTCCTGGTCCGCCTCGGCGCCCAGCTCTAAGCCGGCATTCGGGCGAGACTGCCGCGCGCCTGATGCCCTCGCCCCTTCCCTCTCGCAGGCGGGAGAGGGAGCGGACGGATGCCGCGCGCCGCTTTCGTCATTCCCCCACAAGCGGGAATCCACAAAAGGCCGCATGGATCCACGCTTTCGCGGGGGTGATGGAGAAAGGGCGAGGGTCGAAAACAGCTGATTTGCAGGTGTCGGCTGGCCCGGGCGGGGCCGCCTCGTCTGCAATATGGGGGAGGGCGCCGAGGCGGCATCCGCGCTGGTTTTTCGCCCTGAACGGCGCGCTCGACGCCTTCAGCGCCGGTATTGAACGACCTGCTGCTCGATGGCGCCGAAGATCGACCGACCCTCGGCGTCGAGCATCTCGATCCGCACGCGGTCGCCGAACTTGAGGAACGGGGTCTCGGGCGCGCCCTTCTCGATCGTCTCGATCATGCGCCGCTCGGCGAGGCACGAGGAGCCCGCGGCAGGATCGCGGTTGGAGACGGTGCCGGAGCCGATGATCGTGCCCGCCTCGAGCTCGCGCGTCCGCGCCGCGTGCGCGATGAGGGCTGGAAAATCGAAGTTCATGTCGACGCCGGCATTGGGCGCCCCGAGGAGCTTTCCGTTGACGTGGCTCAGCAGCGGCAGATTGAGCTTGCCGCCGTCCCATGCGGGGCCGAGCTCGTCGGGCGTGACCGCGACCGGCGCGAAGGCCGTCGCGGGCTTGCTCTGGAGAAAGCCGAAGCCTTTCGCGAGCTCCTTCGGGACGAGGTTGCGGAGGCTCACGTCGTTCGCGAGCGTGACGAGCCGGATCGCGGCGCGCGCCTCCTCGACGCTCGCCCCCATCGGCACGTCCCCGGTGACGACCGCGACCTCCGCCTCGAGGTCGATCCCCCACGATTCGTCGGCGACGAGAATGTCGTCGCGCGGTCCGAGCAAGCTGTCCGAGGCGCCCTGGTACATGAGCGGATCGGCGTAGAGATCGGGCGGCATCTCGGCGCCGCGCGCCTTGCGCACGAGCTCGACGTGATGGAGATAGGCCGACCCGTCGCACCACTGAAAGGCGCGCGGGAGCGGCGCGGCGAGCTTATCGACGTCCAGCGGGAAGTCGTCCGGCATCTCGCCCGCGTCGAGGAGGGCGTAGGCTTCCTCGAGGCGGCGCCTGCAGTGCTCCCAGTCGTCGAGCAGCGCCTGCATCGTCTTGACGACGCCTGGTACCGTCGCCGCGCGCGAAAGGTCGCGGGCGACGACGACGAGCGTGCCGTCGCGCCCGCCTTCCTTGAGGCTCGCGAGCTTCACCGTCGCGCTTCTTCGAGGAAGCTCGGCCGGAAGCCCTCCCAGCACGAGTCGTAGTCTTTCTGGAGCGCGGGCGTCTCGAGGGCGAAGCGCGTCGGCCTGATGACGAGCCGCGTCTCGAACATGAAGGCGAGCGTCTTGTCGAGCTTCTGCGGTGCGAGCTCGGCCGCGATCGCCTTCTCGAAGGTCGCCGCGTCCGGTCCGTGCGGGCACATCGCGTTGTGAAGGCTCGCGCCGCCGGGGAGGAAGCCTTCGGCCTTGGCGTCGTAGGTGCCGTGGACGAGGCCCATGAACTCGCTCATCACGTTGCGGTGAAAATAGGGTGGGCGGAAGGTCCGCTCCGCCACCATCCAGCGCGGCGGGAAGATGACGAAGTCGCAATTGGCGGTGCCACGGCTGTCGCTCGGCGAGGTCAGCACCGTGAAGATCGACGGGTCCGCGTGGTCGAAGCTCACCGAGCCGATCGTGTTGAAGCGCGACAGGTCGTACTTCACCGGCGCGTAGTTGCCGTGCCACGCGACGACGTCGAGCGGCGAGTGCGCCAGCGTCGTCGCCCAGAGACGGCCGGCGAACTTGGCGACGAGCTCGGTCGGCTCGTCGGTCGTCTCGAACGCCGCGACCGGCGTCAGGAAGTCGCGCGGGTTCGCAAGGCCGTTGGCGCCGATCGGTCCTAGCTCAGGCAGCCGGAACGGCGCGCCGTAATTCTCGCAGACATAGCCGCGCGCGGCGCCGTCGGGCAGGTCGACGGCGAATTTGATGCCCCGCGGCACGAGCGCGATCTCGCCCGGCGCCGCCTCGATCCTCCCGAGCTCGGTGCGGAGGAGAAGCCGCCCCTCCTGCGGCACGATCAGGAGCTCGCCGTCGGCGTCGTAGAAGACGCGCTTCTCCATCGAGCGCGTCGCGCCGTAGAGATGGATGCCGACGCCGATGCGCGCGCCGGCATCGCCGTTGCCGCCCATCGTGACGAGCCCTTCGACGAAGTCGCGCGGCTTCTCGGGAAGCGGCAGCGGGTCCCAGCGCAGGCGGTTCGGCGTCGGCTCGGCCTCAGCGAACGGTCCCGTGCGCAGGAGCCCCTCGTCGATGCGGCGGAACTTCCCGTGCATCGCCGACGGCCTGATGCGGTAGAGCCAGGAGCGCCGGTTCTCGGCGCGCGGCACGGTGAAGGCCGTGCCGGAGATCTGCTCGGTGTAGAGGCCGCGCGGCGGCCTCTGCGGCGAGTTCTGCCCCTGGGGGAGGGCGCCGGGGACGGCTTCCGTCGCGTGCTCGTTGCCGAATCCGGAGAGGTATTGGAGCGCCATCGCACTACTCCCTCCCGATCACGCCCCGCCTTATCTGATCGAGCTCGATCGATTCGAAAAGGGCCCGGAAATTGCCTTCGCCGAAGCCTTCGTCGCCCTTGCGTTCGATGATCTCGAAGAAAATCGGGCCGATGACGGTCTCGGTGAAGATCTGGAGCAGGAGCCCGCCGCCCGGATTGCCGTCGATGAGGATGCGGTTCCGCTTCAGCCGCTCGAGATCCTCGCCATGGCCGGGGAGGCGCTTGTCGACGAGTTCGTAGTAGGTGTCGGGCGTGTCGAGGAAGCGCACCGCTTTGTCGCGCAGCGCCTCGACGGTGGCGTAAATGTCGTTGGTGGAGAGCGCGATGTGCTGAATGCCCTCGCCGTGATAGGCCGCGAGGTATTCGGCGATTTGGCTCTTGTCGTCCGCCGATTCGTTGATCGGGATGCGGATCTTGCCGCACGGGCTCGTCATCGCCTTCGAGCGCAGACCCGTCAGCTTGCCCTCGATGTCGAAGTACCGGATCTCGCGGAAGTTGAAGAGCTTCTCGTAGAACCCCGCCCAGAGCGCCATGCGGCCCTGGTGCACGTTGTGCGTGAGGTGGTCGACGCCGACGAGCCCGACCCCTTCGCCGTTCGGGTCGGCGCCTTCGATCGGCACGAAGTCGACGTCGTAGATGGTGCCGCGCGGCCCGTATCGGTCGACGAGATAGAGAAGGCTGCCGCCGATCCCTTCGATCGCCGGAATGTTGAGCTCCATCGGGCCGACCTTGCCGGTGACGGGCTTCGCCCCGAGCTCGAGCGCCCGCTTGTAGGCGGCGCCGGCGTCGCGGACGCGGAAGGCGATCGCGCAGACGGAGGGGCCGTGGAGGCGCGCGAAGGCCTGGGCGAAGCTTTCGGGCTCGGCGTTGACGATGAAGTTGACTTCGCCCTGCCGCCACAGCGTCACGTTCTTGGAGCGATGCCGCGCGACCTCGGAAAAGCCCATCGACCGGAAGAGCGCGCCGAGCGCGGCGACGTCGGGCGCGGTGTACTCCACGAACTCGAACCCGTCCGTGCCCATCGGGTTCTCCCAGAGATCGGTCGCGGCGGAGCGGGGGGCGTCGAGGACAGCCATGGCTCTCGTCTCCGTGAAAGCGGGCTCTTGACGGTGAACGGCCGAACGGCAGATTAGTTTCAAATGAAACTAATGCCAAGTCCGACCGCCGCGCCGGAGCTCGTGCTCGAGCGCTTCCTGCCTTACCGGCTTTCCGTGCTCACGAACCGGATCTCGGGCCAGATCGCGCGCCTCTACGAGCGTCGCTTCGACCTGACGATCCCTGAATGGCGGACGATGGCGGTGCTCGGCCGCTTCGGCCCGATGTCCGCGAACGAGGTCGCCGAGCGCACGCGGATGGACAAGGTGCGCGTCAGCCGCGCGATTGCGCGGCTCGCGCGAAAAAAGCGTCTCATGCGTCGGCCTGATTCCGACGACGGGCGCCGCGTCGTCCTCTCCCTCACGCCCGAGGGACGGGCCGTCTTCGAGGAGATCGTGCCGCTCGCGCTCGGCGTCGAGGCGCGATTGCTGGCGCCTCTGAGCGCCGCCGAGCGCGCCCTTCTGGAGCGCATCCTCGCGCGCCTCGAGGAGTGCGCGGCGGCGAATTTCGCTGGATCGGAGGACGCGGCGTCACAGCGCCCGCCGCGCGGCGGCGCTCAGCGCAGCAGCGTTTCGAGAAGGCGCGCCGGGATCGGCTCGTCGAGAACGTAGTCGTAGAGAGCATGCAGGAGCGGCTCGCCGTTCGTCTCGCCGTCGATGAAGGCGCGAATTTCTTCCTCCACCGACGGCAGCGCCGCGCATTCGGCGTCTGTCAAGGAAAGGGCTGCTGCTGCGTGTGCCATCTATGCTCCTGTAACGGCTCGTAGCTGGAGCCGTTCCGCGGGCGGGGCTCCGGCAGTTTCGTGACGCTACAGTAACGGTCTGTAACAGAAACCGTCCGGCCGCGGTCGGCGCGGGGCCGCCATGCTATTCCTGCATGGAACGCTCAGCGGGGTCGCGGCGTTCGCGCGTTTTCGCGCCGGGCCTCGCGGGCCTCTTCGACCTTGGTCGCGACCGTCTTCGTCTGGCCTTTCCGCTCGATCGTGAGGTGGATCGTCTCGCCGAGCCGCGTCAGGCCGATCTTGTTCCTGAGCTGCGCCATGCTGCGGATCGGGACCCCGTCGACGGCGACGACCACGTCGCCGGGCTCGAGGCCGGCGCGGGCGGCAGGCGAGCGCGGCTCCACGCTCGCCACGACGGCGCCCTCCGTCCGTTGCGTGCCGAGCGCGTTCGCGAGATCCGGCGTCAGCTCCTGGATTGCGATGCCGACCCGTCCGCGCTTTACCTCGCCGTAGCGCAGGATCTGTTCCATCACGGCGCGCGCCATGTTGATCGGCACGGCGAAGCCGATGCCGATGTTCCCGCCGCCCGGGGCGAGGATCGCGGTGTTGATGCCAACGAGCCGTCCGTGCAGATCGACGAGCGCGCCGCCGGAATTGCCCGGATTGATGGAGGCGTCGGTCTGGATGAAGTCCTCGTAGCCCTCAATGCCGAGTCCGCTGCGCCCGAGCGCGCTGACGATGCCCGAGGTGACGGTCTGGCCGAGCCCGAAAGGATTTCCGATCGCGAGCACGAAGTCGCCGACCTCGAGCTGGTCGGAATCGCCGAGCGGCACGGCCTTGAGGTTGCGCGCCTCGATCTTCAGGACGGCGACGTCCGTCTCGGGGTCGCGCCCGACGATGTGCGCCGGGAAGCGGCGCTTGTCCTTCGTCGTCACCTCGACCGCCTCGGCGTTCTCGATGACGTGGTTGTTCGTCAGGATGTAGCCGTTCGTCGCGTCGACGATGACGCCGGATCCCGTCGCCTCGATGTCGCGCGGGCGCTGCGGCGGGCCCGGGAGGTTGAAGAAGCGGCGGAAGAACGGGTCGGCGAGGAGAGGGTTGTCGACGCCGCGCTGGCGCGCGCGCACGCCTATGTTGACGACCCCGGGCGTAACCTCCTTCAGCACCGGCGCGAGGCTCGGGACGCCGGCCGCCTGGATCGGCGCCGCGGCTTCGACCGGTGCCGCCAGGCCAAGAGCCGCCGCGAACGCGAGCACCAGCAAGCGCATCCCTGACCTCCGTCGACGAGTCGCACACCCCCATGTAGGTGCACGACGTGGCCGATCAACGGAGCGTCCAGGTGCCGTCCGGCTGGCGGCAGAGCGTGCCGTTGGCGCGCACCGGCACGTTGTCGATCACGACCGTCTGAGAATACTCGCGGCACGGCACGCCCGACCGCATGAAGCTCCGCACGAGGCGCACCGTCGAGGTGGCTTCTCCGGCGCGGCTGGGGGCGATCCGCACCGCGACCGGGCTGTCGAGGAAGGCGGTCACCGCGCGCTGATCGCCCTCGCCGCCGCCGCCGTCGCCTGCGGCGCCGCCATTCGCGCCGTTCGCCGCGGCGCCCGCCGTCCCGCTCGAGGCGGCGCCTGCCGCGCCGCCTCCCGCGCTGCCGCTCGCTCCCGCGCCGGCGCTGCCGGTCCCGCTCGCGCCGCCGCCACCTGCGCCGGAAGCGCTGCCGCCAGAGGCGCCTCCCCCGGAAGCGCTACCGGCAGAAGCGCCCGCGCCGGCACTGCCCGCTCCGGCCGATGCGCCTCCACCGGCGCTGCCCGCCGCACTGCCGCTTGATCCCGCGCCGCCGGCGCCACTCGCCCCTGCGCTGCCGCTACCGCCGCCGGCTCCTGCGCTGCCGCCGCCACCGCTCCCAGCGCCACCCGCGGCCCCGGCGCCGCCGGCTCCAGCGCCGCCTGCGCCACCGGCTCCGGCGCTACCGCCGCCCGATCCCGCGCCCCCGGCCCCGGCGCTACCGCCGCCGGATCCGCCGGCGCCACCGGCGCCGCTGCCACTTCCTGAGCCGCTGGCGCCGCCCGCTCCTGCGCCGCCGGCTCCGGCGCTACCG
>JADGGZ010000039.1 GCA_019689675.1 Rhodospirillales bacterium | reverse complement strand
GAGGAGCGCGTTGGTGGCGACGGTCGTCCCCATCTTGATCGCCTCGATCCGCTCGGCCGGCAGCTTTTCGCCCGGGTCGAGCCCGAGGAGCCGGCGGATGCCCTCGATCGCGGCATCCTCGTAGTGCTCCGGGTTCTCGGAAAGGAGCTTCGCCGTGACGAGACTGCCGTCGGGACGGCGCGCCACGATGTCGGTGAAGGTGCCGCCGCGATCGATCCAGAACTGCCACCCCCGCATGCGCTGCACCTTCCTTCCGCTCCTGTAAATTCGCTGACTATCCTGCAAAAAACAGGGAATTAACAGGAAACGGCCGGCGCGGTCAGGCCTTCTCGCGCATGGGCCCCTTCTGCCATCTCGAAAGGACCGCGAGGGCGGCCGCCTCGCCCGCCCGGGCGCGCCGAGCGATGTCCGCGGTGATCTCGTCGATCGCGGCGAGGAGCAGCGCCCGTTTGATCAGGGTGCGCTTGTTGAGCGAGCCGCGCGGCCTTCCGGCGGGGTTGCCCGAACGGCCTTTGCGAAATCTCGTGTCCACGAACGTTCTCCGTATTGGATATGCGGAGCCAATTTCGGACATAGTCGTGAACGTGTCAAGAACGAGATGGGCTTAGGCGGGGGCTTGCCGGCGCTCCGGGCCGGCGAATCGGGGCGCACCGGCACGAGCGCCCGCAGCAGCAGACGCGACCGCACGCGGGGGCGTCCGCTGGCGCTTCGCTCGTCAGCAGCCGTGGCTTCGGTCGGCGGACTGCCCGGCGAGCCCGCCCAGAAGCGCCCCGCCGGCCGCGCCTGCGACAGAACCGAGCAGGCGGTCGTCTCGATCGCGGCCGCCGAGGAGATCGCCGACAACCGCGCCCCCCGCGGCACCCGCCGTGCTGCCGACCATTTGCCCGTCGACCCGGTCGCAGTCCCGGCGCCGTTTCTCCACGACCACGACCTTCTCCTTGGGCTTGTGCTTCTTGCGATAGCCGTGAGCCGGCGCCCAGGGCGGCGGGTCGGCGGCGACGGGCGCGGGTGCGGCAATCGCGATCGAGAGCAGGAACAAGGGGAAGAGGACGCCGAAGGAACGCGATCGCATCGGGCGGGCTCCATCAAGATTCAACGCACAAAAGTGAGACGGCAATCCTTCTTCCACGCCGCAACGGGAAGTGGCTGTGACCTTGTTCGGAAGTTTGTGAGACATCACCGGAACGGGGAGCTCTTGGAAGCGCGCGATCCGCCCCGCCGATGCGTCGCGCATCGCGCCTGCGCGTCGCGCCCGCTGTGATCGCGCCCGAAGATTGTACCGAGAATGTGATGATGACTTCTTCGCCGGAACCAGACTGCCCGCCGTGCGGCCCACGCCGGGGCGGGGCGAGTCTCTCCGTCAGGAGTTTCGGTCGCGTCGCCGCCAATATGCGTGGGCGATGACCGCGGCGGAGAAGTCAGGGGCGCGTCAGCAGCTCGAGAAGATGCCCGTTCGGATCGCGAAAGTAGAAGCCGCGGCCGCCGTTCCACGAATTGAGCTGCCGGTTTTCGGCATCCCACGGATGGCTGCCCCAGGGGATGCCGGCCGCGCGCACACGCGCGAAGATCTCGTCGAACTCCGAGTCGGAGACGTGAAAGGCGTAGTGGTGCGGCTCGAACGACTCCACGCTGTCGAAATCCAGGGTCAGCGTGTCGTTGACGCGCACGGGCGCGAAATGCCCCGACGCTCCCGCGTAGGCGAGACCGAAAATGTCGGCGAAGAACTTCGCGGACGCTTCCTTGTCGTGCGCCGGCACGATCGTGTGGTCGAGCGTGATCGCCATGTTCCGACCCCTCATTCCCTCGCCCGGCGCACCGCGGGCCGGACGATGCTTCTCTAGCTTGGTCCTCGGAGCCGACCGTTCAAGAACCGCCTCCTGCTCCGGTTGCCGGTGCCGTGAGGCGGCATAGTTCCTTTCCGGATGGCGGCCGCTCCGCCGGTCCGGTTCAGCGGCGCCGCCCCTGCCCGAGGGCCCAAGCCATGCCGATCTCAGAAAAGCTTCAGCGCTTCCTTGCCGAAAACGGCGTCGATTACGAGCTCATCCCGCACGAGCGCACGATGACCTCGGCGCACACCGCCGAGACGAGCCGCATCTCGGGCGACCGACTTGCCAAAGGCGTCGTGCTGAAGGACGAGGAAGGATACCTCCTCGCCGTCATTCCGGCCTCGCACCAGGTCGAGCTCGACTCCGTGGTCGAACAGCTCTTTCGCCCGCTCGACATCGCGCCGACGCGCGACGTGGAGCAGCTCTTCGCCGACTGCGATCGCGGTGCGGTGCCGCCGGTCGGACGCGCCTACGGGCTCGAGGTTCTCGTCGACGACAGCCTCGCGGCGCAGCCGGACATCTATTTCGAGGGCGGCGACCACGCGAGCCTCGTCCATGTCGACCGGAGCGGCTTCGACCGGCTGATGCAGGGCGCACGGCACGGCCGCTTCAGCCGCCACCTCTGACGGTGCCGGCGGCTTCTAGCGCGCGGCAGGAAGAAAGGCGCGGGCGAGCGTCTTCTCCGCGACCTTGCGGCCGAGCTCCTGTCCGGCGTCGATATCGGCCCGGTAATGGATGCCCGCCCAGACCCGGGCTTCCGCTGCCTCGGCGCCGATCCTGAGGAGCCGCTCGCGATCGGCACGGAAAACGCCCGCCAGCACCGTCGCCGCCGCTGACGAAAGGCACCCATGGGCCGCCGGATAGCTCGGATGGTTGGGCGGTGGGAACACCGTCTTCAGCTCGGGATCGAGCTGCGACGGGCGGATATGCCAATAGGCGTACTTGGCGTCCCAGCACGCCACGGCGGCATCGTAGAAGGCGATGTTGAGGGCGGCGAAAACGCGCGCCTCGGCCGGGGCGTTGAAGCCGCCGCGACTCTCGGCGAGCTTCAGCCGTGCCGTTTCGTTCCAGAGCGCATACGCGCGCGCCCCGCCGAAGACTTCCCAGTAGACGGCGCGATGATTGCTTTTCGGCGTCCGCGGGAACTCCTTCAGCTCGACGAGATCGGCCCTCGTTTTTTCGGAGTCGAAGGCGGGCGGCGCGGGCGGCCTGAACTCGTCGGGGCGTGACAGGACCCATGTGCGCCACGTGCCCGCCATCGGCGCGATCGGATTGGAGCCCCTCCACTTTCCGGGACCCTCCGGGATGCTGCCCGCCCATTTCGCATCCGATCCGTCCGCCTTGCCGCGAGCGATTGCCAGGCTCGCGACTCGTCTTCCGATCTCGCGCCCGGCTGCGACGTCGCTCGGGTATTCGACCGCCGCGACGAGACGCGAGCGCATCGCCTCCTCCGCGCGCGCCGAGAATTCCACCGCGCGGCTCGGGAAGAGGTAGCCGAGCACATCGGCCGCAGCAGAAGCCGCGGCTGCGAAGTCGGACGGGTAGGATGAGCTCTTCGGCGTCGGCAGCGCCGCCGCCAAGGTCGGATCGACCTCCTGCGGCCGCGGCCGCTGGAAACGCTGCTTCTCGGCGTAGGCCGCGGCGACCGCATCGTCGATGGCGGCGTGTACGAGCGCGAGATGCCGCGCGGCCATGGGGAGCGTCACGAATCCCTCGACGAGGGCATCGACCGCGATCTCGTTCCAGCGATAGGCCGGACCGCCCGCGTCCCACCATTTTGCACGCAGGACGTCCTCCGGACTCCGCCCCGCGGCGATGGAGCGCAGCTCGGCGAGCTCGCTGGCAGCATCGCTCGGGGGCGGCGCGCTCCCGATCTCGACCTCCGCCGTGAGCCAGGCTTGTCCTCGCGGCGAGGCTGCGTCGACCGGTTCTTCGGTCGCATGAGCTTCGAAGGCGACGAGCCAAAGCCCTGCGGCAAGTGCGGCCCGAACACGCATGGCGAGCCTCCCGAGGCGAAAGGAGAACGACTGCCGAGCTTTTCGGAGCAGCCTCTGCGGCGCTATGCGGATTCCGCCGGGGCGTTCAGTTGTCGCAAGGAAGACCCTCGCGCTTTCCGTTCACGCGCCGCGCGCTCCGCACTGCCGGATTGCGCCGGACCGCGCCGCGACCGTATCGTGCCCCTTCTCTCGTGCCGGGGTTTGCCGCGATGTCGCCTACGCTCCCTCGCCTCCGGAAGCGCATTTTCGAATGAGCGCCAGCCTCGCGCTGCGGATCGACGAACGCGTCGTCTTCGCCGACGGAGAAGCCTTCGGAAGCGCCGGCTCGTACGAGCGGCTGACCGGGCGCGTCCGGTTCTGGGCCGACCCCGTCGGGGGCAATCACCCGACCGTCACCGATCTCGACAAGGCGCCGCGGAACGAGAGCGGCCTCGTCGAGTACGCCGCCGATTTCTGCCTTCTGAAGCCGGTCGAGACCGCGCGAGGCAACGGCCGCGTCTTCTTCGACTACGGCAACCGCGGCAACAAGCGCGCGCTCCAGTTCTTCAACGACGCGCCGCCATCCAACGCCCCGATCACGCGCGAGCACGCCGGGAACGGCTTCCTCATGCGCCGCGGCTACACGATCGCCTGGCTCGGCTGGCAGGGCGACCTTTTGCCCGGAGAAGGGCGGATGCGGCTCGAGGCGCCGGTGGCGACGGAGAACGGGCGCCCGATCACCGGCACCGTGCGCGCCGAATACATCGTCAACGAGAACGGCATCGCGGTGCTGCCGCTGAGCGGGCTGGCGCCGGCGCGAAGCTACCCCGCCGCCGATCTCGACACGCGGAAGGCGCGCCTCACGCGGCGCCGCTACCCGGACAGCCGCCGCGAGGAAATTCCCTCCGACGCATGGTCCTTCGCGCGCGTCGAGGAGTCGGCCTCGGTCGACGGATCGGGGCGCGACCGCGCGGTGATCCCGTCCGACAGCCACATCTTCCTGCACGCCGGGTTCGAGACCGGCTGGATCTACGAGCTGATCTACGAGGCGAAGGATCCGCTCGTGCTCGGCCTCGGTCATCTGGCGGTTCGCGACTTCGTGAGCTTCCTGAAGCACGAGGAGCGCGATGCCGAGGGCAATCCCAACCCGCTCCGAGACGGCGCCGCGCGCATCGAGAAGGCCTATGCCTGGGGACGCTCGCAGACCGGGCGCTGCATCCGCGACTTCGTCTATCTCGGCTTCAACGCCGATGCGCGCGGGCGGCGCGTCTTCGACGGCGTCATGCCGCATGTCGCCGGCGCCGGGAAGATGTGGATGAACCACCGCTTCGCCAACATCTCCCTGCTGCCCGGGCAGGAGTACGAGAACCACGACACGCCGGTCGACCGCTTCCCCTTCTCCTACGCACGCTCGACCGATCACTTCACCGGGCGCGAGGACGCGATCCTGAAGCGCCCCGACACCGACCCGCTCGTCATCCACACGGACAGTTCGTCGGAATACTGGCATCGCCGCGCCTCGCTGGTGCACACCGACACGCAAGGGCGCGACCTGCCACAGCCCGACACGGTCCGGCTTTATTGCTGGGCGGCCTCGCAGCACTTCGCCTCGCCGATCGTCACGCGGCCGGAGCGCGGGCTCGGCGTCTATTTCCACAACACGGTCGCGACCTCGATGTTCTTCCGCGCGAATCTCGACGCGCTCGACCGCTGGGCGACGGACGGGACGCCGCCGCCGCCGAGCCGCATGCCGACGCGGCGCGAGGGGACGCTCGTCACGCCCGAGGAATGGCGCGCAAGCTTTCCCGCGATCCCGGGCGCGGCGCTGCCGCGCGGACCGAGCCGCCTCGAGCGTCTCGACTTCGGCCCCGACATCGACCGGGGCGTCACGCAAGAGCCGCCGCGCCCGATCGGCGGCGAGGAATACCCCGTGCTCGTGCCCGCCTGCGATGCCGACGGCAACGACCTCGGCGGCGTGCGCGCGCCGATGGCGGGGGCGCCGCTCGGCACCTATGTCGGCTGGAACCTGCGGCGGCCGGAGCTCGGCCACGGCGCGATGCTGGGCATCACCGGGAGCTACATCCCGTTCCCCGAGACCGAGGACGAGCGGCGCCACACGGGCGATCCGCGCGCGGCGATCCTCGAGCGCTATCCCGACGCCGAGGCCTATGTGGCGGCGATCCGCAAGAAGGCCGAGGAGCTCGTCGCGGAGGGCTTCATGCTGGAGGAGGATGTCGAGCGGGTCGTGGCCGCCGCGGCGAACTGGGGCGGCGGGCGACATGCGGTGCGGCTGCCGCCGCGGCCGCGGACGCGGCCGTCGTGAGCGCTCCCTCGGGCACGATCCCGGTCACGCTCCTCACGGGCTTTCTCGGCGCCGGGAAGACGACGCTCCTCCGGCGCATCCTCGCCGACCCGCGCGGGGTCCGCTACGGCGTGCTGGTGAACGATTTCGGCGCCATCAATATCGATGCCGAGCTCGTGGTCTCGACCGGCGCGGACCAGGTCTCCCTTGCCAACGGCTGCGTCTGCTGCACGATCCGCGACGACCTCGTGGCGGCGGTCGAACGGCTCCTCGCGCTCGACCCCGCGCCCGAGCATCTCCTCGTCGAGACGAGCGGCGTCTCCCGACCGATCGCCGTCATCGACGCTCTCCTCGACCCGGCGCTCGGCGGCCGTGTCGCGATCGACGGCGTCTTCTGCCTCGTCGACGGCGCCGGCTTCGGCACGCTCGACTACGCCGCCACCGAGCTCGCGATCGAACAGGCCTCGGCCGCCGACGTCGTTGTCCTCAACAAATGCGACATCGCCTCGCCGAACGACCTCGCCGCCGCCGAGGCGACGCTGCGCGGCGTGCTGCCGGCGATGCGGCTCCTCCCGACGCGCTTCGCCGAGGTGCCGCGCGAGGTCCTCTTCGGCTTCGAGGGCGAGGATCGCTCGGCTCGTCCCCGGGAGCGCCACGGGCACGGCGCTGGAGAGGGGCACGACCACGCTCACGACCACGGCGCCGAGTTCGAGTCGTGGTCGTGGCGGAGCGAGGCGCCGCTCGACCGCGACGCGTTCCGCGCCGCGCTCCGCCGCCTGCCGCCGACGGTACTGCGCGCCAAGGGGGTCGTGGTCTTCGCCGATCGCCCGGAGGAGCGCGCCGTCTTCCAGCTCGTCGGCCGACGGCACAGCGTCGAGACCGCGGAAGGCGTCGCGCCCGGCGCGAGCACCGTCGTCGCGATCGCCCGCGCCGGCGCGCTCGACGCGGCCGCGCTCGACGCTCTTTTCGATTCCTGCCGCGCCGGCGCTCAGCGCCGATAGCGCTTCTGGAGGCGGTAGCCGGCGGTCGCGGTCAGCACCAGCGTCGTCACCATCAGCACGAACGAGACTGCGGCGCCGAACGGCCAGTTGCCGAGCTGCATCTGTCCGTAGACGAGCGGCGCCATCATCTTGAACTCCGGCCCGCCCAGCAGGACCGGCGTCGCGTAGGCGTTCATCCCGAGGATGAAGGTGAGGATGACGCCGGCGGCGATGCCCGGCAGCGCGAGCGGCCAGAGGACGCGCCGGAACATCTGCCACGGGTCGGCGCCGAGGCTGAACGCCGCCTCCTCGACCGAGCGGTCGATCGACTCGATGACGCTCTGCAGCGTCAGAACCATGAAGGGCAGGTTGACCGCGATGATGCCGACGATGACCGCGCCTTCGGTGAACATCATCTCGACCGGCGCCTCGACGAAGCCGAAGCCGATGAGCGCGAAATTGACGACCCCCTTGCTGCCGAGGAGCGTCATCCAGCCCGCGGCGCGCACCGCGTTGCCGACGAAGAGCGGGAGCACGACGAGCATGACGAGGACGTTCTTGAACCGCGTCCTCGTGCGCGCGAGCACGTAGGCGAGCGGGAAGCCGAGGACGAGACAGACGACCGTGCAGAAAAGCGCGACCTTCACGGTGGTGAAGAACACGCCGAGATAGTAGGCGTCGGAGAAGAACTTGACGTAGTTCTCGATCGTGACCGCCTCGACCATCATGAGACGCGGCACGAACTTGTTGAGGCTGTAGCGGAAGAGGATCGCGATCGGAACGAGGAGCCCGGCGAGAATGATGAAGGTCGCCGGGCCGATCAGCGCCGCGGCCGCGATGCCCGATCCGCCACGCTCGTCGAGCGTCGGGGCGGGCGCGCGCGCGGCCTTCCTCCGACCGCGCGCGAGGCCGAGAGCGCCCGCCCCCGCTCCCGCAGGAACGGGCGCCGGCGCGGGCGACGTGAGCTCCCCCCGGTTCAGGCCTTGAACTCCTTGTCCCACCACTCTTTGAGCGCGACGTCTTGCTCGGTCATGTAGCCGTAGTCGAGCTCGACGAGCTTGGCGATCTGCTCCGGCGTGAAGCCGATGCGCTCGTTGAGCTCGGGCGAGACGACCGCGTTCGTGACCGTCGGGTTGTAGCCCATGTCGATGGCGAAGGCTTCCTGCGCCGACTTCTCGAGCATCGCGTCGAGATAGGCGTAGGCGCCGTCCTTGTTCGGCGCGTTCTTCGGAATGACGAAGCCGGAGACGTAGGCGAGCGTGCCCTCGCTCGGCGCGACCGATTTCACGTTGATGCCGGCGTTCTGCCACTGGACCGTGCGCGCCTTCCACATGATCCCGATGCCGAACTCGTCGACCTTGAGACCCTGGGCGAACGCCTCGTTGGTGGGATAGATGCGGGCGCCCGCCTTGCGCAGCTCGATAAGAAGCTTCTTGCCGGGCTCGAGATTGGTCGTCGAGCCGCCGGCGGCGAGCGCGGCCGCGACCAGCGTGTACTGGTACTGGATGTCGATGATCCCCAGCTTGCTGCCGTGCTTGGGGTCGAACACGTCCTTGTAGCTGGTCGGCGCCTTCTCGACGACGTTCGGATTGTAGACCGCGACCTTGCCGGAATAGATGTGGCCGACGCCGTACTTGTACTTCATCGACGGCAGCAGGTTCGGCGCGTTCTTCAGCCTGGAGTAGTCGATCTCCATCGTCACGCCGGCGTCGTACATCTGGTACATGTTGATGGCCGAGAGGCCCTGGAGATCAGTGGTGCCGCGCGGCAGCCGGCGCTCGGCCAGCATCTTGCTGCGCCGCTGCGGGTCGCCGGCCTGATCCTGGACGACCTCCCAGCCCTTCGAGATGAGCAAGGGCTGCTCGATGTTCTTGTTGAGAAGCCGGGCGTAGTCGCCGCCCCAGGTGCCGACGACGATTTTGCCTTTCGACTGCGCGAAAGCCTCGCCGCCGCGCGCGAGCGCCGCGGTTCCGGCGAGCGCCGCCGCGCCGCGCATGAGACTGCGCCGTGATATGTCGAATTTCCTCTCTTCGTTCATCTCTCGCACTCCCTGTCCTGCTTCCTGTCGCGATTCCTTGCTCTCTCAGTCGGCCGCCTCCGCGGGCTGAACCTCGTCGGCGCCCGCGCTCTCGCCGCTCTCGAGAAAGACCGAGGCCGATCCTGCGCTCCAGCCGACATGCACCTTGTCCCCGACGCCGGGCACGAAGCCGCTTTCGCGGTTGGCGATCTGCGCGATGACGAGGTCGTCGGGCGAAAGGCGGACATGCACGTCGATGAGGCCGCCGAGATAGGAGACGAACTCCACCTCGCCCGGAAAGGCGTTCTCGACCCCGGCCGGCGGCGCCGGCGACACGACGACCCGCTCCGGCCGGAGCGAAAGCGTCGCCGGCCCGGTGCCTGCGGCGCGGCACGCGACCGCGATCCCGCCGCGGCTGCGGAAGCGCTCGGGCGTCTCCAGCATGCCGGAAAGGAAGCTGCTGCGGCCGACGAAGCCGGCGACGAAGCGGTCGGCCGGGCGCTCGTAGAGGTCGCGCTGCGTGCCGACCTGCCGGACCGCGCCCTCGTTCATGACGACGAGGCGGTCCGCCATCGTCAGCGCCTCCTCCTGATCGTGCGTCACCATCACCGTGGTGAGCCTCAGCGATTGCTGCAGCTTGCGGATCTCGACGCGCACTTCCTGGCGGAGCTTCGCGTCGAGATTCGAAAGCGGCTCGTCGAGGAGCAGCACGTCGGGCCTGAAGACGAGCGCCCGTGCGAGCGCCACGCGCTGCTGCTGCCCGCCCGAGAGCTGGCGCGGCAGCCGGTCGCCGAGATGGCCGAGGCGCACGAGGTCGAGGACCTCGGCGACGCGCCGCTTCGCCTCGCTCTGCGGCACTTTCCGCATCTCGAGCCCGAAGGCGACGTTCTGTGCGACGGTGAGGTGCGGGAAAAGCGCGTAGTTCTGAAAGACGAGGCCGGTGTTCCGCTTCCATGCGGGAAGCCGCGTGACGTCGACGCCGCCGAGACGCACCGTGCCCGCGGTCGGCTCGACGAAGCCCGCGATCATGCGCAGCGTCGTCGTCTTGCCGCAGCCCGAGGGGCCGAGAAGGACCAGGAACTCGCCGTCCGCGACGTCGAGCGTGACGTCGCGCGCAGCGTAGAACTCGCCGTAGCGCTTGGAGAGCTGATCGAGCTGAAGCCGGGCCATCGCGCCTCACACCACGCGGCTGATCTTGACGAAACGGTCGGTGATCAGCATCGCGCCGCCGATTAGGACGATCTGGACCACCGACACCGCCGCGATCGAAGGATCGATCTTCCATTCGAGGTACTGCAGGATCGCGATCGGCAGCGTGGTGCGCCCCGGCCCGACGAGGAAGAGGCTCATCTCGAGGTTACCGAAAGAGGCGACGAAGGCGAAGAGCGCGCCGGCGACGACGCCGGGAAGGATCATCGGCAGCGTGATGCGCCGGAAGGTGGTCCAGCGGTTGGCGCCGAGATTCTGCGCGGCCTCTTCGAGGGTGCGGTCGAAGCCGGCGAGGCTCGCGAGGACGAGGCGCACCACCCACGGAATGACGATGAGGAGGTGCCCCGAGAGAAGACCGATCGTCGAGCCGATGATCGGCAGCCCGGTCGCGATCTCCGCCTCGACGTGAAAGCAGTAGAGCGCGGTGCCCAGGACGACCCCTGGGACCATCAGCGGCATCAGGAGAAGATTGTTGAGCGCCTCCCGGCCGGGGAATCGGAAGCGGGCGAGGCAGAGGGCCGCCGGGACGCCGACGGCGAGGCCGAGCGCGGTCGCGGCGACGCCGAGCTGGAGGCTGAGGAGGAGGCCGTCGACGAAGCGCGCGTTGCCGACGATCGAGGCGTACCAGCGCAGCGAATACCCTTCCGGCGGAAAGGAGGGGATTTCCTGCCGATAGAAGGAAAGCCAGGTGATCGAGACCAGCGGCAGCAGGATGTAGCAGAGGGTGAGGCCCGCGGCGGCCTTCAGCGTCCAGCTCCCGACCGTCCGGGCATCGAGGCGCAGCGCGGCGAGTCCCGAAGACACGTCAGCCGAGCCGGTTCTTGTGGAACACGCCGCCCTTCATGATCGCCGCGAGATGGGCGCCCTGCCCTTCGAGCAGCGTGATGTCGCGGAGCGGGTCGTCGTCGACGACGATGAGGTCGGCCCAGGCGTCCGGCTCGACGACGCCGAGCTTCCCGGGCCGCCGGACCACCTCGGCGGCGATCAGCGTCGCCGAGCGGATCACCTCGAGCGGCGAGACGACGGTGGTGCGGATCGAGAACTCGCGGCTCTGGTCCTCGAGGAGCGCGCCGAGAAGATCCGAGCCGTACGCGACCTTGACCCCGGCGCGCTTGCAGATCTCGAGCGAGCGATAGCCGCCCTCGAGCACCATGTCGTTCTTCTCGAGCATCTCGGGCGGCATGCCGTACTGCGCCGCACGCTCCTTCATCGCAACGTAGGCGACGAGGTTGGCGACGAGATAGGCGCCCTTCTTCGCCATCAGCTCGGCGCGCGCGTCGTCGATGAGGTTGCCGTGCTCGATCGTGCGGACGCCGTTCGCCACCGCGCGCTCGATCGCCTCGGCGGCATAGGCGTGGGCGCAGACGTACCGGCCGAAGGCCTCCGCCTCCTCGACCGCCGTCCTGATCTCGCCGACCGAGAACTGCAGCGAATCGAGCGGGTCGAACGGGGAGGCGACGCCGCCCGAAACCATGATCTTCACGTGGTCGCAGCCCTGGCGCATCTGCTCGCGCACCGCGCGGCGCATCTCGTCCTCGCCGTCGACGAGCTGGCGCAGATAGGCCATCGCGTTGCAGCAAGGGCACGGATATCCGGGATTGGTCCGCCCCCGCCCGTCCGCATGCCCGCCGGTCGGACCGATCGACCGTCCCGCGATGAAGAGCCGCGGCCCGACGATGAGACCCTGGTCGATCGCCGCCTTGACGCCCCAGTCGGTCCCGCCGGTGTCGCGCACGGTCGTGAAGCCGCGGTCGAGCATCGAACGGAGGCGCACCGCCGCCCGCGCCGTGGCGAGGGTCAGCGGCACGTCCTCCATGCGCCGCATGTAGACCTCGCTGTGCATGCAGTGGACGTGGCAGTCGATGAGGCCGGGCATCAGCACGCGGCCGCCGAGATCGATCACCGCGGCGGAGGAAGGCGCCTTGATCGGCCTGTCCGACACTTCCCGGATCCGGTCGCCCTCGACCAGCACCTCGTATCCGCGGCGCGGCTCGTCGAAGCGAGGGTCGAGAAGCCGGAGGTTGCGGAAGAGGAGCGGGCCGGTCGGGTGCATCAGAAGGCTGTCCTCATTGTATAAAGCGGGCGGCGCGGGACGTGGGCCACGACGGAATGCTAGGCGAGTTGGTTCCTGTGGAAGCGCCCGCCTTTCACGATCGCGGTCAGCGCGGCGGGCTTCTCGAAGAGGCTCAGATCCTCGAGCGGGTTTCCGTCGATGACGAGCAGATCGGCATAGGCGCCCGGCCGGAGGCAGCCGAGCTGCCCCTCGCGGCGCAGCACCTGCGCGCCGACCAGCGTCGCCGAGCGGATGATCTCGATCGGCGACAGGACCTCGGAGCGGATCACGAATTCGCGGCTCTGGTCGACCTGGAGCTGCCCCAGAAGATCCGTGCCGTAGGCGACCGGTACGCCGGCGCGCTTGCAGATCTCGAGCGAGCGCAGCCCGCCGTCGATCACGAGCTCGTTCTTCTCGAGCATCTCCGGCAGCATGCCGAACTCCGCCGCGCGCTCGCGCATCGCGTAGTAGGTGACGAGGTTGGCGATGAGGAACATGCCCTTCTCCGCCATGAGCCTCGCCGCCTCGTCGTCGATGAGGTTGCCGTGCTCGATCGTCCGCACGCCGGCATGCGCGGCACGCTTGATCGCCTCGGGCGTGTAGGCGTGGGCGCAGACGTAGCGGCCGAAGGCCTCCGCCTCCTGGACCGCGGCTTCGACCTCGACCGGAGAAAATTGCAGGCTGTCGAGCGGGTCGTAGGGCGAGGCGACGCCGCCCGACATCATGATCTTCACATGGTCGCAGCCCTGGCGCATTTCCTCGCGCACCGCCTTCCGGACCGCGGCGGGGCCGTCGGCGATCGCCATGGTGAAGGCGAGCGCGTTACAGCAATGGCACGAGGGCCCGCGGTCGGTACGCCGGCGTCCGTCGCTGTGGCCGCCGGTCGGCCCGATGGCCTTGCCGGCGATGAAGAGACGCGGCCCCGGAACGAGGCCCTGATCGATCGCGGCCTTGAGGCCCCAGTCGGCCCCGCCCGTGTCGCGCACCGACGTGAAGCCGCGATCGAGCATCGCACGCATGAGAACCATCGACCGCGCCGTCATGAGGGTCAGCGGGATGTTCTCGAGCGTGCGGAGAAAGACCTCGCTCAGGACGACATGAACGTGGCTGTCGATGAGGCCCGGCATGAGGGTGCGGCCGCCGCAATCGACGACCTCCGCCCCGCCGGACTTGATCGGCCGGTCGGCCACCTCCCGGATCCGCTCGCCTTCGACGAGCAGCTCGAAGCCCTCGACGACTTCGTCCCGCTCCGGATCGAGCATCCGGAAATTGCGGAAAAGCGTCTGCCCCACCTTCGCCCCCCACCGGTCTACCGCCGTTGAGCGAAGCAAAATTCATATCCGGGCCGCAGTCAACGCAATCGCGATCGCCGCGCGCGATTCGAATGATGATGCGCGTTCGAACGGCAGCGCGCAGGAACCGGGAAAGAGCGCGGGCCCGCAATCATGAGGCGCGACGCCACGGCAATGTCACAACCGAGACGCCGCAGCTCGTTCATTGCTGCAGCACGTCGGCGCTCCGGTCGAACCCGCTCACCGCGCCGCCGATCGTGTAATTCGAGGCGCGGTCCCAATTGCGGTAGAGCTCGAGCGTCGCAGGGGCTTCGAACTGCATGTACGGCTTGAAGAGGCGGACCGACTGGTCGGAGCCGATCGACGGGCAATTGGCGATGCCGACGAACTCGTAAAGCGTCGCGCGTGCGCCGTCGAGAAGCGTTCCCGTCCCGACAGGCTTCAGCTCCTGCTTCGGCGTGAAGCGACCGGAATTCTCCGCCGCCTGGTTTCCGGCGAGGGTGTAGTTGCTCCAGAAGCCGATGCCTTCGGAATCGGCGACGCCGGCGTTCCTGCCGGCGACCCGCACACGCACGAGCGCGCAGCCTGCCACGTTCTGACCTCGCGCCAGCACGACGCGGTGGAACGCCGGGGCTTCGAATTTCCGCGCGAGCTCTCGGGTGCAGTCGACGGAAACCGCGTCGAGCGTCTCGCAGCGCGCAAGATCGAGCGACAGCGCCGAGGTTCCGGCCCAAACGACGGCGACGTCGTCGCGATCCTGGTCGATCATCACGCGCGCGACAGGTCCATCGTCGCGCATGCCGTAAACCGCCACGTAGTACTTCCGAGGGAACACGGTCGGGCGGACCCCCGGGTTGTAGGTGCGCTTCGGCTCCTCGTCGCCGTAAGTCGGCACGAAGACCTTGCCGCCCGCCACGGTCGGCGGCGCGAACTTGGCGAAGAGCCCGACGCGGTCGCGCGGTGAGGTCTGCTCGCTCGTCCAAAGCGTCCGCGTCACGTCCTCGGCATCGAAGGCGAGCATGAGCCCGGTCACGCCGCGCTGCGTGTTGGCGTCGCCGTCGAGCGGCACGAGCGCCCAGAGAACGCCGCTGCCCGCCTTGTCGCCGTTCGCCGACAGCGAAAGCATGCCGCCGGGCATCCCGAGCGGCGGCACGTAGGCGCTCCGCCTCGGATGGTCGACATCCTGAAGCCGTCCTTGCGCATAGCGGTAGGCCTCGAGCGGGCTGTTCTCGCCCCAGACATAGATCTGCGCGCCGTTCGGCCCTCTCCAGAAAACGGGCGAGCCGTGGATGTTGCCCCAGTGCGTCTGTCCGGCGTGAATTTTCGTGCCGAAGGCCCGCACCTCCTGCGCCGCGTTCGGGTTCCTGCAGTCGGGCGCGCTCGGGCTCGCCGCGAAGCCGCCCATGTCGCTTCGCGAAAGGAGGTAAAGCATTCCTTCCTTGCCGCCGGTGAGGAGCCGAAGCGGTGCGCCCGGAAGCAGCACGACGCCACCCGAGCCGAGATCGAGATCGAGGTCGTTGAGGAACTTGACGTTGCAGGGCGTGAACCAGTCCTTGACGACCAGCTCCTGCCCTTCGAGCCTCAGCTTGACGACGCTGTTGCCGTAATTGCGCCCGCCGGAACCGGCGTCGAACGTGCCGTTTCCGGTCGCGAGAAAGACGTTCCCGTCGCCATCGGCGGCGGGGGCCTGGCCCGATTGCCAGATCCCGCCGTCCTTCCCCGTCGGCGTCGAGCTCCAGACGGCGCGCTGCGCGAGCGTCTCAGCGTCGAAAGCGAAGAGCGCCCCGCGATTTCCGTCGCCGCCGAAGGCGACGTAAAGCACGCCGCGATCGAGAAGCAGCGCGGCGCGTTGCTTGTGGAAGCAGGGATTGAACGGGTTCTGCTTCTTGCAAGGCTCCGGCCCGTCTTTCGAGGAATGACCGATCGTGACCGGCGGGCGGCGATGCCTGCCGTCCCGCATGTCGAGCGCGTGCAGGCGGAAACGGAGCCCTTGCGCTTCGTCATCGTGCCAGGCGACGACGAACAGCGTGCTCTTGTCGGGACTGACGACTGGGGTGCCGAGGATCCCCCATTCGGGATCGTTCGTGCTCCACATGTCGATTCCCTTGCTGCCCGGGCGCGGCTTGCCGAGCCATCTCGCCCAGAGCGGACGGGTCTGCCCCTCCGGTCCCGGATTCTCCCTGTCCGCGTCGTAGACGTAGATCGTGTTGTGCATCGTCGCGATCACGACCGCGTTGAAGGTTCCGACGACACGCGGCACATCGGGGCGATTGCTCGTGTCGATCGCGAGATTCTCGACGTAGAGCGGCTGGGCGACGATCTGGCCGTCGGCGTAGAGCGACCAGAGCTTGCCGAAACGGCCCGAGGCGACCTTGGCCGTGTCGAGAACCGTCTCCTCGAGGTTGGCGCCGGTGCGGGCATTGTCGTTGTGCTGGGTGAGCACGTCGGCCGCGCCGGCCCGACCAAGCGGCAGAAGGAACGCGGCAATCGCCAAGAGCGCGGGAAGGAGCAATGGAGAACCGCGAAACGCCATGCTGCCTCCTGCCGACTCGCCACTGAGCCGGCTTGCACCACGGTGACGGCCGCCCACCTCAAATCTTAGACCGGCGCGGCGGCGCGCCGGCCTACGTCTTTCGACGATCGCCAGGAAGTCGCTCGGAGGAGCGCCTCCTCTCGCAGCGGTCGGAAGGAGGCCCGGCTTCAGGCTGCGCGCGCGAGCTCGCTCCAGCAGCCGACGATGAGCCCGACGCCGTCGCCGACCACCTCCTCGACGAGCGAGAGCTGCGTCGCCAATGGAACCGGAATCACCGCCTCGGCTTCGCCCTGGCTCGCGGCGATGCGGCTCGCGTGCTTGCGCGCGATGCGCTGGACGCGCTGGTTCTCGGCGAGGCAGACCATCCGCACCGAGGCGACGCCGCGATTGCCTGCGGCGATGAGAGCGCGGCGGACGAGCTCTGTGCCGATCCCCTGGTTCTGCCATTCGGTCTCGACGCTGAGCGCGAGCTCGGCGGCGAAAGGCAGGCATCCGGTCTCGAGCCGGAGCTCGGCCGCGCCGCGCAGCGTGCCGTCGTCGAAGAAGCCGATGATGATCGCCTTCAGCCAATCGACCCGGCGGCAGTGCGCGGCGATCGTCTCGTCGCTCACGCCCGCGAAGAAGCGTCGGCGGCGGTCTTCGGGCGAAAGCCGCAAGAGATGATCCCGCAGCCGCGGCTCTTCGAGAGGGTGAAGCTTCCGGTAGACTCGCATGGGACACGCACTTCCGACACGAAGCGGTGCGGCGCTTCCCCCCATGCTCGAAGAAGGCGTCCCTTCTTGCGACGGCGAGGCGTCGGTTCGGGACAGGACGAATCAGGCGCCATCATAACGTCGAACGAACGAATTCACTCCGCCGGCGCGTGCAGGATCTCGGGCGGCGTCTCCGGAAGAGCAGGATTCCAGCGCAGGGCGGTGCAGTTCTTCACCGGCATGCCGGTGAGCGTGCGGATCACGCCCCAATGCGTCACGACGAGCACGCGGTGCCAGTCGGCGGTTCCGGCGATGGTTTCCCGGAAGCGGCCGCAGCGGAGCGCCAGCGATTCTTCCGATTCCTCGTGCGCCGGCCACCATGGATCGTCGAGATGCTCGAAGGAGAGGTGCGGCCAGCGCGCCGCGAGGAGCGACGGCGGGGACCCGATGTCGCAGGAAAAGGCGGCGCGCTCGCCGACCAGCGGCTCCACCGTGATCGGCAGCCGGAGCGTCGCCGAGATGATCTCGGCAGTCTCCAGCGTCCGCGTGTAGGGACTGGCGACGATGCGGTCGAGCGGCGCAGCGGCGAGCGCCGCGGCCACCGCGCGCGCCTGGGCGCGGCCGAGCTCGGTCAGAGGAGCGTCGCGAATCCCCGGATCGCAGCGCGACGCGCCGTAGTGGACGTTGAATTCGGACTGGCCGTGGCGGACGAGGATCATCTCGGCAGACGCGTCGTCTCGTCGCGCACCTCGTGCCACTCGCCCTCGATGATCTGCACCTCGCGGTGGCGCACCCCGAGCCGGCGCCCGAGCCACGCGAGGAGCCAGCGACGTACCGGCGGGAAGAGGAGCGGGAGCGCGAGCGCGTCGCTGACGAAGCCGGGAAGGATGAAGAGGAGTCCGGCGAGCACGTGGCAGGCCCCGTCGAAGAGGGCGCCGGTCGGCGTCTCTCCTGCGGCGACGCTCGCCTGGGCGCGGCGAAGCGCCCCGATGCCGCCCCGCTTCAGAAAGGCGGCACCACAAACGGCCCCCGCGACGACAAGAACGATTGTTGCGAGCGTGCCGATCGCCTCGCCCACCTCGATCAGGACGACGAGCTCGAGCAGCGCGAAGAGCGCGGGGAAAAGAAGGAAAATTCGCACCAAGCTTGCCTCTAAGGACGGGGCGGCCTATCTGTCACGCAACACCCTTCAGCGGTTTCGCCGCTGGTCGGGATTGCGGCGGATTTTTCATGACCGACGGCGGCTTCATCGACATCGTCCTCTTCGCCATGGTGGCGGTCTTCCTCGTGCTGCGGCTCCGGAGCGTGCTGGGCCGCCGCACGGGGACCGAGCGCCGCCGCGAGCTGTTCGAACGGCCGGTCGGCGCCGACAACGTGGTGACCCTACCCGATCGGGGCAAGTCCATCGAGACCGATGGCGGCGCTGCGCCCGGCTCGGTGGCCGCGGGACTCGCCGCAATTCGCGGCGCCGATCCCTCCTTCGATCCCGAATCGTTCCTTCGCGGGGCACGAAGCGCGTTCGAAATGATCGTCGGCGCCTTCGCGATGGGCGACACCGCGACGCTCCGCCCGCTCCTCTCGGACGAGGTCTACGATCGGTTCGCCGAAGCGATCCGCGCGCGGGAGGAGGCGAAGGAGACGCTCGAGACCAATCTCCTTTCCATCAAGGCGGCCGACATCACCGAGGCCGAGCTCAGCGGCCGGACCGCGTGCGTCACCGTGCGCTTCGTCTCCGACCAGGTGAACATCACGCGCGCGTTCGACGGATCGATCGTCGACGGCGACCCGGACCGCGTCGTCGAGAAGACGGACTTCTGGACCTTCGCCCGCAATACGCGCTCGAGCGACCCGAACTGGCAGCTCGTCGCGACTCGGAGCGTCTGAGGCGAAATCGCCTTCCCGCGCTTGCGGGAAAGGGCGAAGCGAGGGCAGGTTCGAAGCGCAATGCCGCTCTTCGTCCGCCCGTCTCGCCCCCGCGCATGGGGGCGGAAATTCTCGACTCTGCTCCTCGCCCTCCTCTTGCCGATCGCCGGATGCGCGCCGAAGGCGCCGCTGCCCGACCGGCTCGTCGTCGAGCCGGCGCGGTTCTCCGACCTCGACGGATGGGCGACAGACCGGCACGGCGAGGCCCTCGGCGCCTTCGTGGTCTCCTGCACGAAGCTCGAGAAGGATCCCGACTGGAGCGCCGCCTGCGCAGCCGCGCGCGCCGTGCCTCCGGACGACGACACGGCGGCACGGCGCTTTTTCGAGACGGCGCTGACACCCGTCGCGGTCACCAACAACGGCGAGGAGAAGGGCCTCTTCACCGGCTACTACGAACCGGAGCTCGCCGGGTGCCGGGCACCCTCCCCATCCTGCGCGGTGCCGATCTATCGCCGCCCGCCCGAGCTCGTCACCGTCGATCTCGGCCTCTTCCGCCCGCACCTCCAAGGCGAGCGGATCGCCGGCAAGGTCGAGCGCGGCGTTCTCGTTCCCTTCCCGAGCCGGGCCGAGATCGAGCGAGGCTCCCTCGCCGGGCGCGGGCTCGAGCTCGCTTGGGCCGCCGACCCGATCGAGCTCTTCTTCCTGCAAATCCAGGGTTCGGGGCGACTCAAGCTGCCCGACGGCAGCCTCCTGCGGCTCGGCTTCGACGGGCAGAACGGACACCCGTACGTGCCGATCGGGCGTCTTTTGCTCGAGCGCGGCGAGCTCGAGCGGCCGGTCACGATGCAGTCGATCAAGGCATGGCTGCGCCGCGCGCCCGAATCGGCGCCTCGGCTCCTCGCGGAGAATCCCTCTTACGTCTTTTTCCGCGAGCTTTCCGGAGAGGGGCCGATCGGCTCGCTCGGGGTACCGCTGACGCCAGGGCGAAGCCTCGCCGTCGACCGGAAGTTCCTTCCGCTCGGCGCGCCGATATGGCTCGCCGCGGGCGACATCCGGCGCCTCGTGGTCGCGCAGGACACGGGAGGCGCCATCAAGGGCCCGGTCCGGGGCGATCTCTTCTGGGGCGCCGGGGCCGAGGCCGAACAACGCGCAGGCGCGATGCAGGAAAAGGGCCGAATGTGGCTTCTCGTTCCGCCGGGGGTTGCGGCCCGCTTACCGGTGTCTTAACGAAATTTCGCCACAGTCCTCGCCTACTCCACGCAGTCGAACCTTCCTGAGCCATCGGAGAGTTCCCGAAATGAAGAAACTCGTCGCCGTCGCAGCGCTCGGCCTCGCGCTCGCCGCGTGCGCCCAGCCGGGTCAGCCGGGATATGCCGGCCCGGGCGAGCTCGGCGCCAACAAGACAACGGCGGGCGGGCTGCTCGGTGCCGCGGCAGGCGGCCTCGCCGGCTCGCAGATCGGCAAGGGCAGCGGCCGCCTCGCCGCGACCGCCGCGGGGGTGCTCATCGGCGGCCTGCTCGGATCCCAGGCCGGCGCCTCGCTCGACCGCGCCGACCTCGCCTACGCGAACCGCACGGCGCAGCGCAGCCTCGAGGAGGTCCCGACCGGCCACGCGACGACCTGGCGCAACCCCGATACCGGCAACGCCGGGACGATCACGCCGACGCGCACCTACCAGACGGCGAGCGGCCAGTACTGCCGCGAGTTCCAGCAGACCATCACCGTGGGCGGCAAGACCGAGGAAGGCTACGGCACCGCCTGCCGCCAGCCCGACGGCACCTGGCGAATCGTCCAGTAGCGGACGCGAGCGCGAATTAAAGACGGCCGGTCGCCTGACCGGCCGTTTTCGTGTATGGGGTGACGCAATGCCGCGTGTCGCGCTCTTCGTCACCTGCCTCGTCGACCTCTACCGGCCGAGCGTCGGCTTCGCCGCCGTGAAGCTGCTGGAGCGGGCAGGCTGCACCGTGGAGGTGCCGGTGCAGACGTGCTGCGGCCAACCCGCCTACAACTCCGGCGACCGCGCCGACGCGAAGATCATCGCGCGCCAGGTCGTCGAGGCGTTCGACGGCTACGACTACGTCGTCGCCCCTTCCGGCTCCTGCGCCGGCATGCTCCGCGAGCATTACCCCGCGCTCCTCGCCGACGACCCGGCGATGTTCCAGCGTGCGCAGCACCTCGCCAAGCGCAGCTACGAACTCGTCTCCTTCCTCGTCGACGTGATGGGGCTGAAGACGGTGGAAGCGCGCTACGACGGGGTCGTCACCTATCATGATTCCTGCTCGGGCCTGCGCGAGCTCGGGGTGAAGGAGCAGCCGCGCGCGCTCCTCGCGAGCGTCGCCGGCCTCGAGCTCAAGGAGCTGCCGGGGGCCGAGGTCTGCTGCGGCTTCGGCGGCACGTTCTGCGTCAAGTACCCCGAGATCTCGGAGAAGATGGCGGCCGACAAGACGGCCGACATCGTCGGCACGGGGGCCGATACGCTTCTCGCCGGCGATCTCGGATGCCTCCTCAACATCGCCGGAAAGCTGACGCGGGAAGGCTCCAGCGTGCGCGTGCGCCACGTCGCCGAGGTGCTCGCCGACATGACTGAGGCCGTGCCGCCGATCGGACAGCCGGGCGGGGCGCGCTGATGCTTCCGACCAGCCACGCCTTCAAGGAGAACGCGCGGCGAGGGCTCGCCGACCCGATCCTGCAGCGCGCGCTCGAGAATATGCGCTCGGGCTTTCCGGCCAAGCGCCTCGCCGCGATCGGACGCCTGCCCGAGTTCGAGGCGCTGCGCGAGGAGGCGCGGCGCATCAAGGACCACACGCTCCAGCATCTCGACCTTTATCTCGAGCGCTACGAGGCGAAGGTGACCGCGCTCGGCGGACACGTGCACTGGGCGCGCACCCCCGAGGAGGCCCGCCAGGCGGTGCTCGGCATCTGCCGCCGGCTCGGCGCCAGGACCGTCACCAAGGGCAAGACCATGGTGGCCGAGGAGATCGGGCTCAACGAGTTCCTCGAGGCGAACGGGATCGTCCCGGTCGAGACCGACCTCGGCGAGTACATCATCCAGATCCGGAACGAGCCGCCGAGCCACATCATCGCCCCGGCGATCCACCTCGTGCAGTCGCAGGTGGAGGAGAGCTTCCGCGCCACGCACAAGGAGCTGCCGGAAGGACGCCCGCTCGCCGAGGCGCGTCAGCTCACCGACGAAGCGCGCCAGGTGCTGCGCCCGAAGTTCCTCGCCGCGGATGTCGGGATCACCGGCGCCAACTTCCTCGTCGCCGAGACGGGCTCCTCGGTGATCGTGACGAACGAGGGCAACGGCGACCTCACTCAGCTCCTGCCGAAGGCGCACATCGTCATGGCGACGATCGAGAAGGTGGTGCCGACGCTGGAGGATCTCTCGACGATTCTGCGCGTTCTCGCCCGCTCGGCGACGGGGCAGGAGTTCTCGTCGTACACGACGCTCTCGACGGGTCCGAAGCGCCCCGGCGATCTCGACGGTCCCGAGGAGTATCACGTCGTCATCCTCGACAACGGCCGCAGCGCCATGCTCGGGACCGAGTTCCAGGACATTCTGCGCTGCATACGCTGCTCGGCCTGCATGAATCACTGCCCCGTCTACGGCGCGGTGGGCGGACACGCCTACGGCTGGGTCTACCCGGGCCCGATGGGGGCCGTGCTGACTCCGGCCCTTCTCGGCGTGGCGGAGGCGGGCCATCTGCCGAACGCCTCCACCTTCTGCGGCAAGTGCGAGAGCGTCTGCCCGATGAAGATCCCGCTGCCGAAAATGATGCGGCACTGGCGCGAGCGGGAGTTCGAGCGCGGGCTGCAGCCGCCCGCTTATCGTTCGGGGCTGAAGCTCTGGGCGTTCTTCGCGCAGCGCCCAAGCCTCTATCGCCTCGCCGCCGCCGCCGCGGCCCGCACGCTCGGCATCGCCGGGCGCCGTCGCGGCCGTTTCCGCTCGCTGCCGCTCGCCGGCGGCTGGACGCGCGGCCGCGACATGCCGGCGCCCGAGGGCCGCACCTTCCAAGAGCTCTGGAAGGAGCGGCGCCGGTGAGCGGAGCGCGCGACGACATTCTCGGCGCGATCCGGCGGGCGCGCGGCAACGCTCCGGACGGCGAGGCGGTCGATCAGCGCCTTTCCGAGCACCGCCGCAACCTCGTTCCGGCGCGCGCCGCGAGCCTCGACCATACGGGGCAAGTGAAGCTCTTCGTCGAGATGGCCGAGGAGGTGCAG
>JADGGZ010000261.1 GCA_019689675.1 Rhodospirillales bacterium | reverse complement strand
CTTCTCGCCGGCAGGCGGCCCCTCGTCGCGGCTCAGCATCGCCGGATGGAAGCCGCCATGGACGAAAAACCACTTTCCGGCGCGACGCCAGAGCGGCCGCGTTGCGACGGCCTCGGCGAACGCGCGCGCGAACTCGGCGCCGTCCGGGGCGGCAGCGATCTGCTCGACGGTTCCGGCGAGCGCGCTCCGGGCAAGCTCGACGCGGCGGCCGGCTACCCAGCGCCGGAACTTGTCTTCATGATTTCCGGGAATCAGCTCGCCGTCGCCCCGCGACAAGAGGTCGAGCATGAGGCGAATCGCGCCTGGCGCGTCCGGCCCGCGGTCGATGAGGTCGCCGAGCGATAGGACCGCGAGGTTGCGCTGCCGCGCGCCCTCGACCGCTTCGGCGAAGGGCGTTGCGTAGCCGTGGGCGTCGCCGATGACGCGCATGCCTTCGCGACCTTCGAGCAACGCCGCGAGCGAGCGCGGGCGCATCGTCATGAAAGGAGGAACGGCCGCGCTGAATGCCCGTCGCCGCCCGGGCTCAAGGAACGAGGCGATACCCGCCCGGCTCGGTGACGAGGATCTCGGCCCTCGAAGGCTCCTTCTCGATCTTCTGGCGAAGCCGGTAGACGTGCGTCTCGAGCGTGTGCGTCGTCACTCCCGCGTTGTAGCCCCACACTTCGCCGAGCAGAGTCTCGCGTCCGATCACCCGGTCGCCGGCGCGGTAGAGATACTTGAGGATCGCGGTTTCTTTCTCGGTGAGCCGGATCTTGCGGCGCCCGTTGGTCTCGACCAGCAGCTTCGCGCTCGGTCGGAAGGTGTAAGGGCCGATGCGGAACACCGCATCGTCGCTCGCCTCGTGCTGCCGCAAATGCGCCCGCAGCCGCGCGAGGAGGACGGAGAGACGGAAGGGCTTGGCGATATAGTCGTTCGCGCCCGAATCGAGACCGAGGATCGTATCCGCATCGCTGTCGGCGCCGGTGAGCATCAGAATCGGCGCGCGGACGCCGTTGCGTCGCATGAGCCTACAGAGTTCGCGGCCGTCCATATCGGGCAGGCCGACGTCGAGGATGATCGCGTCGTAGTAATGCTGCTTCGTCAGCTCCAAAGCGATGCCTGCCGTCGCGGCCTCGGCAGTGACGAATTCCTCGTGCAGCTGTAGCTGCTCCGCCAGCGAGTGGCGCAGAGCAGCGTCGTCATCGACCACGAGGATCTTGCGGCCCGTGTTCATCGCGGCGAGAAGTTTACCAGCCACCCTCCGTTCTCGAAAGCGAGGCTCGCCAGGAGGAGGAGGCCGGAAACCGTCAGGATCAGTCCCGATCCGCGATTGATCCAGAGGAGGTGACGCTCCGTGAAGCGCTCCCGAAAAAGCCCGGCGCCGAGGCTGAGGCCGGCCCACCAGAGGAGCGATCCCGAGAGCACGCCGGCGACCAGCATAGCCGCGCGCGGGAGGGTCGCCTCATGGCCGCTGAAGCCGAGCGCGGCGAAAATCCCGATGAACGAGAGAATCGTTACGGGGTTCGAGATCGTGAGGGCGAAGGTCGTCAGATACGCGCCGAAAAGGTCGTTGGCGCTGCGCGCTGGGCGTGCCGTCGCGACGGCGCGCCGTCGCCATCCCGCGATGCCTATCCAGAGGAGGAAAAGCCCGCCTGCGGCGCGCAGCTCGGCCTGCCAGCCGAGCAGCCAGTCCCTGATCACCGTGAGGCCGAATCCGGCGATGATGCCGAAAACCGTGTCGGCGCTCGCCGCGCCGAGCCCCGACATGAAGCCGAAGAGGCGGCCCTCGAAGATCGTCCGGCGAACGCAGAGCACTCCGACGGGACCGACCGGAATAGCGATCAGAAGTCCGACGCCGATGCCTTTGAGGAAGAAGATTGCGAGGAGGCCGTCCACCTCCCCGGTTTAGCGTCCTTCGACGTAGACGCGCCAGTCGGCAAGGGCCCGTTGCAGGCGTTCGGCGAACTCCCGGCGCTGCGCCGGGCCGAGAAAGGTCCCGAGCGCCAGCGTGCGCCCGTGCGATCGAATCGCCAGCCGGTTCGTGTCCTCGTCCTCCTCCTCGAAGACGACGCGCAGCCAGTAAGGTTGAAAGAGCCAGTGCCGCCGCCCGCCCTGCCTGTCGATTCGCTCGACGGTGAGGCTTTCCTCGACGAGGCGTACATGCTCCCTTTGCCGTGCGCTGCGATAGCTCGCCCGGAAGGCGAGCCATACGAGGAAAACGTCGAGGCCGAGAAAGCCGAAGACCGGCCAGGCGCCGAGGGCGATGAACACCGCGCCGTAGACGAAGCTGACCGATCCTAGAACGAGCATGAGAAGATTGAAGCCGCGCCGCGACAGGCTTCGATGCGGCGTAAGGACGGCGTCGAGGAACACGGGCGAAGAGGCCGCCATGTGGAGAAAAATATGGGATGGACACCTGCCTGGTAAAGCTGGACGTCCGCAGACCGGGCGGTCGTGCGCCGGCGGCGGACCTGCCGCCTTCCCCCGACAGCCGCGGCGGGATAGAGAGCGGCATTTCCGGGGGAGGGGGAGAGGCGATGCGCAGAGAAGAGGTCGATCAGTTCTTCGCACGGCTGGCGGCGGCCCGGCCGAATCCGAAGACGGAGCTCGAATACACCAACCCCTACACGCTCCTCGTCGCGGTCGTCCTCTCGGCGCAGGCGACGGATGTCGGCGTCAACAAGGCCACGCGGACGCTCTTCAAGATCGCCGACACGCCCCAGAAGATGCTGGCGCTCGGCGAGGAGGGGCTGGCCGATCACATACGGACGATCGGTCTCTACCGCACCAAGGCGAAGAACATCATCCGTCTTTCCGAGATCCTCGTCGCCGAGCATGGAGGCGAGGTTCCGCAGGATCGCGAGGCGCTCGAGCGATTGCCCGGGGTCGGGCGCAAGACGGCGAACGTCGTTCTGAACTCGGCGTTCGGCCAGCCGACCATCGCCGTCGACACGCATGCCTTTCGCGTCTGCAATCGTACCGGACTAGCGCCGGGGAAAACCCCGCTCGAAGTCGAGCAGAAGCTCGAGAAGGTCGTTCCGGAGCGGTGGAAGCACAACGCGCATCACTGGCTGATTCTGCACGGCCGCTACGTGTGCAAGGCGCGCAAGCCGGAATGCCCGTCCTGTCCGGTCCTGGATCTGTGCCGCTACAAGGCCAAGACGGTGGTGCTCTGAGCTCGAAAACGACGAAGGCGCGTCCGCACCGTTCAGAGCGCCCGCGCCTTTCCCGCTCGCCCCCGGACGCCGTCGGCGTCCCGGCGTTGCCGTCTCGTTCGAGGGCAGGCGGCGCCTGCCCTCGCTGGAAATCGTGGGTTACGCCTCGCCGACGGCCTTGAGCCCCGGTCGCGACTCCGCCTCGTCCTCGGCCGGAGCAGAGGAGATCTCGCCGGAAATCTGGCCGCCGCGCTCGACCTCGATCTGACCGTAGCGGATCTTGCCGACGACCTTGCCGGTCGAGCGGATAAGAAGCCGCTTCTTCACGGTGAGGACGCCCTCGAAGCGACCCCGGATCTCGGCCTCGTCGATCGAGGCGGAACCCTTGAAGAGGCCGCTCTCGGCGATGTCGATGTCGCGGCAATTGGCGAGGTTCGCTTCGACGGAGCCTTCGACGACGAGGCGATCGCACGAGGTGATCTCGCCGGAAAGGGCGATCTCGCGTCCGACGATGAGGGTACGGAGCTCGGTCTCGGTCTTCCGAGGCGCCGGCGCCTGCTGATCGAAGCGTCGCGGCATTTCGGCGACTCGGCTGGCTTCCGACGGTTTCGTGGCGCTCGGCGGAATCGCGGTCGGCCGTGCCGGGGCCGTGCCCGGCACCGAGGGACGCGCCGGCTTCAGCGCGAGCGCGAGGTCGTCGGCGGCCTCATCTTGGGACTTCGGGGATTCGACGTCGGGCTTACGACGGAACATCGGCGGTCACCTGCCAAGTAGAAGTTGCCTGTAATGCTCGCGCGGGCCGCAAGCACCTAAGTTCATTTAAGGCGATCATCCTTACAGATTGGTTAATGCGGTGACGCCGTGCGCCACCTTTCGAACAGATGAAGCATGAAAGCGGCGCCGAGGACGGGGGCGGCGAGATTGAGGATCGGCACCGTCAGCAGCACGGCGATCACCACTCCGGCAAGGAAAACACCGGCTGCCCGCTCCCGCCGCAACATGCGCGCCGCATTCGATCCGAGTCGCCGCAGCGCGACGAGCTCGAAATACTCGCGGCCGAGGAGATACCCGTTCACGCCCCAGAAAAGAAGGAGGTTGATCCCCGGAAGAAGGAAATAGGCGGGAAGAAGAAGCAGGTTCAGGGCGAGCGCGATCAGACCGAGGCGCACCGCCGCGCCGATGGCGGCCGTCATCCCTACGCCGCGCGCCTTGGGCAAATGAGGATAGTGGCGCTGCTCGATCGCCTCGATGACTCCGTCGAGGAACAAGCCGACGAAGAGCATCGCAACGGCCGGGAACAGCAGCCAGGAAAGGACCAGCGCGGCGATGCCGCCGAGGAGCGCGAGCGCCTCGTCGAGCCACCACCATTCGAAGAACTGCGTCTCGAGAAGAAGCCACGCCACGATGGCCCAGAGCGCGGCGAAGAGCGCGGCCGTCAGCCCGATTGCGATGAGCACGACGCGCCGGAGCTGCGGCTCGAAGAGTTCGCCGACCGCGAGCGTGAAGGCACGGATCATCGCCGCGCCTCCGGGGCCTGCCGGCAAAGGTGCGAAATGGCGCCATCCGGCGGCGCGTTGCCGCCGGCCCGCCCCCCCCCCCCCCCCCGGGGGGGGGGGCCGTTGGGGCCCCCCCCCCCCTGTTGGGGCGGTGGGTTTTAAACAA
>JADGGZ010000260.1 GCA_019689675.1 Rhodospirillales bacterium | reverse complement strand
CGGATCGGGCCTCGCCGGCACCTATCCGGTGTTCGGCGCCAAGCTCGCCGAAATGATCAACAAGGAGCTTCCCGGTCTGCGCGCGTCGACCTTGGCGGGGCCAACCGAGCAGAATCTCGTGCGCGTCCACAAAGGAGAGGCGGAGTTCTGTCTCACCTACACCTTTCAGACCGCCCAAGTGGCGAAGGGTGCCGGAGAGCTCAAGGTCCCCACGCCGAGCCTCAGGCACGTGATGAGCCTCTACGGCGCGTATTACATGGCGGTCGCCCAGAAGGACTCCGGCATCGAGAGCCTCCGCGATCTCGCCAAGAAACCCTACCGTGTCTGGCTGGGACCCAAGGCGTCGATCTTCCATCCGATGAACGTCGCGGCGCTTGCCGCCCACGACGTCATGCCCGAGGCGATCGTCAAGGCAGGGGGCGTCATCAACACCGCAGGATATCAGAACATCGTCCAGGGCTTTCAGGACGGGCAGATCGACGTCGTGTTCTTCTCCGGCCCCGCGCCTTACAGCCAATTGATGCAGCTCGACCAGTCCCCCGGATTCCGCATCCTGTCCTTCGACGACGCGGCCGCGAGGCGCTTTCCCGAGCTTCTGCCCGGCACCGGCGTCGTCACGTTGAAGGGCGGTCTCTACAAGAGCATGCCCGAGGATGCCATGACGCCCTACGTCTTCAACGAGCTCGTCACGTCGGCGAACGTTCCGGACGAGATCGTGTATCGCGTCACCAAGTTGATGGTCGAGCGCTACAAGGACTTCCACGGTCTCTTCGCCGGAGCGGAGGAGATCAATCCACAGACCGCGCTCGCCTACAATCAGGTCCCGCTTCATCCGGGGGCGGAGCGCTATTACCGCGAGGTCGGCATCATCAAGTGACGCTTCGGATCACGTGCAGCCTCGAACCGGGTAATCTTCCGCCAATCAGATGAGCGCCGTCCTCACGTTGGCGTCGGGGAAGCGGCAGTCTCCCTTGTGGAAATTGTCGCTCGTCTCCGTACTGTCCAGCTATCTCGTCCTCTATCACGTCTACATCGGTCTGTACGGCGCACCGACGAACGCCGTCTTTCTGCCGGTGCACCTGCTGATCGCCTTGGCGCTCGTATTTCTTCTCTATCCGCTCGCCGCGGGAGCGGGAAAGGCGAAGGCTCTTCTGCAAGCGATCGACGGCGCTTTCGTGGCGAGCTGCGCGGTGTTGCTCGTCTACTTCCTGTCGATTCTCGACACGTGGCAGGAGCTTTATGCAAGCCTGGGAGCGCTCGATTTCGCGCTCGGGGCTCTTCTCGTCGTTCTCGTGCTCGAGAGCGTGCGGCGAACCGTCGGCTGGTCGATGGTCGTGCTTGCGCTTTTCTTCTGCGTGCACGCGCTCTTCGCCGATCATTTCCCCGGGGTTTTCTACGGGCCACCGGTGAGCGTCGAATCGCTCATGCAGACGCTTGTCGTCGGCGATGCAGGCGTTTTCGGCATTCCGCTTCTGGTCGTCGCGCAATACATCGTCCTCTTCCTTCTCTTCGGGCGTCTGCTTCAGGCGGCCGGGGCAGGGGCGTTCTTCACACGCCTCGCCTTTGCCATCTTCGGGCATCGCGTCGGCGGCCCGGCCAAGGCGGGAGTCGTTGCCTCGGGTCTCTTCGGAACGCTATCGGGGAGCGGCGTGAGCAACGTGCTGACCACCGGGGCGTTCACGATTCCCATGATGCGCCGGCTCGGCTACCGCGCGCCGTTCGCCGGCGGGGTCGAGGCCGCGGCTGCGGTAGGCGGGTCGATCATGCCTCCCGTCATGGGCGCGGTCGCCTTCATGATGGCGGAGTTCATGGGCGTGGACTACGCGGAGGTCGTCGTAGCGGCCGCGATCCCAGCCGTTCTCTATTACGTCGCGATCTATTGGACGGTCCATTTCGAGGCGCGGAAGAACGGATTGCCGCGGCTGTCGAAGAGCGCCATGCCGAGTCCGTGGCGGATCATCCTGCGGCACGGGTACCTGGCGATCCCGCTGGTGATGATCGCGGTGATGCTGCTGCTCGGCTACTCCATCATCCTCGTGGCGCTCGTCACGAGCTTCGGGACATTCCTTTTGTCGTTCGCGTCGCCTTCGACCCGGCTTTCCCCGAGCCGCCTCGCCGAGTGCCTGGAGGCGACGGCACGGGCGACGTGCGGGCTCTCCGCTACCTGTGCCTGCGCCGGGATCATCATTGGTGGCATCTTCGCGACCGGGCTCAGCTTTCAGATCGCCCAGCTCGTTCTCAGCCTCGCGCAGGATCAGCTTTGGCTCATTCTCGTCATCGCGGGCCTCATCTCGCTCATCCTCGGCACGGGCCTCACCGCTTCGGCGATCTACATCACGATGGTGGCGACGGTCATTCCGATCCTCAAGCAGAGCGGCGTGCCGGAGATGGCCGCGCATATGTTCGCCTTCTACTACGGCGTCGTATCGGACATCACGCCGCCGACGGCGCTTGCTGCCGTCGCTGCCGCGGGGCTCGCGGGATCCAATCCGATGAAGACGATGCTGGAGGCCTCGCGTCTCGGCATCGCCGCCTTCATCGTTCCGCTGGTCTTCGTCTTCCAGCCCGCCCTGTTGATGATCGGCTCTCCGCTCGAGATCGTCACGGCGACGGTGGCGGCAAGTGCAGGGCTCGTGCTTCTCGCGGCAGCGCTGACCGGCTTCCTGCGGGTCCCGCTCGATCCGATCCGACGCATCGCCCTGGCCGTCGCCGCTGTTCTGCTGTTCCTCGGGACGTTGGAGACCAATCTCGTGGGCGTGACTCTCGCGGCCGCGGTCCTCGCCTGGGATCTGTTGCCCGGACGCCGTCAGGCTTCGACCGCGCGAGCCGTCGCCGACGACGACGGGGGAGCCCGCGAGGCGAGCGGGATGCTCGGGCGCTGGCTCGCGAAGCGGGTCGCGAGAGAGCAGGCAGACGCCGCGCGCGAAATCGAGATCGAGGGCGGAGGTCAGTTTCTGCTCCAGGCGAACGAGCTCGAGATGTGGCTCAAGGACGAGCGGGTCAGCAGCGAAGCGGCCGCACCCGACATCCGGCGATGGAGCGCCTGGACCGTGATCGCTGTCGCGGCGATAGCGATCGGCTATCTCGGGACCAACTCGATGCATTCCACGCAGCCGATCGCGTGGTTGCTGTCGTTGTTCGGGCTGTCCGTCTGGCTGGTGGCGGGTCTCGCGCTCACGCTGCGTGCGCCTCTGCGGCTCAAGGAGATGTCGGCGGGCGAGGCGCGGGTCTGATGGACTTCGCGATAACGGACGAGCAGAGCCGCATTCTCGACACGGTGGACCGTTTCATCGCGAGGCGGCTGCCCCCTGAGGAGGTCCGCCGGCGGGATGCGGGTCACATTCCTCCCTATGATCTTCTCGAGGAAATGGGAGAACTCGGGCTCTTCGCGCTCGGGTTTCCGACGGAATACGGCGGGCTCGGCGCCGACTGGCGATCGGTCTGTCTCGTGCAGGAGAGGCTGGGGCTCCACGCCTACATGGCGGCCTCGATCTACAACCGCGTCGTCGGCTTCGGCGGGATGTCGTTTCTCACCTACGGCAGCCCGGCGCAGAAGAAGGAGTTCCTGCCGCAAATCCTCGCCGGCAAGATGCTTATCGCCCTGGCGCTGACGGAGCCCGAGGCAGGCAGCGACGCAGCCGCGATCCGCACGCGCGCCGCCCGCGTCGACGGCGGATGGCGCGTCGTCGGCCGGAAGACCTGGATCAGCGACGCAGGGGGCGCGCGGTATCTGCTGACGCCGGTCCGCACCGACCCCTCCAGCACGGGGGCTAAGGGCATCTCGATTCTGTTGATCCCGCCCGATGCGCCCGGCGTTTCGATGACGCCGCTGCCGAAGATCGGCAACAACGCGATGCCGTCCTGGGATATCGGGTTCGACGACGTCTTCGTTCCCGACGAGGCGCTGGTCGGCGAGGAGGGAAACGGTTTCCGTCACCTGATGTCGACGCTGCACTATTCGCGGGCCAGCATGGCGGCGACGGTCACCGGATGCGCCCAGGCGGCTGTCGACCTCGCGCTTCGGCATGCGAAAGAGCGGCGACAATTCGGCCGGCCGATCGGTCAGTTCCAGGTGATCCGCCATCGGCTCGCCGACATGCAGATGCGCGTCGATCAGGCCCGGCTCATCGTCTACCACCTCGCATGGCTGATCGCGCGCGGACAGATCTGCCGCCGCGAGGCGGCGCAGGCCAAGATCATCGCGACGGAGGCGCTGCAATACGTGGCGCATCACGGCATGCAGATCCTGGCGAGCGCCGGCTATGCGGCGGAAAGCGACATGCAGCGGATATGGCGCGACAGTCGCCTCTACAGCTTCGGCGAGGGGACCAACGAGATCCAGCGCGAGCTCGTGGCCCGCGAGCTCGGGCTGTGACGACAGATTGTGATGGAATCAGGTGAGATGAGCGATCACGACATTCGGGCGATCGATGCGGTCGTGAACATCTGGACTCCCGAGGCGCTCGCGGGACGTCCCGATCGTCGCAGCTTCTACACGGAGAAGATGCGCGTCGATGCGCGGACCTTCGAGGGAATGACGCTCGAGGAGATGCTGGCGCGCATGGACGCGGCGGGCATCGAGAAGGCGTTTCTCATCGCCGCCAAGGTCGGGCCGCTCGGCCACCGCGCCTGTTATCACGTCCCGTACAGGCTCGTCGCCGAGGCGGTGCAGCGTTATCCGCACCGGTTCTACGGCTTGGCGGGCCTCGATCCGACCGAAGGAATGAAGGGGGTCCGGGAGCTGGAGCGGGCGGTCCGGGACGACGGTTTCATCGGCGCGCATTTCTACCCGCACTGGTTCGAATTGGCGCCGGACCATGCGCGCTGGTACCCGTTTTATGCGAAGTGCGTCGAGCTCGACATTCCG
>JADGGZ010000259.1 GCA_019689675.1 Rhodospirillales bacterium | reverse complement strand
CACGTTCACGACCGGCACGACGCCGCCCATGATCGCCGGAAACTGCATGAGGCCGTGCTTTTCGAGGAGCTCGGGCTTCAGCGGCATGTCGGAGGCGCCGAAATCGACGGTCTTCGCCTGGATCTGCTTGATGCCGCCGCCGGAGCCGATCGACTGATAGTTCACCGCAACGCCGGTCTTGGCGTGGTACGCCTCGGCCCATTTCGCGTAGGCCGGGTAGGGAAACGTCGCGCCCGCCCCCGAGATGGTCTCGGCCGCGAAGGCGGCGCCTGCGACGGTCATCGCCCCGATCAGGATGGCGCAGAAGGCGCGGCGGGTATGACTAGGCACTGCGATCCTCCATTGCTGGCGCGCCAGTCCTAGCCCCGCGCGGTTGCCCGAAAATGACAATGGTGTTTCGGTTTCGTGACGCCGCCTGGGGGCGCTCGCCTGGGGGCGCTCTCAGGCGCGCAGATGAACCGTGAACACCGATCCCTTGCCGAGCTCGCTCGCGATCTCGAGCCTGCCGCGGTGGCGACCGAGGATGTGCTTCACGATCGCGAGACCGAGGCCGGTGCCGCCGACCTCTCGCGAACGCGCGGCATCGACCCTGTAGAAGCGCTCGGTGAGGCGTGGAATATGGGCGGGCGGGATGCCGTCGCCCTCGTCGCGCACGGCGACGGAGACGCCGAGCGGGCCGGGGCCGGCCGTCACCGAGACCGCCGTTCCCGCCCGCCCGTACTTGATCGCGTTGTCGAGAAGGTTCTGGAAGAGCTGCGTCAATTCGTCGGCGTCGCCGATCACCTCGGGAAGGCCGGGCGCGATCTCGACCGCGATCCGCATCCCGCGCGCTTCGGCGCGAAGCGCGAGCGCCTCGGCGACGGTGCCGAGAAGGGCCGGAAGGGCGACACGCCCGGTCGGCGCCTGATGCTCGCGCATCTCGATCCGCGACAGCGACAGAAGGTCGTCGACGAGCCGCGTCATGCGGGCCGCCTGGGTCTTCATGATCGCGAGGAACCGCTCGCGCGCGGCCGCGTCGTCCCTCGCGGGGCCCTGCAGCGTCTCGATGAAGCCGAGAAGCGTCGCGAGCGGCGTCCTCAGCTCGTGGCTCGCGTTGGCGATGAAATCGGCGCGAAGCTGATCGGCGCGCTTCAGCGCGGTGACGTCGTGCAGCGTGACGATCGCGCCGGCACCGAACCGCTCGAGCCGGACTCGGAAGTGCCGCCCATCGGGCCAGGCGAGCTCGACGATGTGCCCCGCGCCGTCGGCGAGGACGCCGTCGGCGGCGTCGAGCAGCGAGGGCTGGCGGAGCGCGACGGCGAGATCGTGCCCGACGATCTCGCCGCCGAAGACGGCGGTTGCCGCGGCGTTGGCCCTGGCGATTCGCCGCCGCTCGTCGAGAAGCAGGAGCGGCTGAGGCAGGCCGTCGAGCACGGCGCGGACGTCGGCGAGCTCGGATTCGTTTTGCCGGCACCGCTCGCGCCAATCGCGCGCGAGGCGGACGATCGAGAGCCAGAGCGCGGCGGCGAGCGGGTGAGCGGGGCGGAGGTCCGGCGGCTTCTCCCCCTCCGCCGCGAGCCGCTCGACGGCGGCGCGCATGGATACGAGGCCCTCGACGATGGGCCGCACCGCCAAAGCCGTCCCGGCGACGACGAGGAGCGCGGCGAGCGCGGCCCAGCCGAGGCCGAGGAGGCCGAAGACGGCGAGACCGGCGAGGACGAGGAGCGCCGGCGCGGCGACGAGCGCGGTGGCGGCGGCGAGCGGCTTCACCCGATCGAGTCGTGGGCGGCGAGCGCGGCGTGATTAACGAGGTCCGAGACCGTGGCGCCGAGCTCGACGATCTGCGCCGGACGCTCGAGCCCGACGAGGAGCGGCCCCAAGGTGGTGCCGCCGCCGAGCTGCGCCAGGATCCGTGCCGAGATGTTGGCGGCGTGGAGGCTCGGCATGATGAGAACGTTGGCGGGGCCGGACAGGCGGCAGAACGGGTAGAGCTGCTTCATCAGCGCGTAGTTGAGCGCGACGTCGGCATTCATCTCGCCGTCGTACTCGAAGCCGGGATTGCGCTGATCGAGGATGGCGACGGCGTCGCGGATGCGCTGCGCGCGCTCGCGCATCGGATTGCCGAAATTCGAGAACGAGAGCAGCGCGACCCGCGGCTCCTGTCCCATCGAGCGCGCCTTCTTCGCCGCCTGGGTCGCGATGTCGGCGAGAAGCTCTCCCTCCGGGAGGTCGTGCACATGCGTGTCGGCGAGGAACACGGTGCGGCCGCGCGTCAGGAGGACCGTGATCGCGAAGACGCGCGCGCCCGGCTTCGGAGCCAGCACGCGGCAGAGATCCTCGTAGCAGCTCGACCAGTTCCGCGTCGTGCCCGTCACCAGCGCATCGGCGTCGCCGGCCGCCACCATGCACGCGGCGAAGACGTTCCGGTTCTGGTTGACCATCCGCTGGCAGTCGCGCAGCAGCGCGCCTCTCCGGTGGCTGCGCTGATAGAGCAGATCGACGTAATGGGCGTTGCGCTGCGACAGCCGCGCGTTGTGGATCTCGATTCCCTGCGGCTCAGGAAGGCCCGCAGCGCGCATCGTCTCGCGGATCCGCTCCTCGCGGCCGACCAGGATCGGCGTACCGTAGCCCGCGTTGTGATAGGCGATCGCGGCGCGGATGACGCGCTCCTCCTCGCCCTCGGCGAAGACGACCCGCTTCGGTCGCGCCCGAACCTCCTCGAAGATGAGCTGCAGTGTCGCCGCAGTCGGGTCGAACTTCGCGCGAAGCGCGCGCCGGTACCCCTCCATGTCGCCGATCGGCTTGCGGGCGACCCCGCTGTCCATCGCCGCCTTCGCCACCGCGGGCGGCACCCACCAGATGAGGCGGGGATCGAACGGAGTCGGGATGAGATAGTCGGGGCCGTATCTGAGGCGCCGGCCGGCGTAGGCCGCGGCCACCTCGTCCGGCACGTCCTCGCGCGCGAGCGCGGCGAGAGCCTCGGCGGCGGCGATCTTCATGCGGTCGTTGATCTCCCGCGCGCGCACGTCGAGCGCGCCGCGGAAGATGTAGGGGAAACCGAGGACGTTGTTGATCTGGTTCGGATAGTCGGAGCGCCCCGTGGCGATGATCGCGTCGGGTCGCGCCGCGCGCGCGGCCTCCGGCGTGATTTCCGGGTCGGGATTGGCCATGGCGAAGAGGATCGGCTGCGCCGCCATCGACCGGACCATGTCGGGCGTCACGGCATCCTTGACGGAAAGGCCGAAGAACACGTCGGCGCCCTCCATCGCCTCGGCGAGCGTGCGCGCCTTCGTGGGGACCGCATGCGCCGACTTCCACTGGTTCATGCCCTCGGTGCGGCCTTCGTAGACGACGCCCTTGGTGTCGCAGAGCACGACGTTGCCGTGCGGCAGGCCCATCGACTTCAGGAGCTCGACGCAGGCGATCGAGGCCGCGCCGGCCCCGTTCACCACCATCCGGATCTCGCGGAGGTCGCGGCCGGTGAGCTGGAGCGCGTTGAGGAGCCCCGCCGTCGCGATGATCGCGGTGCCGTGCTGATCGTCGTGAAAGACCGGGATGTCGAGCAGCTCCTTGAGGCGCTGCTCGATGATGAAGCACTCCGGCGCCTTGATGTCCTCGAGATTGATGCCGCCGAAGGACGGGTGAAGGTAGCGCACGCAGTTGACGAACGCGTCGACGTCCTTCGTATCGATCTCGAGGTCGAAGCTGTCGATCCCCGCGAAGCGCTTGAAGAGAACGGCCTTGCCCTCCATCACCGGCTTCGAGGCCTGGGCGCCGAGATCGCCGAGGCCGAGGATGGCGGTGCCGTTCGAGATCACGGCGACCATGTTGCCCTTGGCCGTGTAGTCGTAGGCGAGGTCCTTGTCGCGGCCGATATGGATGCAGGGCCAGGCGACCCCAGGAGAATAGGCGAGCGAGAGATCGCGCTGCGTCGTCAGCGCCTTGGTCGGGGCGATCTCGATCTTGCCGGGCCGACCCTGCGTGTGGAACTGGAGCGCTTCCTCCTCGGTGACGCGAATGCTGCCGTTCTCCATCGACTTCCCCCGAATGCGGTCGCGCGGACTGTAGGGAGGCGAACGGCCCGAGACAACAATTCGACGATCAGGATCGCAGGAACGGCGCGCTTCTTCCTCCGAAGATCCGCGCGGCACCGCACAGTGATGGCCGAAAACGCGACCGCCGAGGCTATCTCGGCGTGCGGATTTCCTTGTCGCTCCCCCTCTTCCCGCGCCTGCGCGCGCTGCGCGAGGAGGGAGCTGGCGGACCGCACAGGAGGCCGACGGCCGCCTCGGCGATCGAATCGAGCATGGGACGCGGCACCCCGGCGCGGGCGTGAATCGCGAGGCTGTAGAGCGTGGCCGCGGCGAGCCGCGCCAGCGCGGCGGGATCGGCCTCTTGCGCCACTTCGCCATGCTCGCGCGCCAGGCGGAATCGCGCGGCGAAGGCGGCCTCGATCTCGCCGAGCGCGGCCGCCAGAACCGCGCGGACCTCGGGATCGCCGTTCGCTTCCGTCACGGCGGTGCCGATCAGAAAGCAGCCGCGCGGCTCGGGGCCCGCAAGATAGCTCGCGAGCGCGAAGGCGTAGAGGCCGCGCAACTCCTCGCCGAGCGGCCTCGCGCCGCTCAGCCTCTCCGCCAGCTGGGCGCGCGCTTCGTCGCGATAACGCTCGAGGGTCGCGAGATAGAGCGCTCGCTTGTCGCCGAATGCGGCGTAGAGGCTCGGCCGGTTCATCGACATCGCGGCGCTCAGCTCGTCGAGCGACGTCGCGGCGTAGCCCGCTTTCCAGAACGCGTCCCGGGCGTCGCGCAGCGCCCGCTCGGGATCGTAGGCGCGCGGCCGGCCGCCCCGCCGCGGCGCGGTCTTTTGTTACATTTTTAATAAAATATATTGA
>JADGGZ010000038.1 GCA_019689675.1 Rhodospirillales bacterium | reverse complement strand
GCTCTCACGGACGGGCTCGACGTCCTCGTTCCAGCCGACGCGGTCGGAACCTGGCGCGTCTTCATCCGCACGCCGAAAGGAGCGGTTTCCGGCGAGGCACCCCTCACCTTCACCTTCCGCGCCGCCGACGGCGAGACGGCAGAGTACGCCGCCACGCTGCGCGGTCCTGGACGGTGACGTAGGAGACAAGCGATGCGCGGCTCCACGGTCGCCACCATCTTCGCGACGGTCTTCGGAATCGTCATCGCCGCCAACGCGGTGATGATCTGGCTCGCGATCAGCTCCGCGCCGGGCCTCGTCACCGAGCATCCGTTCGAGCGCGGCAGGGCCTACAACGCGGAGCTCGCGGCCGCGGCGGCGCAGGATGCGCTCGGCTGGAAGGCCGCCGTGGAGTGGCGGGACGGGGTGGCGGAGGTGCAGGTGACGACACGGGCGGGAGCGCCGGTCGAAGGGCTCTCGGCGACGATCACCGCCCTGCGCCCGCTCGGTCCCGATGCCCCGGTGGAGCTGACGCTCGCCGAGACGGCGCCCGGCCGCTACGCAGCCGCGCTCCCGCTACCGCGGCCCGGGCAGTGGGATCTCGAATTCGTCGCACGGCGCGGCACCGACCTCGTCTCGGCGACGAAGCGCATCATCGTGCGATGAGTACGGCTGCCGCTACCGCTGCCGCCGCCTGCATCCACTGCGGCGCCGACCTGCCGGCGGGCGCAGAGCGGTTCTGCTGCCCGGGCTGTGCGGGCGCCTGGGCGCTCATCAACGAGCTGGGGCTCGGCCAGTACTACGCGCGCCGAACGGCGGCCGCTCCACGCCCCGTCGCCGAGTCCGCGCCTGACCCGAGTGCCTTCGTGCGAATCGAGAGCGACGGCACCGCCGCCCTCGATCTTCTCGTCGACGGACTCTCCTGCGCCGCCTGCGTATGGCTCATCGAGACGGCGCTGAAACGCGATCCGGAGGTCGTCGCGGCGCGCGTCAATCTCGGCAGCCGGCGGCTCCGGCTGCGCTGGAAGGGAGCACAGGCGGCGGCTGGGCGGCTCGTCGAGGCGGTCCAGCGCCTCGGCTATCGCGTCGTCCCCTTCGACCCGTCGGCGCTCGTCAGCCTCGCCGAGCGGCGCGAGCGTCAGTTGCTGCGCGCGCTCGCCGTCGCCGGCTTCGCCGCCGGCAACATCATGCTGCTCTCGGTCGCGGTCTGGGCAGGGCTCGCCGAAGACATGGGGAGCGCAACGCGCGACCTCCTGCACTGGATCTCGGCGCTCATCGCATTGCCGGCGATCGCCGTCGCCGGGATGCCGTTCTTCGAATCGGCGGCAGCCGCGCTCCGTGCCCGGCGCACCAACATGGACGTGCCGATCTCGATCGGCGTTGTCCTCGCGGCCGCGATGAGCCTTTTCGAAACGATCAATTCCGGACCGCACGCCTACTTCGACAGCGCGGTGACGCTGCTTTTCTTCCTGCTCGTCGGCCGCTACCTCGACCATCGCGCACGCGGTCGGGCGCGTTCCGCCGCAGAAAACCTCGTCGCGCTCTCGGCCGCTCCCGCGACTCTCGTCGAGCCCGGGGGGAGGACGGTGCGCGTCCGCCCGACCGAGCTCGCGATCGGCAGCACGATCCTCGTAGCGCCGGGCGAGCGCATCGCCGCGGACGGCCGCATCGTCGCCGGACGCTCCGAGCTCGACCGCAGCCTCGTCGACGGCGAGACGACCCCGGCGCCGGCCGGCGTCGGCGATCTCGTCTACGCCGGCATGCTGAACCTCGCCGCGCCTCTGCGGATCGAAGTCACTGCAACCGGCGAGGCGACCTTCCTTGCCGAGATCGTCCGCCTCATGGAGGCCGCCGAGCAGGGCCGCGCGCGGTTCGTCGTCCTCGCCGACCGCGTCGCCCGGCGCTACGCGCCGGCAGTGCACACGCTCGCCCTCTTCACCTTCCTCGGCTGGGTCGGGCTCGGCGGCGCGCCTTGGCAGGCGGCGCTCATGAACGCCGTCGCCGTTCTCATCATCACCTGCCCGTGCGCGCTGGGCCTCGCCGTTCCGGCCGTTCAGGTGATCGCGAGCGGGCGGCTGATGAAGCGCGGCATCCTGCTGAAATCGGCGACCGCTCTCGAGCGCCTCGCTTCGGTCGACACCGTCGTCTTCGACAAGACCGGAACTCTGACGCTCGGCGCACCGGAGCTCGATCCGGCCGACGCCGAGCCGGATGCGCTCCGCCTCGCCTCTTCGCTCGCCGCCTCGAGCCGCCACCCGCTCGCGCGCGCGATCCGTGCCGCGGCGCCCGACGTGCCTGCGGCCGAGGGCGTCGAGGAACATCCTGGCGAGGGCCTCAGCTGCGGCGAGATCCGCATCGGCAGCCGCCGCTTCTGCGGCGTCGCGACCGAGGACGAGACGACGGGTCCCGAGCTCTGGCTCGCGCGCCCGGGCGCCGCCCCGCACCGGTTCCGCTTCAGCGACGCGCTCCGCCCCGACGCCGCCGCAACGGTCGCCGCGCTGAAGCGCGAGGGCAAGCGCGTGCTTCTGCTTTCGGGCGACCGCCCCGCGGCAGTGGCTGCGGTCGCCGCGGCGCTCGGCATCGACGAGTGGCGCGCCGGGGTCAGTCCGGCCGAGAAGGCCGCGACGGTCGCCGCGCTGCCCGGAAACGTGCTGATGGTGGGCGACGGGCTCAACGACGCGCCCGCACTCGCCGGCGCCGCGGTTTCGATGTCGCCCGCAACGGCGGCGGACGTCAGCCGTACCGCCGCGGATGTCGTCTTCCAGCGGGACTCGCTCGCCGCCGTCACCGAGACGCTCGCGGTGGCGCGCGGCGCCGAGCGTCTCGTCCGCCAGAACATCGGATTTGCGATCCTCTACAACGTGCTCGCCGTGCCGCTCGCGGTGGCCGGCCTCGTCACCCCGCTGCTCGCGGCGGTCGCGATGTCGTCCTCCTCGCTTGTCGTCATCGGCAACGCCTTCCGCCTCAGGGGCATGAAATGATCGGCCTTCTCTACACGATCCCAATCGCGCTGTTCATGGGCCTGCTCGGTCTCGGCGCGTTCCTTTGGGCGCTGCGTTCCGGCCAGTACGACGACCTCGACGGCGCCGCAGCGCGCATCCTCTTCGACGATCAAGGAGACGAGAAATGAGCGATTTCGTCATCGGCGCCCTCGTCCTGCTGCTGGGGCTTCTGGGCCTTGTCGCGGCGGCGAACGCCCTCGACCAGGGGATGGCGATCTTCGGTACCGCCCTCTTCCTCTTCGCCGTGTTCTTCGAGTTCTGGCTGGTCAAGAAGGCGTTCGACCGCAAGAGCGGAAGCTAGTCGAGAAGGAAATACGGATCGCTTCGGCGCTTGATCCAAGACAAGGTGGGCTTGCGCCGCACGGTCCATTCTTCGCCACGATGACGAGCGAGGTCCTCGAGAAGAGCACGGCCGCCGCGAAGTACGAGTCGCGCGTGCCGCGCTACACGAGCTATCCGACGGCGCCGCACTTCACGCCGTCGGTGGACGATGCCGTCTATTCGGACTGGCTCCGGCGCCTTCCTGCAGGCACGCCGGCATCGCTCTACCTGCACGTCCCGTTCTGCGCCTCCCTCTGCTGGTACTGCGGCTGCCACACCGCCGTGGTGCACGGGCAGAAGCCGATCGACGACTACACGGAGCTGCTCGCGCGGGAGATCGCGCTCGTCGCCGAGCTCTGCGCGCCGGAGATCGTCGCCGTGCACTGGGGCGGCGGCACCCCGAACATGCTTGGCAGCGATGGGCTCGCGCGGCTCACAGCGCTGCTGCGGCAATCGTTCAGCTTCGGCGACGACGCGGAGATCGCAGCCGAGCTCGATCCGCGCATCCTCACCGAGGAGCAGGTCGCGGGCTTCGCCGCCGCCGGGCTGCGCCGCGCGAGCCTCGGCGTCCAGGACTTCAACCCCGAGGTCCAGGCCGCGATCAACCGCATACAGCCCTTCGAGATGACCGCGCGCGCGGTCGGCTGGCTGCGCAGCGCGGGGATCGGCGGGATCAATCTCGACCTCATGTACGGGCTGCCGCTCCAGACCGTCGAAAGCGTCGTCGCCACCGTGGATCAGGCGGCGACCCTCCGGCCGGACCGCGTCGCGCTCTTCGGCTACGCGCATGTGCCGTGGATGAAGAAGCATCAGCGCCTCCTGCCCGAGGACAAGCTCCCGGGCCCCGCGGAACGGCTGCGCCAGGCCGAGGCCGCCGCCGAGCGGCTCGTCGCGCACGGCTACGTCCGCATCGGGCTCGATCATTTCGCGCACCGCGACGACCCGATGGCGCTCGGGCTCCGCGACGGGACCCTGCGGCGGAATTTCCAGGGCTACACGACGGATACCGCGCCGGTGCTCCTCGGCTTCGGGGCGTCCGCGATCGGCACGCTGCCGCAGGGCTACGTGCAGAACACGGGCGACAACACGACCTATCGCAAGCGGATCGAGGCGGGCCGCCTCGCCACCGCGCGCGGGATCGCGGTCACGCCCGAAGACCTTCTCCGCCGAGAGATCATCGAGCGGCTCATGTGCGATCTCCATGTCGACGTCGCGGCGATCGCTGCACGGTACGGCCGCAGCCCGTCGCATTTCGCAGACGTGCTGCCCGGTCTCGACGCGCTCGCGGCGGACGGGCTTCTCACGCGCGACGGTTGGACCATCACCGTGACCGAAGCGGGCCGGCCGCTGGTGCGCGTCGTCTGCGCCCTCTTCGACGCCTATCTCCAGCGCGGAACGGCCCGCCACTCGCTCGCGGTCTGAGACGCCCGCTTCAGGCGCGCGTCTCCTCCAGCACCTTCTTGGCGATCCGGAAGCACTCGACGCCGCACGGAATCCCGCAATAGACCGCGATCTGGATCAGGACCGCGCGGAGCTGATCGGCGGTGAGGCCGTTCTTGATCGCGCCGCGGAAGTGGAGCTCGAACTCGTGCATGCGCCCGAGCGCGGCCAGCATGCCGAGATTGAGAATCGAGCGCTCCTTGCGCCCGAGCGTCGGATCGCCCCAGCACTCGCCCCACGCCATCTCGGTGACCAGGGTCTGGAACTGGCGATCGAAATCGCCGACGTTCTGGAGCGCCCGGTCGACGTACTCCGCGCCCAGCACCTGACGGCGGATCTCGAGCCCCTTTTCGTAACGGTCCTTGTCCACGCGTCGCCTCCTCAGTCTTCTGTCCGGAAAAGCACAGAAGACAACGGAGCCGCCTCGGGTTCAACCGCCGGCCGCCGGCAGCCGGAGTCATGCGCCGGAATGCCGCCATGGCCTTTTTTCTCTCCCCGCCATGAAAAGGACCCCGGGATCATCTCCGGATTTGCAGCGGAGAGGACAATCCGCCGAGAATCGGCGGAAAGCGATGCGAGCCCTCCTTCTTCTGAGCCTCCTCCTTCTCGGCGCTTGCACGACGAGCAACATCCCCATGCTGCCGGGCCCGGAAGGACCCGGGCTCGCCGACGAGGCGTTCGTTGCCGAGGACGGCGCGCAGCTTCCGCTTCACCGCTGGACGCCGCCGACGCCGCCCCGCGCCATCGTCCTCGCGCTTCACGGGATGAACGACTACGGCCGCGCCTTCGCCACGCTCGGCCGCTTTCTCGCGCAGCGCGGCGTCGCGACCTACGCCTACGACCAGCGCGGCTTCGGCGGCGCGCCGGGCCGCAACTGGTGGCCGGGCACGGAGCCGCTGGTACGCGACTTCGGCACGGCGCTCGATCTCCTGCGCCGCCGCCATCCCGGAACCCCGGTCCATTGCCTCGGTGAAAGCATGGGCGCGGCAGTAATCATCCTCGCCCTTGCGCGACAGGAGACGCGCTGCGCTTCGGCGGTGCTCTCGGCGCCGGCCGTCTGGGGCAAGCAGGTGATGCCTGCGGTGCAACGCGCCGCGCTCGCGCTCGCCGAGGCGGTCGCGCCGGACATGGTGCTCACCGGCGCCGGGCTGAGGATCCGAGCCTCCGACAACATCGCGGCATTGAGGGCGTTGCAGGCCGATCCGATGGTCTTGAAGGGCGCCCGCGTCGACGCCATCGCCGGGCTCGTCGAACTGATGACCGACGCGTTCGACGCTACAGCAGAATTGCGCGGCCCGGCCCTCTGGCTCTACGGCAAGAACGACCAGATCATCGCGCAGCGGCCGACCCTGGCCGCCCTTCGCCGGCTGCCGCCCGATCCGCAAATCCGAATCGCCCGCTACCCGCTCGGCTATCACCTTCTGACGCGCGACCTCGACTCTGCGGTCGTTGCGCACGACATCGCGAGCTGGCTCTTCCATCCCGGGGCGCCGCTTCCCTCAGGCGCGGACCGCGTAGAGTCGCCGCGGACGGAAGCAGGTCAGGCGTCCGCCGCCACCACCGAAACCGAGCCGGTCAGCGCAACCCGAGGCCGCGCGCGATGATCCCGCGCAGGATCTCCCGCGTGCCGCCGCGCAGCGAGAAGCTCGGCGCATCCATCAGCGTGCGGGCGAGAACGGCGGAGAATTCCTGCGTCGACTTGGCGTCGGGCTCGGTTTCGACCAGCTGACGCGCGATCTCCGGAATTTCCTGCTCGAAGACGGCGCCGAGATCCTTGACCAGGGCCGCTTGCAGGGCGGGGTTCTCGCCCTTCTCCAGCATGCCGGCCACCGAGCGCGAGAGGCGGCGCAAGACGAGGAGATGCGCCGTCAGCCGGCCGAGCGCTATTGCCGCGCGGTCGGATGGCGCTTCGCCCAGCACGCGCACCAGCTCGGTCAAGAGCGACATCGAGGAAAGAAACCGCTCGGGTCCGCTGCGCTCGAAGGCGAGCTCGCTCATCACCTGCTTCCATCCCTCGCCGCGCTTTCCGATGAGGGCGCTCTCGGGAAGGAAGACATCCTCGAAGACGACCTCGTTGAAGTGATGCGCGCCCGAGAGGTCGAAGATCGGACGAATGGTGATACCGGGCGTGTTCTCGAGATCGACGAGAAGCTGGCTCGTGCCCTCGTGCCGGCTCTCCGCGCCACCATCGGTGCGGCAGAAGAGGATCATGTAATGGGCGCGGTGGGCGTAGGTCGTCCAGAGCTTCGTACCGTTGACGCGGAAGCCGCCGTCGACCGGCTGAGCGCGGGTGCGCACGGCGGCGAGATCGGACCCCGAGTCGGGCTCGCTCATCCCGATGCAGAGGAAGCACTCGCCCGCGGCGATGCGCGGCAGGATGGATCGTCGCTGCTCCTCGGTGCCGAATTTCAGGAGCAGCGGCCCGCTCTGTCGGTCGGCGATCCAGTGAGCGGCGACCGGCGCGCCGGCGGCGAGCATCTCCTCCAGCACGACGTAGCGGTGGAGCGCGCTCCGCTCGTGCCCGCCGTAGCGCTTGGGCCAGGTCATGCCGATCCAGCCGCGCTCGCCCATCTTCCGGCTGAACGCCGCATCGAACCCGTTCCAGGATCTCGCGCGCTCGCGGGGCGGACGATCGGCGAGCTCCGTCTCGAGGAACGCGCGCACTTCCGCGCGCAGCTGCTCCGCCTCCGGGTCGGCTGGCGGGGCTGGGAACGAGATCCCTAGCATTCGTCCTTTGCTTCGCTCGGGGCGCGGCGAAAACCGCGTCCTTCGGCTAGAGCTGCGGCGGCTCGATGCCGCTCTGCCGCAGCTGATCGGCGAGCTGCGCTTTGAGCGCGGCAAGCCCCCCTTCGCTCTTCGCCTCGGCTCGGGCCACGAGCACGTCCTGGGTGTTGGAGGCGCGCAGAAGCCACCATCCGTCGCCCGAGCGCACCCGTACGCCGTCGATGTCGTTGACGTCGGCACCGGCCGCCCGGAGCCGGTTCTTCACCTCCTCGACGACCGCGAACTTGCGCTCCTCCGGGCACGGGAAGCGGAGCTCGGGCGTGTTGACGACCTGCGGCAGCCGGTCGCGCATCCGGGCGATGCTTTCGCCGCTGCGTCCGAGAATGCCGAGAAGGCGCACCGCCGCGTATAGCGCATCGTCGTAGCCATAGTACCGGTCGGCATAGAAGATGTGCCCGCTCATCTCGCCGGCGAGCGGCGCCCCGGTCTCGGCCATCTTCGTCTTGATGAGCGAATGTCCGGTGCGCCACATGAGGGGGCTGCCGCCCATCCGCTTCAGCTCGTCGAACAGCACCTGGCTCGCCTTCACGTCGGCGATGATCGTCGCGCCCGGCTGACGCCGGATCACGTCGCCGCCGAGAATGACCATGAGCTGGTCGCCCCAGAGGATCCGGCCCTCGCCGTCGATCACGCCGATCCGGTCGCCGTCGCCATCGAAGGCGATGCCGAGCTCGCATTTCTTCTCGGCCACCAGCGCCTGGAGCTGCTTCAGGTTCTTCACCTCGGTCGGGTCGGGGTGGTGCGCCGGGAAGGTGCCGTCGATCTTCGCGTTGATGAGCTCGTGCCGGCCCGGAAGCTTCGCGATGAGCTTTTCGACCGCCTCGCCAGTCGCGCCGTTCCCGGGGTCCCAGGCGACGTGGAGCGGCCGCTCCCCGTCGTAGTCGCGAAGGAGCCGGTCGACGTAAGCGTCGAGGACGCGCTTTTCCGTCACCTGTCCCTGCCCGGTCGGAAAGTCGCCGCCAGCGGCGATGCGTCCGAGCTTCTGGATCGCCTCGCCGAAGACCGACCTCTTGCCGAGCATCATCTTGAAGCCGTTGTAGTCGGGCGGGTTGTGCGACCCGGTGATCATGATCCCGCCCTCGACGCCGAGCGTCGACGCGGCGAAGTACAGCATCGGCGTCGGACCGAGGCCCACCCGGACGACATTGGCGCCGGCGCCGGAGAGCCCCTCGACGAGCGCCGCCTCGAGCGCGGGCGAGGAAAGACGCCCGTCGTAGCCGACCGCGACCGTCCGTCCGCCCTGCTCCTTCAGCATGACGGCGAAGGCGCGTCCGATCGCGCGAGCATCCGCCTCATGGAGGGTTTTCCCGACCCGGCCGCGGATGTCGTACTCGCGAAGGATCGTCGGATCGAAACGGTGGCCGCTCATCGTGACGAAAACCTCCGCAGAATGTCCCTCATCGAATCCGCGAGATCGGGACGCGCCAGCGCGAAGGCGATGTTCGCCTCGAGCCAGCCGAGCTTGTCGCCGCAGTCGTAGCGCGTCCCCTCGAAGCGTAGCCCGTGGAACGGCTTGCCGCCAATCATCTTCGCCATCGCATCGGTGAGCTGGATCTCGCCGCCGGCGCCCTTCTCGTGGCGGTCGAGATGGCTCCAAATCTCGGGCAGAAGGATGTAGCGGCCGATGATGGTGAGCGTCGAGGGCGCATCCTTCGGATCGGGCTTCTCGACGAGCCCCTTCACCGACACGAGCTTTCCATTGTCCTCGGCGATGTCGAGGACGCCGTAGCGCTTCGTATGCTCGCGCGGCACCTCCATGACGGCGACGATGTTGCCTTGCGTCGCCTCGTGCGCCTCCACCATCTGGCTAAGGCAAGGCTTGTCGCCGAGAATGACGTCGTCGGGGAGCAGCACCGCGAACGGCTCGTCGCCGACGAGGTCGCGCGCGCACCAGACGGCATGCCCCAATCCGAGAGGTTTCTGCTGGCGCGTGTAGACGACGCGCCCGGCCGCCGGGAGCATCTTCTCGAGAAGCGCGAGCTCGGCGGTCTTCCCGCGCTCCTCTAGCGTCTTCGCCAGCTCGTAGGGGTAGTCGAAATGATCTTCCATCGAGGACTTGGCACGGCTCGTGACGAGGATGAACTCCTCGATCCCCGCCGCCGCGGCCTCCTCGATTGCGTATTGGATGAGCGGCTTGTCGACGAGGGTCAGCATTTCCTTCGGCATGGCCTTGGTCGCCGGCAGAAACCGGGTACCGAGGCCGCCGACCGGAAAGACGGCCTTGCGGACTTTTTTCTTCATTATCGACTGCTCTTTCTAATGGGCTCGGCGGAAAACGGCTGACTCTCCCGAATGTTCCCGCAAGGTTGTGACACGGGCCGCGCCGCTCGCGCAACGCGTTAACGGTTGCCGGCGCTCTCCCCTCCTTCGCCGAGAAGCACGTCCCGCGCCTCGTTGAGCCGGGCGGCGAGCCAAGTCGAACCGCCCTGGTCGGGATGGACCTTGAGCATCAATCGGCGATGCGCTGCACGGATTTCCTCAGGGCTCGCCCCCGGCTGCAGATCGAGCACCTGCAGTGCCTCCTCGCGCGTCATCCGTGTCGCGCGGGGCGGCGGCCTGCTCTCGCCCCGGCGCCAATCGGGCCAGGCATTGTCGAGCCAGGATTCGAGGAGGCTCGCACTGGCCTCGTCATCGGCGCGCAGCGTGCGCCACAGCTCGAGAAGCTCGTCGCGCCCGAGCTCGGCAAGACGCCGGCCCTGGAACGGGCCGCGCCGCACTGTGCCCTCCATCCGCCCGGTGTCGTGGTCGAGACTCATCCGAAGCCACTCCGTCTCGACTTCCGAGCTGTCGCCGCCCGGCGAGGTCGGCCCGCTCGCCGGGCGCCAGCGCATCAAGAGGGGCGCGAGCCCGGCCGCCAGCGCCAAGGCGGGCCCGAGCCGACCCGTCACCACCAGCACGAGAACGAGGAGACCGCCGAGACCGAAAGCGGCCCAACGCAGGCCCCTGACAATGTCGGAGGGGTTCGCCGCAACGAAGCCCCGCATCACGAGCCAGACGACGAGGAGAAGCCCGACGCCCGCGAGGATCCAGATCATTTCCCGAGACGGTGCGTCAGAAGAAGCGCCGCCCCGCCGCGTCGCCCGGCGTAGCTCTCGAGCGCCGGCCGTCCGCCCGCCGCATAGGCCGCGACTGCGCCGAGCAGTTCCTTGAGCTGCTGGGCGCTGCCGCTGTCGAACGGGCAGTAGGCGCCCTTCGAGAGCCGCGCGATGTCCTGGAAGGCGCGCGCGGCGACCGGATCGCCCCCCTCGTGGAAAACGAAGACGGGAACGCCGAGAAGGCCGAGCTCGCCCGCGAGATGCGCGAGCCTGTCGTGGCTCTCCTCCATCGCGTCGCCGACGAACACGGCGGCGTTGACCTTCTTCGCCCGCGCTTCCTTGGCAATGTGGTTGAGCACGCGCTCGATCTGGGTCTGGCCGCCGACGCAGGAGACGGAGCTCATGGCGGCGTGCAGCTCCGAGGCGCTGGTCAGCCAGCGGCTCGCTTTGCACTCCGCGAAGCCGCGGTAGTAGACGAGCTGGATCTCGAGCCCGCCGAGCGCTGCCGTCGCCTCGAACATCTCGCCCTGAATTCTGCACGCGCGGTCCCATGTGGGCGCGCGGCTCGCCGTCGCATCCATGGCGAAGACGAGGCGGCCGCGCCCCTCCGTGCGCACCTGGGGCATACGGCGCACCTTTTCGAGGAACGCCTCGACCTCGGCGCGCGAGGACTTCGTCGGCAGCTTCTCGTTCATGGCCTTGATATAGGAAACATAGCGCCGAACGGACCACCGGAGTCCGCCGGGATCGCCGGGCCTTCCGGCGCCGCTCCCGCCGCGCCGGCCTACGGCACCGCCGTCCAGATGCCGCGACGTCCTGCCCGTGCGGCGCTCTCGGCCGCCTTGAGCGCGGGAGCGGCATCGGACGTCGCGCGGGCGCCGCCGTTCCAGAGCACGACCTCGGCGAGATCGTAGCCGGCGACCTCGCAGCGATGCGCCGCCCCCACCGGAAGGCAGGCGACCTCCTTGCCGCGGAGATACTCCGCCATCGTGCGCACCGACGCGCCACGCTCGCCCTCGACGCCGGCGAGGCGCACGAGCCGCGTGCCGAACGCCAGCGTTCCGGTATCGACGACGCGCGGATATCCGCGCAGCACCGCGACCTCGACGACCGCCGACCTTCCGGCCGCGACAAGGGTGCTCTTGCGCTCGTCCGCCATCGCCATGAAACGGCGCCAGATCGTCGCCGGCAGCGTGCTGCCCGTCACCTCCGCCATCGGCGAGTCGTCGTCGTTGCCGACCCAGACGCCGACGGTGGCATCCGCGGTGAAGCCGATGAACCAGGCATCGCGAAAATCCTGGGTCGTGCCGGTCTTGCCGGCAGCGGGCCGGCCGTAATCGGCTCCGCGCCCCGTTCCGCTCCTCACCGCTTCACGCAGCAGGCTCACGAGCGCGTTCCGCGCCGGCCAATAGGGGCGCTCGGCACCGGGGGCGACGCGCTGATAAAGACGCGTGTCGGGACCGCTTATCGCGCGTACGAGATAGGCCTCTATCGGTCCCAAGCCGGCGGCGATACTCGCATAAGCGCGGGTGAGCTCCAGCAGCGTGTGCTGCGAGGTGCCGAGCGCGATGCTCGGCACGTCCGGAATCGGCGACGCGAGGCCGAGCTCGCGGGCGATGCGGACGACTTGATCGCGGCCGACGCTTTCGGAGAGCTGGACGGCGACCGAGTTGAGGCTTTCGGCGAAGGCCTGACGCAACGAGACCCGGCCGCGATAGACCCCTTTGAAATTCTCCGGACGCCAATCGCCGATCGCGACCGGATGATCGACCATCTCGGTTTCGGCCGAATATCCAGCCTCGATCGCGGCGAGATAGACGAAAAGCTTGAAGAGCGAGCCCGCCTGCCGCCTCGCCTGGGTCGCCCGATTGAACTGGCTCCTCGCGTAGTCGCGCCCGCCCACCATGGCGAGCACGGCTCCGTCCCGCGCGAGCGCGATGAGCGCGGCCTCGCTTGCACGCTTCCGAGCGCCTTCCTGGTCGAGTACCTCGCCGACGACCTTTTCAGCGATCTCCTGCAGTTCCGGGTCGAGCGTCGTCGCGACCCGAAACTCGGCGCTGAGCGCCCCGGTGATGCGTGCGACCTCGGATGCCGCCCAATCGGCGGCCCAGTTCCAGCCCGCGGCCGTATCGGGTGCGAGCGCGACGGTCGCGGGATGCGCGCGCGCGGCCGCCGCTTCGGCCTCGCCGATCGCGCCGGTCTCGACCATCGCCGCGAGCACAGTCTCCGCGCGTGCCTTCGCGGCCTCGGCATCGCGCACCGGCGACAACGCCGAGGGCGCCCTCAAGAGGCCGGCGAGCATCGCCGCCTCGGGAAGCGTCAGCTCGCGCGCGCTCTTGAGGAAGTAGCGCCGGGCGGCGCCGTCGATGCCCCAGGCGCCGGCGCCGAAATAGGCGCTGTCGAGATAGCGCACGAGGATCTCGTCCTTGGAGAGGCGCAGCTCGAGCCAGAGCGCGAGCAGCACCTCCTGGAGCTTCCTGCGCACGCTGCGCTCCGGCGAGAGATACTCGATCTTCGCGAGCTGCTGGGTAAGCGTGCTGGCGCCCTCGCGCACGCCCCCGGAACGGACATTTCTCACGAGCGCGCGGGCGATGCCCACGAGATCGACCCCGAAATGATGATAGAAGCGCCGATCCTCGATCGCGATCACGGCGGCCGGGACGTATGGCGGCAGCGCGGCGAGCTCGACGCGCTGCCCGCGAAAGACGCCGCGGCTCGCGAAGACCCGGCCGGTCGCGTCCTCGAGGAGGAGAGAAGGCGCGCGGGACGCCGCCTCGCCGCGCGAGAGCGGCAGCGTCGCCAGCAGCCAGACGAGCGCCGCGCCGAGGATCGTCGCCGCGACGACTGCGCTCCAGCCGAGAGCCTTCAGAATGCGCGCCCGCACCGGCGGGTTGAACGCTCCGGTCCCCGCTACCAATCCCCTCGCGGCGCGTCCTCGCGGACGCTCAGGCCGGCTTCACCCAGATCGCCGTGTCGTGAAAGACGCCGCCGCCGCACGGGCGGCCGGGATCGGCGCTCGTCAGCGCGTTGATGCCGATCCCTTCCTCGAACGCGTGGTTCGGCCAGATCCCTTCGACCACCACGGTGCCGCGCTGCAGGCCGTCGAACGACTTCGCATGAAGAACGACCGTGCCGCGGCGGTTGCCGAGCCGGATCCTGTCTCCATGCGAGAGGCCGAGGGCAGCGAGATCCTCGGGATGAACGAGGGCGGTGGGACGCCCCTCGCGCGCGACGCTGGAAGGGGTGTTGTTGAACGTCGTGTTGAGGAATGAGCGCGACGGCGCCGCGACGAGCCTGAACGGATGCTCGGCATCGGCTTTCTCGATCACCTCGGCATGGCCGGGCAGCGACGGCAGGCCTTCGTAATGGGGGCCGATCGAAGCCCAGTCGACCTTGAAGCGGAATCGGCCCTCGCGGTTGGGGAAGCCGTCGAGCATGTGCGCGGTTTCGAAGGGGAGCGCCATGTCGAGCCAGCGCCCGCCGCCCTCGAACGCGTCGGCGCTCGGCCAGCCGGAGAGGCGCAGGCTCTCCTCGATGATCTCCCAGGCCGTCATCTCGAAGCCGCGATGACGCGCGCCGAGGCGCTTCGCCAGAGCGCAGATCACCTCGTGATTGGAGCGCGCCTCGCCGAAGGGTTCCACCACTTTCCGCGCGACCTGGAAATGCGTATGGCCGCTCGCCGTGTAGACGTCCTCGTGCTCGAGAAAGGTCGTCGCCGGCAGAACGATGTCCGCCATGAGCGCGGTCTCGGTCATGAACTGCTCGTGCACGCAGGCGAAGAGATCCGGGCGCGCGAAGCCCGCACGCACCTTGAGGCTCTCGGGCGCCACCACCATCGGGTTGGTGTTCTGCACGAGGAGAGCCGTGACCGGCGGGCCGTCGCCGAGGTCGCGCCTGTCCCCGGTGAGGACCGGACCGATCCGCGTCTGGTCGAGCTCGCGCACGCTTTCGTCGAGGAGATCGAGGCCTTCGATGAGCGTGCGGTCGAAGTCCTTGTAGAGCGCCGCTCCGCCGTAGAGGGCGCCGCCCCCGCGGTACTGCCACGCGCCGGTCACTGCGGGGAGGCAGGTCACGGACCATAGCTGATGGCTGCCGTTCCGCGTGCGCGAGAAGCCGTAGCCGACGCGAAGGAAGCTGCGCTTCGTCTCTCCGTAAAGGCGCGCGAAGGCCTCGATCTCGGCGGCAGGCACCCCGCAGATGGCCTCCGCCCAGGCCGGCGTGCAATGCGCGAGATGCGCCTCGAGCTCGGCCGCGCCCGAGGTGTAGCGCGCCATGTACGCCCGATCGGCATACCCGTCGCGGAAGAGGACGTGCATCACCCCGGCCGCGAGAGCGCCGTCGGTGCCGGGCCGCACGCAGAGATGGATGTCGGCAACCTCCGCCGTCGGCGTCCTGTAGGGATCGACGACGACGAGCTTCGCGCCGCGCTCCTTCCTCGCCCGCGCAACCCAGGTCATGACGTTGACCTGCGTCGAGACAGGATTGCCGCCCCACACGACGATGAGATCGCTTTCGGCCATCTCGCGGCTGTCGACGCCGCGCTTGGCACCGACGCCGGCGCGCCAGCCGGTATCGGCGAGAGTCACGCAGATCGTCGAATACTGGCGCGAGTAGCGCATCGCATGACGCAGACGGTTGATCCCGTCGCGCTGCACCAGCCCCATCGTTCCCGCGTAGTAGTACGGCCAGACCGTCTCCGGCCCGAAGCGCTGGGCTGCCCGCGCGAAGCGCTCGGCGACCTCGTCGAGCGCATCCTCCCAGGCGATCGGCACGAAGCTGTCGGCGCGTCCTTTCTCGCCGACGCGGCGAAGCGGGCGCGCGAGCCGGAGGGGATGGTGCTGCCGCTCGGCGTAGCGCGCGACCTTGGCGCAGACGACGCCCGCGGTGTAAGGGTGCGCCGCGGCACCGCGCACGCGTCCGATCGTGCGGGCGTCGATCCGTTCGACCTCGAGCGCACAGGTGCTCGGGCAGTCATGCGGGCAGACCGACGCGACGTAATCGAGCGGCATCGGAGGCTTATACCCCGTCCGCTCCGGCACCGGGAAGGCCGGCGGGAAGCGGCTCCTCCCTCCCCTCCTGTCCGGGAGCAGGCTATCGTAGGCCCATGCTGCCCAAGTCCGACAGCTACGAAGCATTGTGCCGGAACTTTCGATGGGAGATTCCGGCGCGCTACAACATCGGCGTCGACGTCGCAGACCGGCAGACGCCCGACCGCCTCGCGCTGATCTACCTCGAGGAGGGCGGGACGGTCCGCCGCTTCAGCTTCGGCGACATCGCGCGGCTCTCGAACCGGCTCGCGAACGTCTTCACCGCCGCCGGGCTGCAGCGCGGCGACCGCGTCGCGATCCTGATGGGCCAAGCGCCGGAAACCGCGCTCGCCCACATCGCCGCCTGGAAGGCCGGGCTCATCTCGCTGCCGCTCTTCACGCTCTTCGGCGAGGACGCCCTCGCCTATCGGCTCGCCGACAGCGGCGCGCGCGCGCTCGTCACGGACGAAGCGGGGCGCGCCAAGGTCCTGCCGCTTCGCGACCGCCTGCCCGAGCTTCGCCACGTCTTCCTCGCCGAGGAGCTCGCGGCGGCGCTCGAGCGCGCCTCCGACCGTTTCGCCGCGGTCGATACCTCCGCCGAGGATCCGGCCGTGATCATCTACACCTCGGGGACGACGGGGAACCCGAAGGGCGCGCTGCATGCGCATCGCGTGCTGCTGGGTCATCTTCCCGGCGTCGAGGAGCCGCACGATCTCTTTCCGCAGCCGGGCGACCTCATGTGGACGCCCGCGGACTGGGCCTGGATCGGCGGCCTCTTCGACGTGCTGATGCCGGCCTGGCACCACGGCGTTCCCGTGCTCGCGCATCGGGCGCGGAAGTTCGACCCCGAGGAGGCGCTTCATCTCTGCGCCCGGCATGCGGTGAGGAACGTGTTCTTCCCGCCGACCGCCCTGAAGCTCATCCGCCAGACCGGCGCGAAGCCGCCTCCCGGCTTCGCGCTGCGCAGCGTCGGCAGCGGCGGCGAGACGCTCGGCGAGGAGCTTCTCGAGTGGGGGCGCTCGACCTTGGGCGTCACGATCAACGAGTTTTACGGACAGACCGAATGCAACCTCGTCGTCTCGAATTGCGCGGCGCTCTTTCCGGTGCGTGCGGGATCGATGGGAAAACCCGTCGCGGGCCATCACGTCGCGATCGTCGACGAGCACGGTAACGAGCTGCCGCGCGGCACGAACGGACACATCGCGATCCGACGGCCGGATCCGGTGATGTTCCTGGGCTATTGGGGAAAGCCCGAAGCGACGCGCGAGAAGTTCGCCGGCGAGCATCTTCTCACCGGCGATCTCGGGCGTCAGGACGAGGACGGACATCTCTGGTTCCTCGGACGCTCGGACGACGTCATCACGAGCGGCGGCTATCGGATCGGCCCGGGCGAGATCGAGGATTGCCTCATGAAGCACGAGGCCGTGGCGCTCGCGGCCGCTGTCGGCGTGCCCGATCCCGTCCGCACCGAAATCGTGAAGGCGTTCATCGTGCTGCGGTCGGGCTACCAACCCTCGGAGCGGCTCGCGCGCGAAATTCAGGAGTTCGTGAAGACGCGCCTTGCGGCGCACGAATACCCGCGCGCCATCGAATTCGTCGCGGAGCTGCCGATGACCGCGACCGGCAAGATCATCCGCCGCGCGCTGCGCGAACGCGGCGCCGGTTGAAAGCGGGACACGGCATCCTTTCGCGTCCCACGCCGTGCGCCGCAAAACCGGCGTGGGGGCAAAGAAATGTCATCGCGCCCGATTTGCGGCGCTTTGGCGGCGAGCTTGCGTGCTAGCGCCGGTGCTCGCGCAACTCATGGTGACGAACGAATATGCGCGCGACGGCGGAGTGTTGTGTGCGCGTGCCCCGACCGCTCGTCAGCGTCATCCTCCCGAACTACAACTACGCGCGCTTTCTCGGCGCCGCAATCGAGAGCGCGCTCGCTCAGACCTATGATCCGATCGAGGTGATCGTCGTCGACGACGGTTCGACCGACGACTCGCGTCGCGTAATCGCCGGCTTCGGCAGTCGCGTGCGAGCCGTGCTTCAGGAGAACCGCGGCCAGGCAGGAGCGAACCTCGCCGGCTGGCGCGCCGCGAACGGCGATGTGGTCATCTTCCTCGACGCCGATGACGCGCTTCGGCGCGAGGCCGTGGAACGTGTCGTCGCGGCGATGCGACACGACACGTCGGCAGTCCAGTTCTGCCTTGCGACGATCGACCAGGACGGCGCGCCGCTCGGCGGCATCTATCCGCCGCTACCGCCGGACTGGACGCCGCAACGGATACGCGAAACGCTGCTCCGCTCCGGCTTCTATCCGTTTCCGCCGACCAGCGGCAACGCCTACGCGCGCTGGTTCCTCGATCTCGTGCTGCCCTTCGATCCGCAGCGCTATCCGCGCGGAATGGACGGAATGCTGGCGGCCGTCGCCCCCCTCTACGGCAACGTCGTGGCGCTGCCGGAGGCGCTCGGCTACTACCGCATTCACGGCAGCAACATGGGCGCGCTCGACACGCTCGATGCCGACCGGTTCGCGTACTTCGTCGAGCTCGACCGGATGCGCGCGGAGTTTCTCGGGGAGCATGCGGCGCGAACCGCTACGCCGCTCCCGCCGAACTTCCTCGACCGCGCGTTCTTCCATCTCCAGTACCGCATCGCCTCTCTGAAGCTGCGCCCGACGCGGCATCCCTATCGCGAAGACCGGCTGGGGCGGGTCTCGCTCCTCCTGGCGAGAGCTGCTGCCGAGGCGCCGGAGCCGCCGCTCACAAGGCTGCTCGTCGCCCTATGGGGCGCCGCGGTCGCGGTGACGCCGCAGCCGCTCGCGGAAAAGCTCGTGGCGGCGCGCTTCATCGCCGGAAGACGCCCGGCCGTGATCGAGGGCGTATTGCGCCGCCTCGGCCTCGTACGGCGCCACGAGCAAGGGCGCTCCAGCGCAGTCGGCACGCGCGTCGCGAAAGCGGCCGAGCGCGACAAAGTCGCCGAGCACGTCTGAGCGCTGGAGGAAAGAAGAACCGTTGCCGCGGAAAGCGGCATCGCGCCGACGCGGCGGTCCCTGCTGACCAAGATTCCGCCGCCCCTGAGGGCGGCGACCGTCGCGCCGGCAGCCGGAAAGTCGTGGCGCGCCCTGCTGGATTCGAACCAGCGACCTGCCGCTTAGAAGGCGGCTGCTCTATCCAGCTGAGCTAAGGGCGCCCCCGCCGGACCATATCACCGGACCCGGTCGTAGCGGAAATTGTCGGCGTAGCTCTTGACCTTCGGCCGGCGCTCGTGCGGCTCGATCACTTCGTACTCGACGCCGTGCTCCCTCGCGTAGCGCTCGGCTTCCTCGAGCGTATCGAAGCGCAGCCTCACCTGGTTGAGGGTGTCGGCCGCGCTGATCCAGCCCATGAGCGGATCGGGCAAGCGCGGCGTCGCCTGCTCGTATTCGAGCACCCATTTGCGCGTGTTGGCCCGCCCCGATTGCATCGCCGATTTGCTCGGCCGATAGATCCGCGCTTTCGCCATATCTCTCCCGTCGAATGGTCGGGGCGAGAGGATTCGAACCTCCGGCATCCAGCTCCCAAAGCTGGCGCTCTACCAGGCTGAGCTACGCCCCGGACGCCTCCGGCGTCGGCGCTATTTAGCCGCGGGGCGGTCGGCGCGCAACCGATCCCCCCTTCGACCCTCAGCCGTCGCCTCGGGCGCGCGCCGGCAGAGCGTCCCGGATTTCGCGCGGGATCTCGGTCGGCTCGATGCCGCCGTCGCGCGGAACGGACCAGACCCGGGTCTCCTCGGAGACGCAGCGCACCGCGTCGCCGACGCGCCCCTCATGGAGAACCCGGAAGCTCGATCGGCGCCATTCGAGGATCGTCGATGCGACCTCGAAGCGCTCGCCCCAGCGCACCGGGGCGTTAAACTTCGCCTTGATGTCGACGAGCGGAAAGATGACCTCGCCGAGCTTGTCGCCCTCGAGCCCCGCCTTTCGGAACAAGGTCCAGGTCGCGCGGTCAAACCACTCGAAGAACCGCGGATAGAAGACGAGGCGGGCCGGGTCGCAGTCGCTGAAAAGAACATCGAGCCGGTAGATCCCGTGCGGCTCGACGCTCACCGGCGCCATGCGACCTTGGTCACGTCGTTCGCCTGGATCGGGCTGTTCTCCCAGAGCCCGGTCAGGTCCTTGTTCCAGATCCCGATCTTCGGCAGCTGGAAGAGAAACCCGTTGACGCAGTCTTCGGCGAGGATCCGCTGCGCCTCGGCGTAGAGCTTGTTGCGCTCGGCCTCGTCCGGCGTCTCCTTCACCTTCTCGATGATCGCGTTGAAGCGGGGGTTCTTGTAGTTGAAGTAGTAGGTCGGCCGCGAATAGATGTCGATGTCCAAGGGCTCGGTGTGGGAGATGACCGTGAGGTCGTAGTCCTTGTTCCTGAAGACGTTCTCGAGCCATTGCGGGAACTGCACCGGCTCGATCGAGACCTTGATGCCCACGGCCGCGAGCTGCTGCGCGAGAATCTCGCCGCCGCGGCGCGCATAGGTCGGCGGCGGCAGCTTCAGCGTGACGCTCAGCCCGTCGCCGTAGCCGGCCTCCTTCAGAAGCGCCTTGGCCTCGGCGACGTCGTGCGGATACATGCCCGTCAAGTCGACATAGGCCGGATGGATCGGCGAGAAGTGGCTGCCGATCGGGGTCGCCGCGACCTGTCCGGCATAGATGCCCTCGATGAGCGCCTTGCGGTCGATCGCGTGCGCGACCGCCCGGCGAACCCGAATATCGTCGAAGGGCTTCCTGCCGTTGTTCATGGCGAGGATCGTCTCGCCCTCCGTCGCCCCGATCTTCACCGTGAAGCGCGGATCGTTCCTGAATTGCGGGAGCGCCTCGGGCGCAGGGAAGTTCGGGAACGCATCGACGTCGCCGGACAGCACCGCGGCGGCCGCCGCCGACGGGTCCGGGATGTAGCGCATCACCACCGTCTTGAGGGCCGGCTTGTCGCCCTTGTAGGCGTCGTAGCGCTCGAGCTCGATACGGTCGCCCTTCACCCAGCGCACGAACTTGAAGGGACCCGTGCCGACCGGCTTCGTCTTGGTTTCGGCGGCGGTCTTCGGCGAGAAGATCGAAGCATCGGCCCATCCGAGGAAATAGAGCAGCAGCGCGTTCGGCTGCTTCAGTCGCACGACCGCCGTCGCGGGGTCCGGCGTCTCGACAGCCTCGATCCCGGAGAAGATGAGGGCCTTCAGAGCGTTGGTCGAATCGGGAGCGGCCGCCCGCTCGAACGAGAACTTGACGTCGGCCGAGCTGAAGGGCGTGCCGTCGTGAAACGTGACGCCTTCCTTCAGCTTGAAGGTGTACGTCCTGCCGTCGGGCGAGACCGTCCAGCTCTTGGCGAGCTGCGGGCGGACTTCCGACTTCTCGTCGATCCGGGTCAGACCTTCGAGAACGTTCGCGTAGAGGACCTCCCGGATCGCCGCCGCGGTGCCGGCCGTCGGGTCGAGATGGGGCGGCTCCAGCACCTGGCCGAGCACGAGCCGGTCTTTCTGCGCGGCGGCCGGCAGGGCGACGATGATCGCGGCGAGCGCGACGAGGATCTTCAGCATGGCTCAGACCTTATACGTGTCCCGCCAGGACGGAAAAGGGGCGAGCGTTTCGGCCTCGTAGACGCCGCGCGCCACCGCCCGGGCGACGGTGTCGGCGGCGAGCGCGCCGAGACGCGCGAGCGCGGCCGGGCGCGGCCCGGAGAGCTGATGGCGCCCGGTCGCGAGCACGAAAACCGTGTCGCCGTCGAAGGGCGTGTGAACCGGCCGGATCGCGCGCGCGTACCCGTCCTGCGCCATGATCGCCACACGCTGCGCCTCGCTCTTGCTCAAGACGGCATTCGTCGCGACGACGCCGATCGTGGTGTTCTCCGCGACGCGCGAGTCGAGCCGCTCGAGGCCGTAGTCGAGGGGAACCGGCGCCCGCGGACGCCGGCCGCCGAATTCCTCGCCGATCTCGTGCGCCCAGGCCCAGAAACAGCCGTCGGGCATGACGACGTGCCCGCGCGGGTTCGCGGCGACGAGCGCGCCCACCTGGAGCCCGTCCGCGGCGACCGTAGAGGCGCTGCCGAGCCCGCCTTTGAGAGCGCCGGCCTTGGCGCCGTAGCCGGCGCCGACATTGCCGAGAGGGAAAGTCGCCCCCGCGCTCTCGCAGGCGGCGACTGCGAGCGCACGGTGCGGCGGCGCGCCCGACTTGTCGCCCCCGTTCATCAGGTCGAAGAGGATCGCGGCGGGGACGAGCGGCACGCGCGCCGTGCCGACCACCAACCCGACGCCGCGCTCGGCGAGCCATTCCATGACCGCCCCGGCCGCGTCGAGCCCATACGCCGACCCGCCGGCGAGCACGAGCGCATGGACCGTGTCGACGAGGCAGGTCGGCGACAGCGCATCGATCTCGCGCGTTCCGGGCGCGCCACCCCGCACGTCGGCGGCGGCCGTGGCGGGCGCCTCGGGAAGGACGACAGTGACGCCGGTCCGCACGCGGGGATCGGCCGCGTTTCCGACCCGGATGCCCTCGACGTCGGTAATGAGGTTCAAAGGCCCGGGTCGGATCATCTGCTGCGCGCTCCTCGGAAATGGCGAAGCTGCGGTGTCGGGCCGGGATCCCCTCGCAGGCTCTCCTGCGCCGAGCGAGCGCGGCTCTTCTTCGCGGTTCGAGACTTCATTCGCTGCCTCCGCCCCCGGGGCGACTCTAGACACGGTCCCGGAAATATGAACGGGCCGATCGCCGCATCCCGATCGGAGCACGACCGGACTTCCCTTGTCGCCCGGAACCGCGCCACCATAGCGAGGAATATCGCCTTCGACCTCGGCATGCTGCGCGTTCTCTTTCTCGCTTTCTGGGCGCTTGCGGTTCCGGCACTCGCGCAGCCGGCCCCCGAGCCGCCGAGCGAACGCCGCGACAAGGCGCTCGTCGAAGCGACGCATTACATGGTCGTCGCGGCGAACCCGCTGGCCGCAGCCGCGGGGCGCGACATCCTCCGGCAGGGGGGCAGCGCCATCGATGCCGCGATCGCGACGCAGATGGTGCTCGGCCTCGTCGAACCGCAATCCTCCGGCATTGGAGGCGGCGCGTTCCTCCTTCATTGGTCTGAGGAATCGGGACTGCTCGAGAGCTGGGACGGCCGCGAGACGGCGCCAGCCGCGGCACGGCCCGACAGGTTCCTCGGCGAGGACGGAAAGCCCCTTCCGTTCAGAACCGCCGTGCTCAGCGCGAAGTCGGTCGGCGTACCCGGCGTGCTGCGCCTCCTCGAATCGGCGCATTGGGCATGGGGCAAGCTCGCTTGGCCACGGCTCTTCGCCCCCGCGATAGCGCTTGCCGAACGCGGGTTTCCGGTCTCGCCGCGACTTCACGCGTTGCTCGCGCAGGAAAAGGATCTGCCGCGCATCGCGCCTTGGTATCACCCGGACGGGACGCCGCTCGGGATCGGAGAGCGCCTCGTCAATCCCGCCTACGCCGCGACGCTGAAGCGCATCGCCGAGGAAGGGGCCGACGCGTTCTATCGCGGCGCGATCGCCGAGGAGATCGTCGAGGCGGTCGGCGGCGAGCTGACGTTGGGGGACCTCGCAGCCTATCGCGCCAAGAAGCGAGCGCCCGTGTGTGGCGCCTATCGCGTTTGGCGGATCTGCAGCATGGGGCCGCCGAGCTCCGGCGGAATTGCGATCCTCCAGATCCTCGGCATGCTGGAGCGCTTCGACATTCCGTCCTTCGATGCGCGCTCGGCGCATCTTTTCGCCGAGGCCGGCCGCCTCGCCTTCGCCGACCGCGCACGCTGGCTCGGCGATCCCGACTTCGTGAAGGTCCCGATCGACGGGCTGCTCGACCCTCTCTATCTGCGCATGCGCGCCGC
>JADGGZ010000258.1 GCA_019689675.1 Rhodospirillales bacterium | reverse complement strand
GCTTCTGCCGGTGTATCTGACCGCGCTCGGATTCGCGCCGCTCCAAGTCGGAATCATCGCTACGGCGGCGCTGCTCGGCTCTGCGCTGCTGACCCTCGGCGTCGGCATCTGGGCGATGCATTTCGTCGGCATGCTGGCCGCCAAGCTGCCGGGACCGGTCGACTACCTGGTCTTGCCGACGCTTCTGTCGTTTCTGGTGTGCGTGATCGTCGTCGCGGTCGCGCTGCTGGCGGCGAGCGTCCATGGCCCCGCGCCGTGGAATCTGTTCGCCGCGGCCGTCTTCATGGGGCTCGGGATCGTCTCGATGCACCACATCGGGATGACGGCGCTGCACGCGAGCCTGGATCTCAGCCATGATCGGCTCTATCTCGCGCTGAGCACGGCGGTGGCCATCGGCGCCTCGGCGCTGGCGCTGTGGCGCGGCTTCGGGAAGGGACCGAAGCCGTCGCCGATCGTCGCAGCGCTGGCGCTCGGGCTCGCCATTTCCGGCATGCACTACACCGCCATGGCGGGCCTGACGGTGCGGCCGCGCGCCGGCAGCGTGGCCGTGCTGTCGCCGGTTCTCTCCGCGGACCTGCTTGCGATCGTGGTCGCGATCATCGCGTTCTTCGTCTCCGGCATCTTCCTGCTCACGCTTCTTCCGGACCGGCCGGACGCCGGCGCCAAGGCGGGCGAGGTCGCCGCGCCGCCGCCGGACGTCTCGGCACCCGCAAGCGCCGCGCCGGCGCGGGAAGCGCCGAAGATTCCGGGGCGCGGGCCCCTCGGCGGGGCGGGGCAGCCCATGCGGCGCTATGCCGACCGGCTTCCCGTCGAGCGGGCGGGCGCGACGGACTTCATTCCCGTCGACAAGGTCGCCGGCGTGCAGGCGAACGGCCACTACACGTTCCTTTTCGACGGGGCGAACGACCTGTTCTGCCCTCTTCCGATCAGCGATGTCGCGGACCGGCTGGACCCCAGCAAGTTCGTGCGCGTGCATCGCAGCCATCTCGTCAATCTCGATCACATCGCTTCCCTCAAGAAGGTCGGCGACAGCACGGTCGTGGAGCTCGCCGGCGACATTCGCCGCAGCGTGCCCGTCAGTCGGGCCCAGAGCGGGGCGTTGAAGGTCCGGCTCGGTGCGCGCACCGGCGGTTCGAGCGTCTAGGTCGGCGCCCGTGACGCCGTTCGTGCGGAATGAACGGCATTTCGTGCAGGGGCGCGGCTGGTCCTGAGGCGCGAGCGCAGCGAGCCTCGAAGGACGACGGATCGAAGCAGTACGAAAAAGCGGCGGGACGAAACGTTGCAGGCGCGGCGCCGTCGCCCTTCGAGGGTCGCGCGGCGCGCGACCGCCTCAGGGTGACGGCGCACAAGCTCAGAGACAGCAGACTCAGAGACAGCAGAAACCTCTCCCCGCGGGCGGGGAGAGGTCGGCGCGCAAGCGCCGGGTGAGGGGGCCTCGATGCGAGCCGGAGCGCGTCTGCTTCGCGCTGCGCCGCATCCGGGGCACGGATCGCGCGATTCCGCTCATGTGAAATTCGCTCCGGCGCGCCGGCGCTGCGTGCGGAAGGGACAGTCGTGCCAAGGGACAGTCATTCGTGCGAAAGGGCGGCCGTTCGTGCGAACGGACAGAATCGCTGACGTTGTCCGTGCGCGCAGGCCGGCATTTCGTGCAGAACCGGGCCGGCTCGTGCAATTCCAGGTGCGGGCGTCACGCCTTTTTCGCAAGCATTCCGGGCGGCATCGGTCGGTCCGGCCGATCCATAACGAAAAACGCGCCTCGGGAGGAAGGCATGATTCCAGGCCCGTTCGCCTATCATCGGCCGTCGTCCGTCGAACAGGCCGTCCGTCTTCTCGCCGACCTCGGCGGCGAGGCGCGGCTGCTCGCCGGCGGTCACAGCCTGATCCCGATGATGAAGCTCCGCATGGCCGCCCCGGAGCACCTGATCGATCTCGCCGGCATTCCGGACCTCAAGGGGATCAGGGACAACGGCGCCTCGATCCTCATCGGCGCCATGACGACGCAGCACGAGCTGATCCGTTCCGATCTCCTCGCCGCGAAGCTGCCGATCATCCGCGAGACGTCGCTCCTGATCGCCGATCCGCAGATCCGCTACGTGGGCACCCTCGGCGGCAACGTCGCCAACGGCGATCCCGGCAACGACATGCCGGCGCTAATGATGTGCCTCGACGCCACCTATCACGTCGTCGGCCCGTCGGGTGACCGCACCATCAAGGCGCGCGAGTTCTACGAAGGCGCCTATTTCACCGCCCTGGAGGAGGGCGAGATCGTCACCGCGATCGAGATCCCGGTTCCTCCCGCCGGCCACGGCTACGCCTACGAGAAGCTGAAGCGCAAGGTCGGCGACTATGCGACCGCCGCGGCGGCGGTCGTTCTCACCCTCGCCGGCGGCCGGGTCGCGAGCTGCGCGATCGGCCTCACCAACGTCTCCGAAACGCCGCTTCTCGCGGAGGAGGCGGCGACGATCCTCATCGGCACGAGCCTCGACCCCGCCAGCGTCGCCAAGGCGGTCGCCGCGGCGGAAGCGATCACCGCGCCGGCTTCGGACGGGCGCGGACCGGCCGAATATCGCACCAAGATGGCGGGCGTGATGCTGTCGCGCGCCCTGCAACGCGCCGCCCGTCGCGCCGCGGCCTGAACCGGAGTATCCTCATGAGCACCATCGAGCAGGTGCCTGTCACCGTCACGGTGAACGGCAAGACGCACAAGCGCTTCGTCGATCCGCGGATGCTCCTCATCCATTTCATCCGCGACGAACTGAACTTGACCGGGGCCCATATCGGTTGCGACACCTCGCACTGCGGGGCCTGCACCGTCGAGATGAACGGCATGTCGATCAAATCCTGCACCGTGTTCGCGGTGCAGGCGGACGGCGCCTCGATCACGACCATCGAAGGCATGGCCGCCCCCGACGGCACGCTGCACGCCCTTCAGGAGGGCTTTCGCATGATGCACGGGCTGCAGTGCGGCTACTGCACGCCGGGCATGATCATGCGCGCCCATGTGCTCCTGAAGGAGAACCCGGACCCGACCGAGGAGGAGATCCGTTCCGGCATCGCCGGCAATCTCTGCCGCTGCACGGGCTACCAGAACATCGTCAAGGCGATTCAATACGCTGCCGCGAAACTCAACGGCCGCACGATCCAGGAGGCCGCAGAATGAGCGACATCACTCTCACGCGCGAACAGCGCGAGGCGAAGCTCCAGGGCATGGGCTGCAAGCGCAAGCGCGTCGAAGACATCCGCTTCACGCAAGGTAGGGGCAACTACGTCGACGACCTCAAATTGCCGGGCATGCTCTACGGCGACTTCGTGCGCTCGTCGCACGCGCATGCCCGCATCAAGCGGATCGACGCCTCGAAGGCGTTGACGCTGCCCGGCGTCATCGCCGTATTGACCGCGGAGGACCTCAAGACCGTCAACCTCGCCTGGATGCCGACGCTCGCGGGCGACATGCAGATGGTACTCGCGGACGGCAAGGTGCTCTTCCAGAACCAGGAGATCGCCTTCGTCGTCGCCGAGGACCGCTACACGGCGGCGGACGCCATCGAGCTCATCGAGGTCGAGTACGAGGAACTTCCGGTTCTCGTCGACCCGTGGAAAGCCATGGCCCCGGACGCGCCGGTGCTGCGCGAGGACATCAAGGACAAGACGGAGGGCGCCCACGGCCGGCGCGAGCACCACAATCACATCTTCCGGTGGCAGGTGGGCGACAAGCCCGCGACCGATGAGGCCTTCGCCAGGGCCGAGGTGACGATCAAGGAGACGTTCTATTACCACCGCACCCATCCGTGCCCGCTGGAGACTTGCGGCGCGGTCGCGTCCTTCGACAAGGTGAAGGGCGAGCTGACGGTGTGGGGGACCTTCCAGGCGCCGCACGTGGTGCGCACGGTCGCCTCCCTGCTGTCCAAGATCCCCGAGAGCAAGGTGCACGTGATCGCGCCCGATATCGGCGGCGGCTTCGGCAACAAGGTCGGCGTCTATCCCGGCTATGTCTGCGCCATCGTCGCATCGATCGTCACCGGCCGGCCGGTGAAGTGGGTCGAGGACCGCATGGAGAACCTCTCGACCACCTCCTTCGCCCGCGACTACCACATGACGACCGAGCTCGCCGCGACGAAGGACGGCCGGATCACCGCGATGCGCGTGCACGTGCTCGCCGACCACGGCGCCTTCGACGCCTGCGCCGATCCGTCCAAGTGGCCGGCGGGTTTCATGAACATCTGCACGGGGTCCTACGACATTCCGGTCGCGCATCTGACCGTCGACGGCGTCTACACCAACAAGGCGCCCGGCGGCGTGGCCTATCGCTGCTCCTTCCGCGTGACGGAAGCCGTCTACGCGATCGAGCGGGCGATCGAGGTGCTGGCGCAGAAGCTCGGCGTGGACTCGGTCGACCTGCGGATGAAGAACTTCATCCGCCGCGAGCAGTTTCCTTACCAGTCGGCGCTCGGGTGGGAATACGACAGCGGCGACTATCATATGGCCATGCAGAAGGCCCTGGAGGCGGTCGGCTACAAGGAGCTACGCGCGGAGCAGGCGCGCAGGCGCGAAGCCTTCAAGCGCGGCGAGACGCGCGAACTCATGGGCATCGGCGTCTCGTTCTTCACCGAGATCGTCGGCGCCGGCCCGTCGAAGAACTGCGACATCCTCGGCGTCGCCATGTTCGATTCCTGCGAAATCCGCGTTCATCCGACGGGCTCGGCGATCGCCCGCATGGGCACGAAGACGCAAGGGCAGGGGCACGAGACGACCTACGCGCAGATCATCGCCACCGAAATCGGCATCCCGGCCGACGACATCATGGTGGAGGAAGGCAACACCGACACCGCGCCCTACGGGCTCGGCACCTACGGCTCGCGCTCCACGCCGGTCGCCGGCGCCGCGATCGCCATGGCCGCGCGCAAGATCAAGGCCAAGGCGCAGATGATCGCGGCCTATCTCCTCGAGGTCCACGAGGACGATCTCGAATGGG
>JADGGZ010000037.1 GCA_019689675.1 Rhodospirillales bacterium | reverse complement strand
CGCCGCGCGGCTTCACCCTGCCGTGCAGCCGCAGCCTCCGCTCATATACGCCGTCGCACCCTATTCTGCTGCCGCGGATCGCAAGGACAGGGCGCACGACCCCTGTCAGTCGCTGTTACCTGCACCTCTCACCGAAGCTTGCCGCTTTTCGAGAAGGGCCGCGGCTTCGAGCAACGCGCGCTTCAGCCGTTGAAGGATGCGCGCCATCTCCGGGTCGGAAGCTGCCGCCGCCAGCAATTCGACCGTGCGCGCGCGTGCGCGCAAATCGGTCGGATCGTGGTCGTGGATCTCCCGTTCCATTCAGCCATTTCGCGCACTGTTGCAGACGTCTGACTTGTTCTAGCTCAACCAGGGCGCACTCAAGCTATGAGCGCATGACAAGACACATATGCAACACCTGCTGAACATTGTGCGCGGCGTGGGAAGCCGCTCTTACGAGCGGTCTGGTGCTCTCCGAAGGCCGCTTCCGCTCTATGCGCTGCGGCCGAGCACGCGGTCGGCGACGAACGGGTTGGAGTCGCGCTCGGCCCCGAAGGTCGAAAGGGGCCCGTGACCCGGCACGAAGGCAACGTCGTCGCCGAGCGGCCAAAGCTTGGTCGTGATCGAGCGGATCAGCGCCGCGTGATCCCCGCGCGGAAAGTCGGTCCGGCCGATCGAGCCCTTGAAGAGCACGTCGCCGACGAAAGCGAGGCGAGAGGGCGCGTGATAGAAGACCACATGCCCCGGCGTGTGACCCGGGCAGTGCAGAACGGAGAGCGTCTCGCCGCCGATCGTCACGGTGTCGCCGTCCTCGAGCCAGCGATCGGGCGTGAACGGGCGGCACTCCATGCCGTAGCGTGCGCCCTGCGCTTCGGCCTGCTCGATCCAGAACGCATCCTCCCGCTGCGGTCCCTCGACAGGGACCCCGAGGCGCTCCGCCAGCAGCGCCGTTGCGCCCGCATGGTCGAGATGCCCGTGCGTCACCAGGATCTTCTCGATCGTGACGCCCTTTTCCGCCGCCGCCCCGAGAATACGGTCGATTTCCCCGCCTGGATCGATCACCGCCCCGCGGCCCGTCGCATCGTCCCAGACGACCGAGCAGTTCTGCTGGAACGGCGTCACAGGGACGATCACGGCCTTCAGGGACATCGAGCACTCCTACTTGACGGATCACGGGCGAAAAGGTGGAGATACCACAACAAGTTTCATGGGGAGGAAGAGATGGCGTCTCGCACCGGTATCTCGCGCCGTGCCGTCGTGTCGGGCGGCGTGGGTCTGGCTGCCGCCGCAGGCATTGCCCGTTTCAACATTGTTCGCGCCCAGTCGGGACCGCTGAAGGTCGGCGTCATCCTGCCGCGCTCGGGCGTGCAGGCCTTCATCGGCCAGTCTTGCCAGCGCGGCGCCGACATCGCTCCCGAGGTCCTGAAGGAGCTCGGCTTCAAGGTCCAGGTCGCGCTCATGAACGCCGACACCGAGACCAACGTCGACGTTGCCCGCAGCCGAGCCGAACGGCTCATCAACGAGGGCGCGCATGTCATTGTCGGCGCGTTCGACAGCGGCCAGACGCTCGGCATCGCGCAGGTGACCGAGCAGAAGGGCGTGCCGTTCGTCGTCAACATCGCCGCAGCACCGCAGGTGACGGAACAGGGCTACAAGACCGTCTTCCGAATCTTCCCGACCAGCGGCGATCTCATCCGCAACGGTCTTGCCGGGTTCAAGGACGTCTTCGCCGCGACCGGCAAGACGCCGAAGACGGCGGTCTTCCTTCACATCAACGATACGTTCGGCCAGGCGAACAAGGCCGCGATCGACAAGCTGTTCCCGGGCGCCGACATGCCGTTCAAGATCGTCGAGACGATCGCCTACGACCCCGCCGCGCGCGACCTGTCCGTGGAGATCGCCAAGGCGAAGGCGACGGGCGCCGAGCTCGCGATGGTGGTGACGCGGCTCAACGACGCGATTCTGATGATCCGCGAGATGATCAAGCAGCGTTGGGAGCCGATGGGGATCATGAGCCCGGGTTCGCCCGGCATGTACGAGGAGCAGTTCTTCGCGACGCTCGGGAAGTACTCCGAATACCCGATCAGCGTCGTGCCCTGGTACAACCCGAAGACCGAGCTGTCGCGCATCGTCGAAGCGGCCTTCAAGCGCAAGTTCCCGAACGACCGCCTGGTCGGCCACGCGCTCAATGTCGGCTTCACCTTCGAGGCGATCCTCGTCGCCGCCGACGCGGCGCAGCGCGCCGGGTCGACGAGGCCGGAGGCGCTCATCGAGGCCCTGAGAAAGACCAACATCGAGAAGCGCATGATGATCGGCGGCCCGATCGTCTTCGACGAAAAAGGGCAGAACAAGAACGTCCAGTCGGCGGTGCTGCAGAACCGCGACGGCGGGCCCAAGGTCGTGCTGCCGAAGGAGGCCGCCGAGACTGCGCCCGTGTTCCCGATGCCGCCTTGGTCGCAGCGGGGGTGAGTCTTAGCCGCGGCTTTCGCATCGGCCTGCAAGGAAGAACTCGGGCGGGCGGCGGGTGCTCATCGGGCACCCGCCCCGCCCGGCCATCGCGATGACTTTCGACCTCGTCCTCAACGTCGCCGCCGCCGGGATCCTCACCGGGCTCGTCTACGGCCTCATGGCGCTCGGGCTCTCGGTCATCTTCGGCGTCACGCGCATCGTCAACTTCGCCCACGGCGAGATGATGACGGCGGCGATGTACGGCGCCGTGCTGCTTTTCGCGACCGTGAAGCTCGATCCGCTCCTCGCCGCGATCCCGATCGGGGCGGCGCTCGCGGTGTTCGGCTACGCCCTGCAATCGGCGGTGATCAATCCTTTCATCGACCGGCCCGAGCATAGCCAGTTCATGCTCATGGTCGCGGTCGCGATCGTGCTCGTGAACGGGCTCCTCATGATCTTCGGCCCGAACGCGCAGAACGTGATGGTCGGCTACGCTTTCGACAGCTATCAGCTCGGCCCGCTCCTCATCGACGCGACGCGCGCCTATGCCGGCGCCGCCGCGCTCCTCGTCGCAGGCCTGCTCTTCGCCTTCTTCCGCTTCGCCCGTCTCGGCAAGGCCATTCGCGCCTGCGCCGATAATCAATTCGGCGCCGCTGTCGTGGGGCTTCCCGTAAAGCGGCTCTACGCTCTCACCTTCGCGCTCGGCTCGGCCTGCCTCGGCGTCGCAGGGTGCCTTCTCGTCCTCATGATCGACGTCTCGCCGCCGCTCGGGCCCGCGATGACTCTCCTCGCCTTCGTGATCGTCATCGTCGGCGGGCTCGGCTCCATGACGGGCGCGCTCGTCGGCGGCGTCCTCATCGGCCTTTCCGAAGCGCTCGCAGGGCTCGTCGTGCCGCCTTCGGCGAAATCGATGGTGAGCTTCGCGATCCTCATCCTCGTCCTGCTTTTCCGCCCGCAGGGCCTCGTCGGCCGCCGCGCATGAGGGCACGGGTCCTTCTCTCCCTCCTCGCGGTCGCGCTCGTAGCGGCGCCGTTCGTGGTCTCCGGATATCTCGTCTCCGTGCTGATCGTGGCGCTCTACTTCGCCTATGTCGGCCAGGCCTGGAACATCATGATGGGCTTCGCGGGACAGCTGAGCCTCGGTCATGCGCTCTATGTCGGCCTCGGCGCCTACACCGCCGCGGCGCTCTTCGTTCAGTCGGGCGTGCCGCCCTGGCTCGGGCTCATCGCCGCGATCATCGTCGCGATGGCGTTCGCCGCCGCGATCGGCTTCCTCGCCTTCCGCTTCGGAATCAGCGGCGTCTACTTCGCGCTTCTCACGATCGCCTTCGCCGAGTTCACCCGGATCGGCTTCGACCATTTCGGTTGGGTCGGGGCGTCGGCGGGCCTGTTCCTTCCTGTCTCGCAGCGGAGCGGCAGCGATCTCCTCGCCCTCCGCGGCACGCCGACAATGTTCTATTACGTGATCCTCGCGCTCGCCGCGGGCGCGTTCGCGCTCAGCCGCTGGCTGCTGACGAGCCGAATCGGCTTCTACTGGATGGCTATCCGCGAGGACCAGGACGCGGCGCAGGCCCTCGGCATCGACACGTTCCGCTACAAGTTGGCGGCGGTCGTCGTCTCGGCGGCGATGACGTCGATCGCCGGCGTGTTCTTCGCCTTCTACTACAACAACCTCTTCCCCGAGCAGATCTTCAGCATCGGCCGCTCGATCGAGATCATTCTAGGGCCGATCATCGGCGGCCTCGGAACCCTCTTCGGCCCCGTGCTCGGCGCGTTCGTGCTTCAGCTTCTCGCCGAGGCCCTGCGCGAGGGCGTCTCGGCCCTCGGCCTCGAAATTCCCGGCCTCACGCAGGTCTTCTACGGCGTCTGCCTTCTCGTCGTCGTCATGTTCCTGCCGAACGGCGTCTGGCCGCCGATCGCAAGGAGGCTGCGGCTGTGACGGCGCTGCTCGCGGTCGAGGGCATCTCGAAGCGCTTCCGCGGCCTCAAGGCCGTCGACGATGTGAGCTTCACCGTCCCGAAAGGCGGCATCGTCGCGCTGATCGGCCCGAACGGCGCCGGCAAGACCACCACCTTCAATCTCATCGCCGGCGTCTATGCGCCCGACACTGGCCGGATCGTGCTCGACGGAGAGGATATTACGAGCCTCCGCCCCGATCGTGCCTGCCATGCCGGCATCGGGCGCACCTTCCAGATCGTGAAGCCGTTCGGCGCGATGACCGTGCTCGAGAACGTCGTGGTCGGCGCGCTCCGCCGCAGCGCGGATGTCGCCGCAGCCCGCTCGCGCGCGGCCGAGCTGCTCGAGCGAGTCGGCCTCGCCGACAAGGCGGCAATGCCGGCGCAGGGCCTCACCCTGCCCGAGAAGAAGCGGCTCGAGACGGCACGGGCTCTCGCCACCGAGCCCAAGATCCTCCTTCTCGACGAGGTCATGGCCGGCCTCCGCCCGACCGAGATCGACCGCATGGTCGAGACCTTCCGCGCGCTCAATCGCGAGACCGGGATCGCGATCCTCCTTACCGAGCATGTCATGCGCGCGGTGATGGCGCTTTCCGACCGTATTGTGGTGCTGCACCACGGACGAAAGATCTGCGAGGGCTCGCCCGAGCAGGTCGCCCGCAACGAGGCCGTGCTCGAATCCTACCTCGGCACGGAGGCGGTCTCCTGATGCTGCGGGTCGAGGGGCTCGATCTCTTCTACGGTGATGCGCAGGCGCTCGACGGGGTGACGTTCGAGGTGAAGGAGCGCGAGATCGTGGCGGTCGTCGGCGCGAACGGCGCCGGGAAGAGCTCGCTCATCCGGACTATCCACGGCATGCACCGCCCGCGCGCCGGCAGCATCCGCTTCGAAGGGCGCGACATCGTCGGCCAGCCGAGCCACCGCATCTGCGAGCTCGGCATCGGCCAGGTCGCCGAGGGACGGCAGATCTTCCCGAGCCTCACCGTGCTCGAGAACCTCGAGATGGGCGCGGCGCTGCGGCGCGCGAGGGCGCAGGAGAAGGCGAGCCTCGAGCGCGTCTTCGGACTCTTTCCCCGTCTCGCCGAGCGGCGCCGGCAGGCTGCAGGCACCCTTTCCGGAGGCGAGCAGCAGATGCTGGCGATCGGGCGCTGCCTCATGGGCTGCCCGCGCCTCGTCATGTTCGACGAGCCGAGCCTCGGCCTCGCCCCCATCGTCGTGTACGACGTCTTCGAGGTGATCCGCCGCCTCAACCGCGAGGAAGGCATCACCGTCGTGCTCGTCGAGCAGAACGTGGCGCAGTCGCTCCGCTTCGCCGACCGCGGCTACGTCATCGAGAATGGCCGCATCGTCATGGAGGGAAGCGGCCCCGCTCTCCTCGCGGACGACGGCATCCGTCGCGCGTATGTGGGCCTCTGAGAAGGAGTTCGAAATGGACCTCTTCGCCGTTCCCGAAATCGAACGCGTCGACCGCCCCGACGGCACCATCGTGCTGCGCTCGCGCGCCTCGCTTCCGGACGGCGCGCGCTGCGTCGGCGCCTGGCTTGAGAACTGGGCGGAGCGGATGCCGGAGCGCCCCCTCTTCGCCGAGCGCGGGCCGGACGGCGTCTGGCGGAAGATCGGCTACCGCGCCGCGCGCGACGCCGTGCGTTCGATCGGCCAGGCTCTCCTCGACCGCGGGCTCTCTTCCGACCGCCCGGTGATGATCCTCTCGGATAACGGCATCGATCACGCGCTCCTCATGCTCGGGGCGATGCAGGTCGGCGTGCCGGTCGTGCCCGTCTCCACCGCCTACTCGCGCCTCAGCCAGGACTTCGCGAAGCTCCGCTACATCTCGGCGGCGACACGGCCCGGGCTCGTCTACGCGCGGCAGCGGGAGGTGTACGGGCGGGCGCTCGACGCGGTCGATTGGGGCGGGGCCGAGATCGTCACCGGCGGCATAGAGAGCCTCGCCGAGACGCGCCCCACCGAGGCGGTCGACGAGGCCTTCGCCCGGGTCGGCCCGGACACGGTCGCGAAGATCCTTTTCACCTCGGGCTCGACCGGCTTGCCGAAGGGCGTCATCAACACGCAGCGGATGCTGACTTCGAACCAGGAGATGATCGCCGCGGTCTGGCCCGTGCTGGAGCGCAAGGCGCCGGTCGTCGTCGATTGGCTGCCCTGGAATCACACTTTCGGCGGCAATCATAACATCAACATCGTGCTGCGAAACGGCGGCACGATGTACATCGACGAGGGCAAGCCCGCGCCCGGTCTCGTCGAGAAGACGGCCCGGAACCTCCGCGACGTGTCGCCGACCATCTATTTCAACGTGCCGCGCGGCTACGCGATGCTGCTCGACTTCCTGGAGCACGATGCCGCGCTCGCCGAAAGCTTCTTCCGTGCGCTCGACATCGTGTTCTACGCCGGCGCCGCATTGCCGCAGAGCCTTTGGCAGCGGATCGAAGCGCTGGCGCGGAAGACCACCGGACGGGTTCCCGCGATGATCTCCTCGTGGGGGCTCACCGAGACCGCCCCGATGGCGACCGCAGTCCACTATCCGATCGAGCGCGCTGGCAATGTCGGCGTGCCGCCGCCGGGGTGCGAGCTGAAGCTCGTTCCGACCGACGGCAAGCTCGAGATGCGCGTGCGCGGCCCGAACGTGACGCCCGGATACTGGCGCGACCCGGAGCGGACGCGGAGCGCCTTCGATGACGAGGGCTTCTATCTCACCGGCGACGCCGCGCGCCTCGCCGATCCGGCGGATCCCAATCGCGGCGTCGTCTTCGACGGCCGGCTCGGCGAGAACTTCAAGCTCTCCTCGGGAACCTGGGTCAATGTCGGCGAGCTGCGCGTCGCCGCGATCGCCGCGGGGGCCCCTGTGATCGAGGATTGCGTCGTCGTCGGCCACGACCGCGACGAGGTGACCCTCCTCGTCTTTCCGAGCCTCGCAGGCTGCCGCTCGCTCTGCCCGCATCTTCCGGCCGACGCACCGGCCGCACGCCTCGTGGCCGAGGCGGCCGTCCGAGACACGCTCGCCGCCGGGCTCCGCCGGCACAACGAGCGCACGCGCGGCAGCTCGATGCACATCTCGAGGGTCCTCATCCTGACGGAACCGCCGTCGATCGACGCCAACGAGATCACGGACAAGGGGTATCTGAACCAGCGTGCGATCCTGGAGCGCCGCGCGGCCCTGGTCGAGCGACTCTACGCGACATCGCCGGATCCCGAGATCGTGGTCGTCGGCTGACCCGCCCTCTCGCGCGAGCCCACGGGCATCGGGCCCGACGCCAAGAATTGTGCCCAAGATCCGGCGACTCGTGGCAGATTTCGCCGCCATGCGCTGGTCCTTTACCGAACATCCCGCCTCGGTCGGCGAGACCTACGCCGAGCATCTTCGCTCCGCCCTCGGCTTTGCCGGGCCGATGATCGCCGGCGGAATCGCTTGCGCGATCCATGCCGTCCTGCCCTTCCTGTTCGTGACGACAGGCTCCCGCACGATCCGCGATCTTTACGAGCGTATGGTGGTGTCGCGCCGCAGACCCGACAGGATGCCGGCCGACTGCATCCTCGGCGCGGGAATTTGAAGCCCATGGCCGCGGAGAGACTCACCGCGCAGGCGGTCGCGGAGGCCAGCGCGCGGGTGATGTGGGAAAACGACGTGACCTGCCGGGCGCTCGGCGTCAGGGTGGAGGAGGTCGGGCCCGGCCGCTCCACGCTCTCCCTGACGATCGACGCGCAGATGGCGAACTTCCATGGCACGTGCCATGGCGGCTACATCTTCCTGCTCGCCGACTCGGCGCTTTCCTACGCCTGCAACAGCTACAACCGCCGCTCGGTCGCGCATGTCTGCAGCATCACCTATCTGCAGCCGGCACGGCTCGGCGAGCAGCTCGTGGCGCGTGCCGAAGAGCGGGCCCGGGTCGGGCGTACGGCGATCTACGACGTGAGCGTGCGGAACGAGTCCGGGGAGCTGATCGCAGAGTTCCGGGGCCAGTCCCGAACGGTGGAAGGAAAGCTCCTGCCGGAGCTCGGCGAGCCCGAATAGCCGCCAGTCGCCGGCGCGCTACGCCATGCGCCGCAGCAAAAACCCCCGCCTCACGGCGGGGGTTTTCGCTTTGCGGCGGGATACGCCCCCGATCTCGCTCAGATCGCTTCCTTCAGCTCCTTCGCGGCGCGGAACGCGACCTTCTTGCTCGCCTTGATCTTGATCGCCTCGCCGGTCGCGGGGTTGCGGCCCATGCGGGCGGCGCGCTTGCGCACCTGAAGGATGCCGAGGCCGCCGATGCGGATCCGATCGCCCTTCTTCAGGTGCTTCACGACAAGCCCGACCATGTCGTCGAGTACCGCGTTGACCTGCTTCTTGGACATCTCATGGTTGTCCGCGAGGGTCGCGGCGATGTGCTTCAAGGTCACGGTGGGGGACGTCGTCTTCCCAGGTGTCTTCGTTGCCACGGCTTGTCGCCTCATCCTTGGTTTGGGTGCGTCACTTCAAATGCCACAGAATCGCGCGTTTGGCACGACCGACACGCGCTCAACTGCTGTGCCACAGCATTTTCTAGCCACACGCCCTGTCAAGCGGGGAATTGCAGAGCCTCCTCGCGACAGTGAAGAAAGCCCGCCAACAACGCGGATTCAGGCCGAAATCCGCCTCTGCACGTGCGTCGCCGCCACTGGTCGATAGCAGCGAAAAAGCCGAGGGGAGCCGGAAAAAGCGAACCGGCGGCCTCCGAATCGTGGTGCTCGAAGGAGGCCGCCGGCGGGAAAAGCTGGTAGCAGCGGAGGGATTCGAACCCCCGACCAAGGGATTATGATTCCCCTGCTCTACCACTGAGCTACGCTGCCGCGGAGAGGCGGATATAGGCGCCCCTTCCCTCGCCCGTCAAGCCGCCGCCGCGCGGCATTCTTGGGCACGTATCCAGCCGCCGCCGACGACGCGCCCGCCGTCGTAGACGACGCAAGCCTGACCCGGCGCCACGGCCTCCGCCGGCGCATCGAGGAGGACCCGCGCCGTATCGTTCGGCCCGAGCTCGATGACGCCCGGTGCCGGTGGCTGAGCCGAGCGCAGCTTCACCTCGACGCGGGAGGGCACGCGGCCGAGCCAGTTCGTGCGGTGAATCGCGACCTCGCGCGTTCCGAGCGCCTCCTTGGGGCCGACCACCACGCGGCGCGTCTCCGCCTCGAGACGGACGACATAGAGCGGCTCAGGGCTCGCTAGCCGCAGCCCGCGACGCTGCCCAACAGTGAAGTTGATGATGCCGTCGTGGCGCCCGAGCACCCGGCCCTCGAGATCGACGATGTCGCCGGGCGAGAGCGATCCCGGACGCAGCTTCTCCACCAGCGAGGCGTAGCGGCCGGTGGGAACGAAGCAGATGTCCTGGCTGTCCGGCTTCCGCGCGACCGGCAGTCCGAGCCGCTCGGCGTGGGCGCGCGTCGCCTCCTTCGGCAAGGCGCCGAGCGGAAACCGCAGAAACGCGAGCTGCTCGGGAGTGGTCGCGAAAAGAAAGTAGCTCTGGTCGCGCGCAGCATCGGCGGCACGATGCAGCTCGGGCCCGTCGGGGCCGACGATCCGGCGCACGTAATGTCCGGTGACGAGCGCCTCCGCGCCGAGGTCGCGCGCCGTCTCGAGAAGATCCCGGAACTTCACCGTCTCGTTGCAGCGGACGCAGGGAATCGGCGTCTCGCCGCGCGCGTAGCTCGCGGCGAAATCCTCGATCACCTCTTCGCGAAAGCGCCGCTCGTAGTCGAGCACGTAATGAGGAATGCCGAGCCGCTCGGCGACGCGTGCCGCGTCGTGGATGTCCTGCCCGGCGCAGCAGGCGCCCTTGCGCGCGGTCGCCGCGCCGTGGTCGTAGAGCTGCAGCGTCATGCCGACGACGTCGTAGCCGCGCTCCACCGCGAGCGCGGCGGCGACCGAGCTGTCGACGCCGCCCGACATCGCGACGACCACGCGAGCACCGTGCGGTAGATCCCACTCCATGTCGGGAAATATGGCGCCGCCGTCGAACCTCGTCGAGGAGGCGACGAACGTCGCGACGAGCTTGCCGCCATGCACGCGACCGGCGGCAAAAGTCTCGTGAAAGTTTGGCTGCCTAAACCGGCGGACGACGCTTCGGCGTCACCGGTTCATCATGTTCCGCACGCCCGCCGGAAGGGCGACCGTGAGACCGTCGAGCTCCTCGCTCATGATGATCTGACAACCGAGCCGCGAGGTCTGGGTGAGGCCGAAGGCGAGGTCGAGCATATCCTCCTCGTCCTCGGTCGGCTCCTTCAAGAGTTCTATCCAGTCGGGATCGACCACGACATGGCATGTCGAGCAGGCGAGCGAGCCCTCGCACGCGCCCTCGAGGTCGATACCGTGCTTATGCGCGATCTCCAGCACGGAGAGTCCGACCGGCGCATCCACCTCGCGACGCGTACCGTCGCGCTCGACAAAGATCATCTTCGGCATACTTCGACTTCCGTTTCCTTCAGCTCGGGCGCGGCGCGAGATCCTCGGCAAGAGATGCCGCCCCGAGCGCGCCGACATCGGCGGGGACCAGCCGCAGCAGAACCAGCCCCGCGGGGGCAGGATCGATCGCGGCGTCGCTGGCAATAACGGCATGCGTCACCGGGCGGGCAAGCATTTTTTCCGCTTGTCCGCGAAGCTGGCGGAGCGTCTCCGTGGGCTCGCCGAGCGGCAGCCGGGCAAGAAGTTCGGCGTTGCCGCCCACCGCGACCGCGATGCTGGCGACGCCCTCCGCGAGCGCGATCCCGACGGCGGCGCCCGGCCCGTCGGTCTCGAGCGGCGTTCCGTCGGGTTCTTCGATCTGGAACAGCTTCAAATCGCGCTCAGACGTGGAAGGATTCGCCGCACCCGCACCGGCCCTTCTCGTTGGGGTTGCGGAAGCTGAAGCCGGATTGGAGCTTGTCCTCGACCCAGTCCATCTCGGTGCCGAGGATGAACATCGTCGCCTTGGGATCGATGAGGATGGTGACGCCCTTGTCCTCCACCACCTCGTCCCACTTCCCCTTCTCGTCGGCGTATTCGAGCGTGTAGGTGAGGCCCGAGCAGCCGCGCGCCCGCACGCCGATACGGATGCCCACGGCCGGCTTGCCTCGCTTCGCGAGGAGCGCCTTGACGCGTTCGGCCGCGGCTTCAGTGAGGGTCAATGCCTGTTTCGCCATCTTCTCCGCGCCCTTCCGACAGCCCTTATTTAGCCTGCGCGAGTTCCGATTTCAGCCCCTGGACGGCGGCGGCGAGGGCGTCCACGGCGAAATCGATCTCGGCCTGGGTAGTAAACCGGCCGATCCCGATCCGGATCGCCCCCTGCGCGGTCGCCTCGTCGAGCCCGAGCGCCCGGAGGACGTACGAGGGCTCGACCCGGGCCGAGCTGCACGCCGACCCTGTCGAAACGGCAAGCCCGTCGCAAGCGGCGAGGAGCGCCACCGCGTCGATCCCGGGAAAGCTGACGTTGAGGTTGCCGGGCAGGCGCGGCTCCAGCGCCCCGTTGACGCGGATCCCTGGCAAGCGCCGGCGAAGCCCGTCGAGCAGCCGGTCGCGCAGCCCGGCGATCCGGGCCCGCTCGGTTTCCATCTCCGCGGCAGCGATCGCCGCCGCGCGGCCCAGCCCGACGCAGAGCGGGGTCGGCAAGGTGCCAGAGCGCAGCCCCCGCTCCTGCCCGCCGCCGTCGATCAGAGGCAGGACACGCACGCGGGGCCGCCGACGCACGTAGAGCGCGCCTATCCCCTTCGGACCGTAGAGCTTGTGACCGGAGATCGAGAGAAGGTCGATCCCCATAGCCGCGACGTCCAGCGGGATCTTCCCCACGGCCTGCGCCGCGTCGGTGTGAAAGAAGGCCCCCTTGGCATGCGCGAGCCGAGCCAGCTCGGCGATCGGCTGCAGCACGCCGATCTCGTTGTGGGCGGCCATGACCGAGACGAGCGCCGTCCGCTCGCTCACCGCCGCCTCGAGCGCACCGGGATCGAGAATTCCGTCGGGCCCGACGGGAAGATAGGTGACGGCGAAGCCCTCGGCCTCGAGCGCCTGCGCGCTCTCGAGAACGCATTTGTGCTCGGTCGAGAGCGTCACGACATGGTCGCGCCCCTCGTGCCGGCGACGGAACCGCGCGACGCCCTTGATGGCGAGATTGTTCGACTCCGTGGCGCCCGAGGTGAAGACGATCTCGCGCGGCTCCGCGCCGATCAGCGCTGCGACCTCCGCGCGTGCCTCCTCCACCGCCTCGGCGGCCTCGCGCCCGAACCCGTGGCTCGTGGAATGGGGATTCCCGAACCTCTCGGTGAACCAGGGCAGCATCGCCTCCACGACCCGCGGATCGGTCGGCGTCGTCGCCTGATAGTCGAGATAGACCGGCCGCGCGTTCTTCATGCGGCGCTCCGCCTGCGCGCGGCGCGATCGCGCATTTGGCGCCAGGCGGCGACGAACGCCTCGACGTCGGCGGCGGAGCTGGTCCACCCGAAGCTTACCCGGATGGCGCTTGCTGCGAGCTCCGCGCCGACTCCCATCGCCGTGAGGACGTGACTCGGCCGCACCTTGCCTGAGGAGCATGCGGCGCCCGCGCTCACCATGACGCCCGCCAGGTCGAGCGCGATGACTTGGGTCTCTGCCGGAACGCCGGGAAGCGCGAGGCAAGTCGTCGTCGGCAGCCGCGCCGCTTCGCGTCCGAAGAAGACGGCCTCTCCGGCCAGCTCGGCCTCGAGCGCATCGCGCAGCTCGGCGAGCCGCGCGTACTCCTCGTGAAGCCTTGCAGCCGCGCCGAAACCGACGATGCCCGGAACGTTCTCCGTGCCGGCGCGGCGACCACGCTCCTGCCCGCCGCCGCGGAGCTGCGCCGCGACCTCCGCGCGGGCTACGAGCGCGCCTGCGCCTTGCGGCCCCCCGAGCTTGTGCGCGGAGAGCGTCATCAGATCCGCCCCGAGGGCGCGCATGTCGACCGGGATCTTCCCGGCCGCCTGGACGGCGTCGACATGGAGGAGCCCTCCCTTGGCATGGACGAGCGCGGCCGCTTCCGCAACTGGTTGCAGAACGCCCGTTTCGTTGTTCGCCAGCATCACCGAGACGAGCGCGCCCTGGGGCATCATCTCGCCGAGCGCTGCGAGATCGACGATGCCGGCGCTGGTCACGGGAACGACGAGCGGAGCCTCGACGGCGTGAAGCACGCTGTCGTGCTCGATCGCCGAAACCACCACCGGACGCCCGGTGCCGCGCAGCGCGAGATTGTTCGCCTCCGTGCCGCCGCTCGTGAAGACCACCTCTTCCGGCGCGGCGTTGACCAGCGCCGCCACCCGTTCGCGCGCCCGCTCCACATCCGCGCGCGCCGCGCGCCCGGCGGCGTGAACGGAGGACGGATTGCCGACGCGGCCGAGGACGGCCGCCATGGCCGAAGCGGCTTCCGGCCGTAGCGGCGTCGTCGCGTTGTGATCGAGATAGGTCACGCGCGCAGCTGCGACTGTTCTTGCGTCAGCGCCCGATGAATCCGGCCGCTGAGGCCGAGGACCCGCTTCTCGCAGACATCGGCCAGCGAGACCGAGCTGAGAAAGAGATGGATCTGGTTCCCGAGCTCTTCCCAAAGATCATGCGTGAGGCAGCGACTGCGGTCCTTACGGCAGCCGCCAGCGCCGTCCGCAGAGCAGCGCGTTGCACGGATCGGCTCGTCCACGGCGAGGATGATGTCGCCGATCCGGGTCTCGGATGCAGGATGGGCGAGCAGATACCCGCCGCCCGGGCCCCGCACGCTGCGCACGAGGCCGCAGCGCCGCAGCTTGGCGAAGAGCTGCTCGAGATAGGAAACCGAAATCTCCTGGCGCTCGGCGATTTCAGCGAGCGAAACCGGTCGCCCCTCGGAATGCCGCGCGAGGTCGACGAGCGCCATCACCGCGTAGCGGCCTCTGGTGCCGAGCTTCATGGCTGCGTCTCGTACGTCCGCTCGCGGACGCTCGCGCCATTGCCGCTATGCGCGACTTCGCCCTCGAGCGCCGCGATGCGCGCACGCAGCGATGTCACCTCGTCGAGAAGCCCGTTCAGGACGCGGGCGACCGGGTCCGGAATCTCGTCGCAGGGCGTGCCGTAGGGAAGGAAGCGACAATCGTCCGGACGCACCGGGGTCCTCGGCGCGACCGGCTTTGCGGGAATGCCGACAACGGTGACGCCTGGCGGCACCTCGGCGAGGACGACCGCATTGGCACCGATGCGCGCCTGCGCGCCGACGGTGAAGGAGCCGAGCACCTGAGCGCCCGATCCGACGATGACACCGTCGCCCAAGGTCGGGTGGCGCTTGCCTTGGTGGAGCGACGTGCCGCCGAGCGTCACGCCCTGATAGAGCGTCACGTCGTCGCCGATCTCCGCGGTCTCGCCGATCACCACGCCCATGCCGTGGTCGATGAACAGCCGGCGCCCGATCTTCGCACCGGGGTGGATCTCGATGCCCGTCAGCATGCGCCCCACATGACTGAGGAAGCGGCCGGTAAGGAGCCAGCCGCGCACCCAGAACCAGTGCGCGAGACGATAGATCAGGATCGCCTGAAAGCCGGGGTAGCAGAGCACGACCTCGGCGCGGGATCGCGCCGCCGGGTCGCGTGCGATCGTGGCGTCGATCTCTTCGCGCAGCTTTTTCAAGAACATGGCGCGTCCCTATGCTATGTTATGGCCCCTGTTGGACCGGCGCCAACGGCTTCTGCGATATAGGTTTTCCGAGTGGAGCGGTCAAGAATGGCTTCTACTGGGGCTTGGGGCCTATTTCCAGGCTCCCTATGGTGAAGTCGGATATTCACCTCAATGCCTGAAGTCATCATCAACGGGCCCGAGGGTCGGCTCGAGGGGCGCTATCACCACTCGAAGCAGCCGAACGCCCCGATCGCGCTCCTGCTGCACCCGCATCCGCAGCATGGCGGCACGATGAACAACAAGGTCGTGTATACGCTCTATCATGGCTTCGTTCGTCGCGGCTTCTCGGCACTGCGGTTCAATTTCCGCGGCGTGGGGCGGAGCCAGGGAACCTACGACCGGGGCGAGGGCGAGCTTTCCGACGCCGCGGCCGCGCTCGACTGGCTGCAGACGCTGAACCCGAACGCGGGCGCCTGCTGGATCGGCGGATTTTCGTTCGGCGCCTGGATCGGAATGCAGCTCCTGATGCGGCGGCCGGAGATCGACGGCTTCATCTCCGTGGCGCCGCCGGCGAACATGTTCGACTTCGGGTTTCTCGCCCCCTGCCCCGCCTCGGGGCTCATCATTCACGGCTCGGCCGATACGCTGGTGCCGCTCGAAGCACCGCGGAAGCTCGCGCAGAAACTTTCGCAGCAGCGCGACATCAAGGTCGAGCTGAAGGTGATCGAGGGAGCCGACCACTACTTCCAAGGGAAGATGGACGAGCTCGCCCAGGCCGTCGACGCCTACCTCGCCGCCCATGGCGGGCGCCGCCTCGCGACCGTCTCGCGCTGATCAGTCGGCGAACGGATCGCGCACCAGGATCGTGTCCTCGCGTTCCGGGCTGGTCGAGAGGAGCGCGACCGGGGTCTCGATCAGCTCTTCGAGCCGGCGCACGTACTTGACCGCGGTCGCCGGAAGCTGCCCCCAGGAGCGGGCGCCCTTCGTGCTTTCCTGCCAGCCTTCGAAGGTCTCGTAGACCGGCTCGATCCGCGCCTGGAGCTCGGGCGCAGCCGGCAGGTAATCGATCGCATCGCCGTCGAGGCGATAACCCGTGCAGACCTTCACCTCCGAAAACCCGTCGAGCACGTCGAGCTTCGTGAGGGCGATGCCCGCGATGCCGCCGACCTTCACCGCCTGGCGCACCATCACGGCGTCGAACCAGCCGCATCGGCGCTTGCGGCCGGTGACCGTACCGAACTCGCGGCCGCGCTCGCCGATTTTCTCGCCGATCTCGTCGTGCAGCTCGGTCGGAAACGGACCCGAGCCGACGCGCGTCGTGTAGGCCTTGGCGATGCCGAGAACGTAGCCGATCGCCGACGGGCCGATGCCGGCTCCGGCAGCGGCCTGCCCGGCCACCGTATGAGAGGATGTGACGAACGGATAAGTGCCGTGATCCACGTCGAGCATCGCTCCCTGCGCGCCCTCGAAAAGGATCCGCTTGCGGTCGCGCCGCGCGGCGTCGAGCGTGCGCCAGACAGGATCCGCGTAGGGCAGGATCTTCGGCGCCACCTCGCGCAGCATGTCGACGACCGCCTGCCGCTCGATTTCCGGCGCTCCGAAGCCGCGCAGATGCGCGTTGTGGTGAAGAAGAAGGTCGTCCACCTTGGCGTCGAGGGACCGCTCGTCGGCGAGATCGCAGAGCCGGATCGCCCGGCGCCCGACCTTGTCCTCGTAAGCGGGGCCGATCCCGCGCCCGGTCGTTCCGATGCGGCGAGGTCCCCGCGCCTCCTCGCGCGCGCGGTCGATCTGGGCATGAAGCGGCAGGATCAGCGCGGCGTTCTCCGCCACGCGCAGGTTTTCGGGGCCGACGGCGACGCCGCGCGCCCGGATCGTTTCGATCTCACCGAGGAGCGCCCAAGGATCTACCACGACGCCGTTGCCGATGATGGACAGCTTGCCGGGCCGGACGACACCCGACGGAAGAAGGCTCAGCCGGTACTCGACATTCCCGACCACGAGCGTGTGCCCGGCATTGTGGCCGCCCTGAAAGCGGACGACGACGTCGGCCCTCTCCGAGAGCCAGTCGACAATCTTTCCCTTGCCCTCGTCGCCCCACTGGGCGCCGACCACGGCGACGTTCGCCATCAGACCTCCTTCAGAGCGCCGCGCTCGAAAACGTGCGTGCAGCCGAGGCGCCGCGCCTCCGCGATCGCATCGTCCACCCGGCCGAGCGCGGCGATGGTGACCCACCCTTCGCGGCGAAGCCGGCGCGCCTCTTCCGGCGGGGTCCCGGGCGTCAGGAACAGGCGGCGCGGGCGCGTCGGCGCCGGCACCGCCTGGAGGATCGTGTCCGTGTAAAGGGTGAAGCCGGTCGCCGGCTCGGGTGCCCCGTTCCCCGCGACGTAGCGGCCGCCGCGCCCGAGCTCGCCGCTGGCTCCAGGGGTGAAGAACGTGAAGGTGAGACCGGTGTGATACTCGAAGCCGCGGTTCTCGACGGGGTCGAGCGTCATGCGCAGCCCGGGCGCTGCCTTCTCGAGGCGCGCCACCACTTCCGCGAGGCGCTGCCGCTCCGCCGCTGCGGCGGGCGGTAGCTCGAGCGCGGCGAGCGTCGCGAGCGTGCGCTTCGCCGGTCCCGCCGCGGCGAGAAGGGCGCCGAGCGGCGCCGCGGCGGCGCCGCCGAGCGCTGCGACCCTGGCGGCGTCCTTGTGGTCGAGGGCGTCGCGGACCTGCTCGATCGCGACCCCGGTCGCGCGGCAGATCGCCGGAACGAGCGTGGGCATCGTGAGATCGACCGAGAGGTTCGGGACGCCGACCTCGGAAAGGGCCTCCGCCGCGACGGAGACCGCCTCGACATCTGCCGCGACGGTCTCGGACCCGATGAGCTCCGCGCCGACCTGGCCGACCTGACGCTCGGGTCGAAGCTGGCCGCCTCGCACCCGCAGCACCTGCCCGGCATAGGAGAGCCGCAGCGGCCGCGGCGCCGTCTTGAGCCGGGAAGCGGCGATCCGCGCCACCTGCGGCGTCATATCCGCGCGCACGCCGATCATGCGCTGCGACATCGGGTCCATGAGGCGGAACGTCTCCGGCGCCATGGCCGCACCGGCCCCCGACAGCAGGGTTTCCTCGTATTCGATGAGCGGCGGCTTGACGCGCTCGTAGCCGTGCGAGGCGAGAACGGCCATGAGCCGTGCGACGACGACCGCCTCCGCCTCCGCCTCGGGCGGCAGGAGGTCGCGCAATCCGACCGGCAGGAGCGCGGGGTGCTGCTCGCTCATGGCGGCGCGGGTGATACCGGTTCCAGCCCGCTCTGTCGAGTTCGGGTTCGGCACCTTGGCGATCGGTGCGCCTCAGCGCCGCAGGACGCTGCGCCGCGCCTGCCCTGCCGACGCGCCGACCAGCTACTCCGGATGTTCACCTCCATGAGATGCACTCTCTCGTTCCGAGCGACGCGCGAATTGCCGTGGTGGTCGCGCATCCCGACGACGAGACGATCGGAGCGGGCGCGCAGCTCGCGCGGCTTAGCCGCCTGACGCTCGTCCACGTGACCGACGGGGCGCCGCGGAACGGGCGCGACGCGGCGACGGCGGGTTTCGCCTGTCCCGAGGCCTACGCCGCGGCGCGGCACGCCGAGCTCGACGCCGCGCTCGCCGCGGGCGGCATCAGCCCTTCCCGCCGACTGAGCCTGGGCTATCCCGACCAGGAGGCGGTTTTCGCGGCCCCGGAGATCGCGCGCCGTCTCGCCGCGCTCTTCGCCGAGGAACGCGTCGAGCTGGTGCTGACGCACGCCTACGAGGGGGGCCATCCCGATCACGACACCGTCGCCTTCTGTGTCGCGCGCGCGGACCCGCCCGTGATCGCCGAGATGGCGCTCTACAACGCCGCAGGGCTCGGCGTCTTTCTCGGCGCGCCCGGGACCGAGATCGTGCTCTCTCCTGAGGAGGCCGAACGCAAGCGCCGCATGATCGGCTGCTTTGCGACCCAGGCGCACGTGCTCGCGCCCTTTCCCCTCGACCGCGAGCGCTTCCGCCCGGCGCCGGCCTACGATTTTTCCCGACCGCCGCACGAAGGGACGCTCTACTACGAGCGCTTCGACTGGGGCGTCGGCGGGTCGCGATGGCGGTCCATCGTCGCTCGATGCTGACCGTCCTCCAGATCGCATTTCCGTTGGCCCCCGTCTGGGCAGGCGCCGTGGGCGGCGCCGAGCAGATGCTGCATCTTCTCGACGCGGCGCTCGTCGCCGCAGGGCACCGGTCGATCGTCGTCGCCTGCGCCGGATCGCGCGTCGCCGGCGAGCTGGTCGAGATGCCGGCACCGCCGCTGCGTCTAAGCGAGCGGGAAAAGGAAACCGCCTGGACTGCCACTCGAAACGCGATCGCGACCGTCCTCGGCGGGACGCGGATCGATCTCGTCCATGTGCACGGGATCGACTTCCCGCGCTATCTGCCGCCGGCCGGTGTGCCCACGCTGGCGACCCTTCATCTTCCGCTGTCCTGGTATCCCAAATCGATTTTCACGCTCGACATCCGCCTCAATTGCGTCTCGGAGACGCAGCGCCGGGGCGGCGGGGCCGCAGCGGCGGGGCTTCCGGTCGTGCCGAACGGGATCGCGCTCGACGGCTTCTCCCTCGCGCGCAAGCGCGGCTACGCGCTCGCCCTCGGCCGCATTTGTCCCGAGAAGGGGTTCCATCTCGCGCTCGACGCGGCGCGGCGCGCCGGCGTTCCGCTCGCCCTCGCCGGACAGGTCTTCCCCTACCCCGCGCACGAGCGGTATTTCCGCGACGAGATCGCGCCGAGGCTGGACCGGAAAAGGCGCTTCCTCGGACCGCTCGACCCGGCGCGGCGCCGCCGCCTCCTCGCAGGCGCGCGCTGCCTTCTCGTGCCGAGCGAGGTCGCTGAGACGAGCTCTCTCGTCGCGATGGAGGCGCTCGCGTCGGGAACCCCGGTCGTCGCCTTTCGAAGAGGCGCCCTGCCGGAGATCGTCGAGGACGGCCGGACCGGCTTCCTCGTCGACAACGTCGAGGAGATGGCCGCGGCGATCGAGCGCTGCCGCGGCCTCTCGCCCGCCGCGTGCCGGGCCGTTGCCGAAGCGCGGTTTTCCGCCGCGTCCACGACGCGCGGCTATCTCCGGCTTTACGAAGAGATTGCCGGAACCTCGCCGATCGTGCGGAGCACGGGGGTGCCGTCGCTGAAATCGGCAATCGTGACGGAGCCGACCGCGATCTCGAACCGGTGAATGAGATCGAGCGGCATGCCGAGCCACCACGCTACGGCCGCTCTGATCGGATCGCCGTGGCTCACGACCGCGACCTCCAGCCCCTCGCAGCGCCGGACGACCGCGGACAATTCGTCGACGAACCGGGCCTGCACCTCCTGCATGCTTTCCCCGCCCGGGCAGCGCGCGAGGCTCCTCGTCTCGTTCCAGCGCCGCCAGTGCGGATCGTCGGCGAGCTCGTCGAACGTCTTTCCCTGCCACCCGCCGAAATCGATCTCCAGCGCCGCTTCGAGCAGCGAGACCGGGAGCCGGTGCGGCGCGGCGATGAGCTCGGCGGTCTGACGTGCGCGCTCGAGCGGGCTCGAATAGACGACTGCGAGCCTCGCCGCTTCAAGACGGCGCGCGAGCGCGCGCGCCTGCGCCTTGCCGCGCTCGGAGAGGTAGACGCCGGGAAGTCGGCCGGCGAGCGTCCCCTGCGGGAGGGAATGCTCGGCATGCCGGATCAGATAAAGGCGCGTCGCCACTAATCTAATCTTAGCACGGGTGCGCTCGCGCCCGCGCGGCGCTGCCGTTATTCGACCGCCTCGGCTACGCGGCGCGCCGGTGGCCAAGGCGTCGCCTCGCCCCGGATGAAGGCCTCGGTCGAAAGATACGCCTCCCGATCCGACACCTGCCGCGGCGGCGATTTCATGAAATACGCCGACGGCCCCTCGAGCGCGCCGCCGATGCCGCGGTCGAGGGCGAGCTTCGCGCATCGCACGGCGTCGATGACGACGCCGGCCGAATTCGGAGAGTCCCAGACTTCGAGTTTCAGCTCGACGTTGAGCGGAACGCCGCCGAACGTGGTCCCTTCCATGCGGATGTAGCACCATTTGCGGTCGGCGAGCCAAGGCACGTGATCGGAAGGGCCGACATGCGCATCGCCGGGCGCGAGCGGCGTTCCGAGCTGGCTCGTCACGGCGCGGGTCTTGGAGATCTTCTTCGATTCGAGCCGCTCGCGCTCGAGCATGTTGAGGAAGTCCGCGTTGCCGCCGAAATTCAGCTGGTAAGTGCGGTCGAGGCGTACCCCGCGCTCCTCGAAGAGCGACGTGAGAGCGCGATGAACGATCGTCGCGCCGACCTGACTCTTGACGTCGTCGCCGACGAGAGGCAGCCCCCGCCGCTCGAAGCGTTGCCGCCACTCGGCATTCGAGGCGATGAAGACCGGAATGCAGTTGACGAAGCCGCAACCGGCCTTGAGAGCCTGCTCGACGTAATAGCGCGTCGCCTCTTCCGAGCCGACCGGAAGGTAGGAGACGACGACGTCTGCACCGACATGCCGCAGCGCGTCGGCGACGTCGACAGGAAGTGCCGGGCTCTCGTGCACGACTTCGTCGAGATACTTTCCGATCCCGTCGAAAGTCGGGCCGCGACGCACCGGGACGCCGAGCGGCGCCACGCGAGCGAAGACGGCGGTGTTGTTCGGCGGCGCGTAGATCGCCTCCCCGAGATCGCGGCCGACCTTTCCTTCGGCGACGTCGAAGGCGGCGACGAACTCGATATCGGCGATGCGATAGCCGCCGAGCTCGGGATGCATCAGCCCGGGAATCGCCGAGCTCGCGTCGGCGTCACGATAGAAAGTCACACCCTGAACCAGCGAGGAGGCGCAGTTGCCGACGCCGACGATGGCAACTCGGACCTTCTTGCTCACAATCGCCTCGCGCTTCGTCTTCGACCAGACAACCAAAACAGGAAGAGGGTACAAAGGTTCCGGGCGAGCCCGCGCGGGATCCGGTCATGCTCGACGACGGTTGCTCCAGATCATGATTGCGAGCGGCAAGAGCGCCAATGCGCCGGCGGCGAGCAACCCCGAGTTTCCGGATCCGGTACGCCATCCGCCCCTCGCGCGGAGACCATCGCTGATCGCGTCATGCAGCGTTCCGGGATCGGGCGCGGCCGGCTCTCGCCTGAAGACGCTCCGCTTCGTCGACCACGACATCAAGCGTTCGGTGACGTCGGGAAGAAGGCGATGCTGAACGATCATCGCCTTACCGACCGCCCCGACCACAAGCTCGCGGCGCGGCCGCTCGGCGAGGCTCACGATCGCGTCCGCCACGGTCGCGGGATCGATCGCCGGACGGAAGGCGCGGAGAGCGTGTCCCGTATAATTCGCTGCATGTTGCCAGAGCGGGGTGTCGGTCGAGGACGGCAAGCACCGCGCAGACGTCGATGCCCGGACGGTCCGAGAGCTCTTGCCGGAGCGCGATGGTGAACCCGCGGACGGCGAATTTCGAGGTCACGTAGGCAGCCGAGTAAGGCTGGCCGAGATGGCCGACGATCGACGCGTTGTTGATGATGACGCCCTTGTTGCGGAGGATCATGTAAGGCAGCGCCGCACGGGTCCCGTTGACGACCCCGAAAAGATTGGTCTCGAGGACGCGCCGGAAATCGTCCATCGGCGTGTCCTCGAAGCGGCCGAACATCATCACGCCGGCGTTGTTGATCCAAACGTCGATCGCGCCGAAGCGCCGCATGGCTTCGTCGGCCGCGCGCTGCATGTCCGCCGGTTCGGCGACGTCGCCCGGAACCGCGACCGCATCGACGCCTCGCGCCCGACATTCGTCGGCGGCTTCCTTCAGCATCCCGGCGCGTCGCGCCAAGAGCACGAGGTTCGCTCCCCTTTCGGCGAAACGACGCGCGGTGAGGCGCCCGATCCCGCTCGAAGCGCCCGTGATCACGATTGCAGCACCGCGAAGCTCGTTCCGCATGCCGTCTCTCCTCGGGAGAAAAACGGCGCCTCGGGAAGCGGGTTCCGAGAAGTTTGCCGCCTCGGCGGCCCAGAACTATGGCGCGACCGGAGTCGGTCGGGCAGCGGGATGCCGCGCGCACCCGCGACCTTGCGCAGGCGATCGGGATAATCGGTGATGATGCCGTCGACGCCCATCTCGATGAGCGGTTCCATGTCGGCGGGGTCGTTCACGGTCCATACGACCACGCCGAGGCCGAGCCGCTTCGCCTCATCGAGCGCCTCCTTGGAGACCTCGCGGAAGAATGGCGACCACACTCGGCATCCCGCGGCGGCCACGAGACGCGGCACCGAGCCGTCGAACGCATCGACGTCGAGGCCGGCGAGCCAAGGCGAGGCCCCTTTCTGTGCCGGTTCCAGATTTCCGGAACGCCCGCGCTCGCGCGTAAGGCACGACGTCTCGATTTCCGGCGCGAGAATCTGGACGTGCTTCAGCGTGCGCCAATCGAACGACTGCACCGTGCTGCGTGCCGCGACGCCTTCCTTTCGCAGCAGATCGA
>JADGGZ010000257.1 GCA_019689675.1 Rhodospirillales bacterium | reverse complement strand
GTGTTCAACTGTCAGGGGAGAGTACGGGAGGAGCGCCCCTGATGATAGATTTCCGGGTCGAGGCATCGGAGCAATTCCTGGAGGCGCTGCGCCTCTATCGGCCGGCGCCGCCGGAGCGCTGGTCGATGCGACGCTGCATCGCCATCATCGCCGCGCTCTCCGCCGCCTCGTGGGCGGCGATCCTCTACGTAGGCTCCCTCCTCTTCTGAGCCGCGCCGGCGCGCGGCGCATCCGACCTCCACCAGCCTCAAGCGGGGCCCTGCGGCCCCGTTTTTTTTTTGCTCGCGCCCGTCGGAGGGGAGCGCCCTTCCCCGTCCTCTGACCGGAAGCGCCGCGGATCCCGCGCCCGGAAAGGCCCTGCGGCGGCAAAGGAGGAACGCCCCCATGTCGAAGATCGCGCCCTGCCTCTGGTTCGCCGGCGAGGCCGAGGAGGCGGCGAGGTTCTACGTCTCGCTCCTGCCGGGCTCGCGCATCGAGAACGTGCTGCGAAATCCGATGGACGGGCCGGGCGGCAAGGAAGGGACCGTGCTCGTCGTCGAGTTCACGCTCGCCGGGCAGCGCTTCATGGCGCTCAACGGCGGCGAGCGGCTCGAGCACACGCACGCCGTCTCCTTCCACATCGACTGTGCCGACCAGGCGGAAGTGGACCGGCTCTGGGACGCGCTCTCGGCCGGCGGCACGATCGAGCAGTGCGGGTGGCTCAAGGACCGGTACGGCATCTCGTGGCAGATCGTGCCGGGCGTGCTGGCGAAGATGCTGGCCGACCCCGATGCCGAGAAGGCGCGGCGCGTCATGGCGGCGATGCTGGGGATGGTGAAGCTCGACATCGCGGCGCTTGAGCGCGCCTATGCGGGAACGCCCGCCGGGTAGAGGCGCCCGAGCCGGCACGCGGCCGGAACCAAACCCTCCGGACCCCGGCGCCTCAGGCGAGGGCGGCGCGCACGCGGCGGGCGAGCTCGTCGCGCTTGTAGGGCTTCTGGAGAAGCGGGAAGAGCGGCGGCGCCGCCTGATGCGTCACCACCTCGGCGGCGTAGCCGGTAGTCAGCAGCACCTTGATTCCGGGGCGCAGCGCCTGCGCCGCGCGGCCGAGCTCGACCCCGCTCATCCCGCCCGGCATCACGATGTCGGTGAAGACGAGATCGGCGCCGCCGTCGCCGCAAAGGATCGAAAGCGCCTCCGGCCCGTTCGACGCGGTCGCGACGCGGTAGCGCAGCCCTTGGAGCATCGAGACGGCGAGAGCGCGCACCTCCTCGTCGTCCTCGACGACGAGCACGGTCTCGCCCTGACCCTCGGGCACCTCGCCTTCGTCCTCTTCCGGCGAAGACGCCGCAGCGGGAGCAGAGGCCGCCGGCGCGTCGACGCCTTGCGCCTCCGGCAAGTAGAGAAGGACCCGCGTGCCGGCATCGGGAGCGCTCTCGATCACGACATGCCCGCCCGACTGGCGCACGAAGCCGTAGACCTGGCTGAGGCCGAGCCCCGAGCCGCGCCCGACCTCCTTCGTGGTGAAGAACGGCTCGAAGGCGCGCTCCAGCGTTTCGGCCCTCATGCCGACGCCGGTGTCGCGCACCTCGACCGCGATCCAGCCGGCCGTGCTCGCGGGCGCGACGAGCTCGGCGAGGCGCTCGTCGGTGGAATCGGGCGGTCGCACCGTAATCTCGAGCAGGCCGCCTTTCGGCATCGCGTCGCGCGCGTTGACGGCGAGATTGAGGAGCGCGCTCTCGAACTGCGCCGGGTCGATGAGAACCGGGGCGACCTTCTCGGCGAGACGGATACGGACCGTCACCGACTCGCCGACCGCGCGGCGGACGAGCGGGGCGAAGCCCTCGACGAGCGGCCCCAAAGCGGCGATCTCGGGCTCGAGACGCTGGCGGCGCGCGAAGGCGAGGAGCTGGCCTGTCAGGCGCTCGCCGCGATTGGCGGCCTGGCGTATGGCGTCGAGGAGGCGCTTAAGGCGCGGCTCTTCGGGCAGGCGATGCTCCAGGAGCTCGAGGTTGCCCTGAATCACCGTGAGGAGGTTGTTGAAGTCGTGCGCGATGCCGCCGGTGAGCTGGCCGAGCGTCTCCATCTTCTGCGCCTGGGCGAAGGCGAGCTCGGCCTGCTGGCGCTCCGCCACCGCCGCGGCGATGCGGCTTTCGAGCGTCTCGTTGAAACGCACGAGCTCTTCCTCGGCGCGCAGGCGGTCGCGGACCACCGCGACGTAGGACGCGACGGTCCGGAAGAAGGCGCGGTCCTCATCGGCGAAGCTGTCGCTGCGACCGCTCGCGAACGAAAGCGTGCCGAGGAAGCGGCCGCCGATGACGAGCGGCTCGCAAGCGTAGGCGTGGAAGCCGAGCTGGCGCACGATCGCGGCGCAGGGGTCGTCCGACTCCTGGACCCGGTCGATGTAGACCGGAGCGCGGTCCCGCGCGACCCCGCCGCATGCCGCGACCCCGACCGGGAGGCGCCGCCACGGCGCGATGACCTCGTCCGCGACGCCGGCATGGAGCACGAGACGCAGCGTCTCCTCGTCGTCGGTCTCGGGCACGTAGCTGAACATCGCGGCGAGGCCGAACTCCTCGGCGAGGAGCGGAAAGAGCGGCTCCAGAACCCGCTCGGGGTCGGTCGCGGCGAGGAGCGCGGCCGCGATCTCGCCGAGAAGCCTCAGGCGGCGGGCGCGCCGCTCGCGCGTGATCTGCGCTTCGAAGCGCTCGCTCACATCGATGTTGGTGCCGACGAGGCGCCGCGCACGGCCCGACTCGTCGCGCAGGACCGTGCCGCGCGTCGCGAGCCAGCGCACCCGGCCGTCGGGGAGCACGATGCGGTACGTGATGTCGTACCGCTCCCCGTTCTCGACCGCGCGCCGCACCCGCTCCAATACGCCGGCGCGGTCGTCGGGATGGATGCGGGCGAGCAAGCGGTCGAAGTCGAACTCCTCGTCCGCGCCGAAGCCGTAGAGCTCGCGCCATGCGCCGAGCCACGTGATGCGGCGCGTGCCGAGATCGTGATCCCAGGCGACGATGCCGGTCGCCTCCTGGGCGAGGCGCAACCGCTCCTCGCCGGCGCGGAGCGCGTTCTCCGCCTCCTTGCGCTCGCTGATGTCGCGGATGAAGACGACGAGATGCTCCGGCGACGGATAGGCGCGCGCCTCGAGCCATCTGCCGAGAGGTTCGTAGAACGCCTCGACCGAGCAGGGAACCTGGCGCGCCATCGCATCCCGATAGCAATCCCAGAACGGCGTGCCGACGACTTCCGGGTAGAAGGCCCAAATCTCGCGGCCGAGGAGCTCGGGCGGCGCATCGAGAAGGGCGTAAGCCTGCTTGTTCGCGTATTCGAGCCGCCAGTGGCGATCGACCACGAAGACGCCGTCGCTGGTGTGCTCGAGCACGTCCGCGAGCGCCAGCGGCGCCGCAGCCCCGTTCGACTCGGGTCGCGTCGGAATCGCTCCGGCGGCAGAGGACCGGCCGGGCATCGTCAAAGATTACGCTGCAACGAGAGAGGTTCCACGCGCGAACCCTAGTCGTTATGAAAGAAATCATACAATAGAACCAAGTCGGAACCCAGCCCAACTTTGAGGGTAAGCCGGCCCATCATGCCAATGACGACAACCCAGGGTCGTGGCCGTACGCGGAAGGCCACAGAAATTATGCACAACGCGCGGGATTCCCGCGCTTTCCCCTCATTGTTACACTCCGTTACACGATCGCCACTCGATCGCCTCGAAGGGACTGCATACAAATCAAATAAAATCAATGGCTTAGGAGTTTTGCCTAAAGTTCGGGCAGCGCCTTTCGGCTGCGGACAAGACGGTTTGTCCGCCGCGCTGGCGCAACGTCATCCGCAGAGTTATCCACAGCGGACGCGCCGAAGCAGCGGGAGAAGCAATGAAACCAGCCCTTTACTCGCCGGCGCGGGCGAACCGGGCCGAGCCGGGCTCATTCCGGCCATTCGTCTTGGGCTTTCGGCCGGGAACGAGAGTTGCGCGACGCACGCCTCGGAACAGACGAGCGCCGTCAGCGGATCTGCTTCACGTCGGTGATGACGTAGCCGTTCGCCGGCGGGTAGCGGCGCTCGATCTTGCTGCGCGCGCCCTTCTCGTCGAAAGCGAACACTTCGAAATAATGTATGTCCGCCCAATCGTCGCTGAGGTCAGTATGGCGCTCGCCTTCGGCCAACGCCGCGCGCACGCGGGCGTTGAATACCCCGACCTCGAACAGGTGCCGTTTCGTCATGAGGGCTCGCTTTGCGGCCGCCGATTCGACAAAGAGTAGAATGAGGAACTGTTTCGAGGTGGTTAGCGAGGCTGCGGCAAGCTGCCGCAGGCGAATAGAAGCGCCTCAGTGCGGACGCACCAGGGCGGCGAAGCTCACCTCCAGCACGGGCCTCGTCTCCGCTCGGCCGGCGCGGTCCTTGGTCACGACCCAAAGCGCCTGCTCGCCCTCCGGCCCGAGCGGCAGGACCATGCGCCCGCCCGGCTTCAGCTGCTCGAGAAGACGCGGCGGCAGCGTCTCCGGCGCCGCGGCGAGGATGATCGCATCGAACGGCGCTTCCTGCGCCCAACCCTGAGAGCCGTCGCCGATGCGCGCCAGGACGCCGCCGTAGCCGAGACGATCGAGCCGGCGCCGCGCCTCGGTTCCGAGCTCGGCGACGATCTCGACGGTGCAGACGGTGCCGGCGAGCTCGGCCAGAAGCGCCGCCTGGTAGCCGAGCCCGGTACCGACCTCGAGCACCTTGTCGCCCGGGCGCAGGCCGAGCAGGTCGAGCATCAGCGCGATGATGAACGGCTGCGAGATCGTCTTCTCGAAGCCGATGGGCAGCGGCATGTTCTCGTAGGCGTAGCGACGCAGCTTCTCGGGCACGAACTCGTGCCTCGGCACGCGGCCCATCGCCGCCATCACGCGCGCATCGAAGCTCTCGCGCCCGCTCGCCGGGGCGGCCGCGCGGGCATAGAGCGCGATCTCCTCCAGCATCCGGGCGCGCAGGCCGTCGAAGTCCGGGGCCTCGGTGCGGTTCATGCGCGCAAAGCCCATCCTACGCCCGGACGCCGTGGCG
>JADGGZ010000256.1 GCA_019689675.1 Rhodospirillales bacterium | reverse complement strand
ACCCACCCCCCTGCGGCTATGGGGTGGGGGGGCGGCCCCCCCGGTTGGGGGGGGGCGGCGCCGGCAAGACCTGCGATGGCCATTGCGAGGAGCCCGACGACGGCGACCCGGCGCGCGCCCGCGCGGGCGACGAAGCCGCCCATCGCCACGCCGGCTCCGACCCCGACCAGATTGAAAAGGGAAAGGACCCAGGCCGCACCGACGAGCCCGAGGCCGAGCTCGTCGCGGATCTGGCCGAGCGCGACGGGGACCTTGCCGACCTGGAACGCTCCGACTATCCCGGCGCCGACGGCGAGGGCGACGAGACTCCAGGGTGTGCGCTCGGACATCGCGCCCCGTTGCCACAGCCCGCGGGCGCGGGCAACGACCGGGTCGTCGCGGGGTCAGGGGACGTGCAGCCGAAGGCGCGCGCGCTAGTCGACGACGCGCCAGCTTCCGTCGGGCTGCCGGCAGGCCGTTCCGTAGCTTTCCTCGTACCGGCCGCCGACGACGATCGTCTGCTGGTACTCGCGGCAATAACCGTACGCGGTCTCGTAGGTGCGCATCGGCGTGATCGTGCCCCAGTTGCCGCTGTCAGGATTGCGCCAGCGGGAGGCGTGGCCCGAGGGCACGTGCTCGAACGTGTCGGCGGCGGCGCGGCTCATGTAGAGGCGGTCGGCGCGGTCGAGCGACCGCCCGGCGCTGCCGCCGACGAGCGCGCCCAGAAGGGCCCCGGCGCCGGTCGCGGCGAGCTGGCCCTTGCCGCGCCCGAACTGGGCCCCGGCGAGGCCGCCGACGCCAGCCCCGATCAGCGAGCCGCCCATCTCCTTGGGGCCGTAATCGGCGCAGCCGACAAGGATGGCGGAAGCGAGGACGAGAACGGAAAGGCGCTTCATCGGACGAACCCCTCGTGGGACGATCGCCCTAGAGTACGGGCGATCCCCCGGGGTTCATCCCCGCGAAGGCGGTTACTTCGATCCGGTGCCGCTGCGCGGCGTTTCGTCCGATTCGGTCTGGGCGAGGGCGCGGGCGAGGTTGCTCACCGCCTCCTGATGGCGTTCGTTATGGATTTCCGCAAAGTTGCGGGCGATCTCCAGCATCATGCGCTCGCGATGCGAGACCTGACGCGGCGCCTCTTCCCCGATCCCTTCGTAGAAATAGCCGACTGGAACGCTCAGCACGCGGGCGATCTCGAAAAGTCGCCCGGCGGAGACGCGATTGATGCCGCGCTCGTATTTATGCGCCTGCTGATAGGTGACCCCGATCATCTCGGCAAGCTGCTGTTGCGTGAGGCCGAGCATAATTCGGCGTTCCCGGATGCGCTTGCCGACATGATCATCGATATCGGCCGTCGATCTGCCACGTTTCGGCTTCGCCATCTCTCGCCCTTGGGTTCGGTTTCGGCGGGAACTCCCCGCGACGCGCTACGACCTCGCTGCTGTAAACAGGCCTCCCTAGCGGGAATTCCAGACCTTCACTTCAACGGCCAGAATAGGGCGATAAGCGCGACGCCGAAGACGACGACGAGCGCGGAAAGGGGCGCCCCCAACCGGGAGTAGTCGCTGAAGCGGTAATTGCCGGGGCCCAGCACCAGCGTGTTGCACTGGTGGCCGATGGGGGTGAGGAAATCGCAGGCGGCGCCGATGGCCACCGCCATGAGAAACGGGTCCGGGGCGAGGCCGAGCTGCTGGGCCAGGCTGGCGGCGATCGGGCCGAGCATCAGGACGGTGGCCGCGTTGTTGAGGAAGGGCGTCACCGCCATCGCCCCGGCCATCACGGCCGCGAGCGCGCCCAGCGCAGGCAGGGCTCCCATCACGTCGAAGAGGGCCGCGGCGATGAGCTCGGTTCCGCCGGTCGTTCGCAGCGCGTCGCTCACCGGGATGAGCGCGCCGTAGAGAACCAGGATCGGCCACTCGATCGAATCGTAGATCTCCCGCAGGGTCAGCACCTTCAGGAGCGCGATCAGGACGGCTGCGGCGAGAAAGCCGATCTCGACAGGGACGAGCCCGGCGGCGACCGAAACCATCGCGGCCGCGAGGACGAGCGCCGGGAGAATGGCGCGGCGCGGACGGCCGAGATCGATCTTGCGCTCGGCGAGCGGAAGGCAGCCCAAAGCCTCGAGCGCGTCGGGCATACGCGCGAGGTCGCCCTGCAAGACGACGACGTCGCCGGCGCGGAAGGTCACGCGACGCAGGCGCACGGCGGTGCGCCGGCCGCCGACAGCGAGAAGGTTGACGCCGAAGCGCTCGCGCAGCCGAAGCTGGGCGGGCGTCGCGCCGACCATGATCGAGTTGACGGTGATCACGGCCTCGACCGCGCCGACCTCGTCGGGGCCTTTCTCGTCCGCGCCCATCTCCTTGCTGCCGATGAGTTCGAGCCCCGCGGCGCCGAGGACCTTCTGAAGCGTGTGCGGGTCGCTCGAGAGGACGAGAATGTCGTTGGGAAGCAGCTTCCAATGCGGCTCCGGGACGTATCGGCGGTGCTTCTCGCGGATGATCGCGACGACCTTGAGATCGCCCTCGCCTTGCGCCTCCAGCTCCTCTACGGTCCGGCCGACGAAGGCGGAGTCCGGCCGCAGCGTCGCCTCGCTCGTATAATCCTTGACCTGAAACAGCTCCTCCGCGCTGCGCGCGCCGCCTCGTTTCGGCAGAAGCCGCCATCCGAACGCGAGGAAGGCGACGCCGACGAGGGAGAGCCCGGCGCCGACCGGGAAGAAGTCGAACATGGCGAAGGGCTGGCCCGTCACTTCCTCGCGCACGCGGCTCACGATGATGTTGGGCGAAGTGCCGATGAGGGTCGTCAGTCCGCCCAGGAGCGCGCCGAAGGACAGCGGCATCAGCAGCTGCGAGGGCGCGGTGCCGGTCCGCCGTGCCATCTGCAACGCGACGGGCAGAAAGATCGCCACCGAGCCGATGTTCTTCATGAAGCCGGAGAGAAGCGCGACGGTGCCGGCGAGAACGGTCACCTGCATCGTCGTCGTTTGAAGGTGCGCGCTGATCGGGCGGAGCAGGGACTGGACGAGTCCCGACTTGCCGATAGCCGCGCTCATCACGAGCGCCGACGCGATGACGACGAGGACGGGATCGGAAAAGCCGGCGAAGGCCTTCTTGGCGTCGACGACTCCGGTCGCGACGGCGGCGAGGAGAGCGATGAGCGCGACGAGGTCGTAGCGGATCCGGTCCCAGACGAAGAGACCGATCATCCCGGCGAGGATGGCGAAGACGAAAGCCTGGTCGAGCGTCACACGTCGTTGCGCGCGGGCGGCTTGTCGCCTGCCGCCTCGCGCAGCTCCTGCTCCGGCGTCCGCGCCTCGGCCGGCGCGCCGCGCGCGATGTCGGAGAGCGCCACGATCCCGACGAGGCGGCCCTCCAGTCCCAGCACCGGCATTCGGCGGATCCGGCGCGCGCGCATCGTCTCGGCTATGCGATCGGCGTCGTCCTCGGCGCCACAGCAGACGAGGTCGGTCGACATGATCTCGCGCACGGTCGTGACCGTCGGATCGCGCCCCTCGGATACGGCCCGGATGATGATGTCGCGGTCGGTGAGAATGCCTTCGACGGCCTCGTGGCGCCCGACCGGCAGCGCTCCCGCATCGATGTCGCCGAGAAGCCGTGCGGCGTCCTGAAGGGTGTCCTCAGGACCGATCATCTGCACGTCCCGGGTCATGACGTCGCCGATCTTCACGGCAGCGCCAACAGAACTGACGCCGGTTCCGTTCCGCAGCGCCGGTGCTCGCTCGACCGGCGCGCGAAATTTCGGCTGCGGCGGGCTACTCCGCGGCTGCTGCGCGGCGGGGCCGGCGCACGGGTTCGGCGGAGGCCCGTTCCGGCTCGGCGAGGACGGTGAGGAGCGCCTTGCGCGTTTCGTCGAGACGCGACTCGTGCTCGACCTTATGGCCGAAAAGATTCTTCACGTAGAAGACATCGACCACTTTTTCGCCGTAGGTCGAGATCTTCGCGCTCGAGATCTGGAGATTGAGCGACGTGAGCGCGCGCGTCAGCTCGTAGAGAAGCCCCGGCCGATCGCGGCCGTTCACTTCGATCACCGTATGGCCGGCGCTCGCCTTGTTGTCGATGAGGACGCGCGGCGTGACCGGGAAGGCGTTCGCCCGCGCCTCCAGCGGCCGCCGCTTGGCGAGCTCCAGGTGCGGCTTGGTGCGACCCGACAGCACGTTCTCGAAGAGGACGGCGAGCTTCGCCAGCTTGTCCGGCCGGTCGAACGCCCCGCCCGCGGCGTTCTGCACCCAGAACGTGTCGAGCGCCATTCCGTCGGTCATCGTGACGATGCGCGCGTCGACGATGTTGGCTCCCGCGAGCGCCAGCGCACCCGCGATGCGCGAGAAGAGACCGGGGTGATCGGCAGTGTAGACCGTCACCTCGGTGACGCCGCGCTGCGCATCGACGCGCTTGTCGACGGTGAGCGGCGCAGCCGAGGCGTCCGCCTCGCGCATCAGCCGGGCATGCCGCGCAAGGGTCGCCGCGTCGAAGGCGAGCCAGTAATAGGGGTAGCCCTTTGCCACGAAGGCGGCGAAAGCGTCGTCGTCGAACTCCGGAAGGAGCGCTCTCGCCTCCTCCTGCACGGCGCGAATCCGCGCCGCGCGCGCCTCGGCGACCTGGCCGCCCGACATCACCTCGTTTGCGCGCTCGTAGAGCTCGCGCAGGAGCGTCGCCTTCCAGTTGTTCCAGGTCTTCGGTCCCACCGCGCGTATGTCGGCGACCGTCAGCACGAGCAGCAGCTTCAGCCGTTCCGGCGACTGGACCAGCGCCACGAAGTCCTCGACAGTCTTCGGATCGTCGATGTCGCGCTTGAACGCCGCGTTGCTCATGAGGAGATGCCAGCGCACGAGCCAGGCGACCTGCTCCGTCTCCTCGTCGGCGAGCCCGAGGCGCGGCCCCAGGCGCAACGCCACCTTCTCGCCAAGCACGGAATGGTCGCCCCCGCGGCCCTTGGCGATGTCGTGCAAGAGCACGGCGAGGTAGAGCACGCGGCGCGAGAGAATCTGATGCACCACCTGCGAGGCGATGGGCGCCTCGTCCTTCAGCTCTCCGCGCTCGATCTT
>JADGGZ010000255.1 GCA_019689675.1 Rhodospirillales bacterium | reverse complement strand
ATCGGCCGCGCCTCGAGCCGGCGGATGCTGATCGGCTCGTCGGTCTCCTCGCAGTAGCCGTAGGTGCCCTCGTCGATGCGACGAAGCGCGGCGTCGATCTTCGCGATGAGCTTTCTCTCCCGATCCCGCGTCCGCAGCTCGATCGAGCGGTCGGTCTCGAGCGCCGCGCGATCGGTGAGATCGGGCTTCAGGAGACTTTCGTCTTTGAGATGCTGCAGCGTCTCGCTCGACTCCGCCAGCAGCTCGGCCCGCCAGCGCAGAAGCTTCTGGCGGAAGTACTCGAGCATGGTCGGATTCATGAAAGGCTCGTCTTCGCTCGGCCGATAATCCGGAGGCAGAGTGGGACGCATCAGCTACTCCGATTTGGCCGGCGACGAGGCCGGAATGTCTTGATTTACGGTTCGCCTCATCTTGCCTCCAGCTTCGCGAGCTCGACTGCCGCGCGGAGCTCGATCTCCGCGAGAACCTCGTCGAGGCGCGGATCGAGCGTCGTCGCGCGCGCTTCGCTCAGCTCCTGCCGCAGCCGCGTCAGAGACGAATGCGGCAGCGCGCCGGCGAGGAGGCCGCGCCGAATTTCGTCGAGCTGATCGAGCAAGCGCTCGCCGCGACCGAGGGCGCGTCGGCGGCGCGCCGTCGGATCCTCGATTTCCTGGAGCGCTAGGAGAGAGGTGACCGTGGACGCGGGCGCAGCCCCCGTCAGCGGCGCGGGCGCCTCCCCCTCGGTCAGCACCTCGGCGAACGATGCTCCTTCCGCCTCCCGCGCCCGGTCGCCACGCCGCAACGCGGAGGGCTTCAACGGACGATTCGACTCCACTCTCATCGCGCGGGGGCCTCTTTGCTCGGAGCGCGACAAGTTGTCAAGCCTCTGGTTAACAACGACTTAAGTAGCCGTTCTGACGGCAGTTCTTGCCTGGGCCGGCAAGAGCTGCCGCGCGGGCGCCCGGAAGCCGCGCGCATTTCCGCCGAAAAGCGCTGGCACGGGCTTCGCAAGGCGGCAGGCATGATGCGTCTCGTGCGTGCGCTCGCTCTAGCACTCGCCGCGCTGCTCGGCGTCTCCGGCGCCGCAGGCGCGGCCTCGCGGATCAAGGACATCGCCGACTTCGAAGGCGTGCGCGACAACCTTCTCGTCGGATACGGGCTCGTCGTCGGGCTCAATGGCACCGGTGACAGCCTCAACAGGTCGATCTTCACGCGCGAGAGCCTCATCGGCATGCTCGAGCGCCTCGGCGTCAATGCGCGCGAAACGGCGCTCCGCACGAACAACGTCGCTGCCGTGATGGTGACGGCGACCCTGCCGCCGTTCGCCCGCCAGGGTACGCGGATCGACATCAACGTCTCCGCGATCGGCGACGCCAAGAGCCTTCTCGGCGGCACGCTTCTCGTGACGCCCCTGCTCGGCGCCGACGGGGAGGTCTACGCCGTCGGCCAGGGCACGGTCGCGACCGGTTACGTCGCGAAGGGCCAGGCGGCGTCCGTCACCAAGGGCGTGCCGACCTCCGGCCGGGTCTCGAACGGCGCCATTGTCGAGCGCGAGGTCGGCTTCGAGATGGCGGACCTGAAGAACATGCGCCTCATGCTGCGCAACCCGGACCTCACGACCGCACGGCGCATCGCCCAAGCGGTCAATGCGTTCGTGCGCGCACCGGCGGCACGCGCCATCGATCCCGCTACGGTCGTCGTGGAGGTTCCGGAACGGTACAACGGCGACGTCGTCGCGCTCATCACCGACATCGAGCAGCTCCAAGTCGAGCCCGACCAGTCGGCGCGCGTGGTGATCGACGAGCAGAACGGCGTCATCGTCATGGGCGAGAACGTCCGCATCAGCACCGTCGCCATCGCGCAAGGGAATCTCACGGTGCGCGTCACCGAGACGCCGCAAGTCTCGCAGCCGAACCCGTTCGCCCCGGGCGCGGCCGGCCCTCAGGCCGGGCTTCCCTTCGCCCCCGGCCAGGACGGCGTTCAATTCGCGCCCGGCGGCGGCGCCGCGACGACGGTCGTGCCGCGCACCCAGGTCGATGTCGACGAGCAGAGCCAGAACCGCCTCGCCGTCCTCCCCGAAGGCGTTTCGCTCCGCGAGCTCGTCAATGGCCTCAACGCCCTCGGCGTCGGCCCCCGCGACATGATCAGCATCCTCCAGGCGATCAAGGCGGCGGGCGCGCTTCAGGCAGAAATCGAGCTGATGTGATGGCAGACTCTCTTTCTCCTCTCGCCGGCGCCGCTGCATCGGCCGTAGCGAGCCGCCGCGCCGCGGCCCGGACGGCGCAGGAATTCGAGGCGTTCTTCCTCTCCTCGATCATGGAGACGCTCTTCAGCGGCGTCGGGACGGACGGCTTTTTCGGCGGTGGCCAGAGCGAAGGGATCTACCGCTCGATGCTGCTTCAGGAATACGGAAAGGTCGCCGCTCGCCGCGGCGGCATCGGAATCGCCGCCGCGGTCGAGCGCGAGATGCTGCGGATGCAGGAGGTGGCGCGATGAGCGACGCCCTTATCCACGTCGCGGAGCGGCTCACCGCTCTCATCGAGGAAGAAACGCGCCGCCTGAGGAGCAGCCAGCCGGGCGGGATCGCATCGCTTCAGGCGGAGAAGACCGATCTCGCGCAGCTCTGGACCGAGGGGCTCGAGCGTCTGAAGCGAGGAGACCGCCTTCCCGAGGCGGATCGCTCGGCGCTCGGCGCCGCCGCGGCAAAGCTCGAAGAAGCGTTGACGAGGAACGAACGCGCCCTGCGCGCCGCCACGATCGCGACCGACCGGGTCGTCTCCGCGATCGCCGAGGCGGTGCGGGAGCAGCGCGCATGCGGGGTCGGCTACGGCATCCGCAGACAGGCGCCGCGGACGCGGGCGCCGGCTTCGGGAATAGCTGTCGACCGCAGACTCTAGACGGCAGACCCTAAACGGTAAGCGACACGCCGTCGCCGCCTGAGACCGGCGCGCTCGCCTCTGCGGCCCCCTCCGGCGTGGCCGCGTGCTTCGTCTGCGCGCCCGTCACCGCATCCACCCGCAGATCCCGGACCGCTTCCTCGCTCGGTATCTGCCGCGAGACTTCGCCGGTCGCGGTATCCCGGTGCTGCACGATGACGACTCGCGCCTCCGGATCGTACCGCATCACGGGGGACACGTAGGAAATTCCCGTTAGCTTCATGGCGAACTCCTGGACGTTGCCGCGGCTACCTCCTGGCCGTTGGCGGTTTTCAATTGAATTTCTACTTGCGCTGTAGTATAGTGTCAATCGCGAATACTAGTTAATGACTATGGTTATCTAAAAACTTTGTCGAGGATTTTATGTATCTCGACGGCTTGAGCTCCGGCAGTGCCGCCTATCAGCTCGTTCGGCGCAACGAAGCGCGCCTGCTCGCCGCTTTCCAGAAGCAGCCCGCCTTCCAGCGCGAAGTCGAGCACTACCGGACGAAGATCGCCGGGGTGACGTCGGTCGACGCCCTCCTCGCCGATCGCCGGCTCCTCACCGTCGCGCTCTCCGCCTTCCAGCTCGAGAGCGAGATCGACAAGAAGGCCCTCATCCGCAAGGTCCTGACCGAGAACCCCGACGACCCGAAAGCCCTGGCGAAGCGCCTCGCCGACCCGCGGTGGCAGAATTTCGCCGCCGCCTTCCACTCGCTCGCTACCGACGGCGGCGCGTCGGTCCGCGCCCCCGCCTCGGTCGAGGCTGTGCTCGCCGGCTATCGCACCAACGAATTCGAAAAGGCGATGGGCGCGAGCAACGAGGCCGTTCGCGAGGCCATGTATTTCAGGCGCATGGCGCCGAAGCTGACGACGACGGCCCAGGTTCTCGGCAACAAAGTCGCGGCGAAGGTGGTGCGGGAGGCGCTCGGCCTGCCCCTCGCCTTCAGCGCCCTCGACGTGCCGCAGCAGAAGCAGATGCTGAAGGCGAAAGGCTTCGACCCGGCACGGTTCGCGGATCCGCGCTTCCTCGACAAGTTCATCGACCGCTTCTTGTCGGCGAACGACCGCGCGAACGCGGCCGAAAGCCCCAATCCGTTGCTCGATCTGTTCCGGCCGGCCACCGGCGGCGGCGTCAACTTCCTGGCCTGAACCGCGCGCAGCGACGGCGCTTTTTTAGCGGGTCGCCCAGGAGGCAGGTCGCGTTAGCGTTTCTTAAACCATGAACGTTTTACGTTCGTGGCCATGCCGCTGTCACTCCGCCTCAAACCCGGCGAGCGCCTCATCGTGAATGGGGCGGTCTTGCGCAATGGCTCCCCCCGCGCGATCGAGCTCGAGCTGCTCAATCACGTGACGACGCTCCACGAGCGCGACCTCATGCTCCCCGAGGATGCGATCACCCCGCTCCAGCGCCTCTATTTCGCGGTGCAGATGATGCATCTCGAGCCCGAGCAAGAGCTCGTGCACCGGCGCAGCGCCATCGACCTCGCGGCACTCATCTACGCGGAAACGATGCAGCAAGGCGGCGGCCCCCTCTGCGAGACGATCAGCGACGTCATCACCCTGATCGGCGAGCGCGCCTATCCGGCCGCGCTGCGGCGCCTGCGGCGGGAAATCGGCAAGCCGGGCGATTCCCGGACCGCCCAAGCGCAGCACGCCCTCGCGAAGTAGCGAAAAATACCTCGAGCATTTTAGCGGTTTATTAGACTTGTCCCCGTAGAACCGGGACCTGGTGGGAAAAATCCCGCCGGGTTCGAAGCCCGAAAAACGGGCTCAACTCCGGAAAATATGGGGATGAGAGATGGGATTTTCCGTCAACACGAACGCGAGCGCGCTCGCGGCGTTGCAGACTCTCAATTCGACCACGCGCGCGCTCAATCAGGCACAGGCCCGCATCAACACCGGCTACCGGGTCAACGGCGCGAAGGATAACGCCTCCACGTTCGCCATCGCGCAAGGGATGCGCGGCGACATCGCCGGCCTCAAGGCGGTGCAGGAAAGCGTCTCGCTCGGCGTGGCGACGGTGGGCGTCGCTCTCTCGGCGGCGCAGCAGATCTCCGACAAGCTCTCCGAGATGAAGCAGAAGGTGACGCAGGCTCAGGCGGAGAACGTCGACCGCGGCGCCATCCAGAACGACATCGACGCGATCATCG
>JADGGZ010000254.1 GCA_019689675.1 Rhodospirillales bacterium | reverse complement strand
CTCGGCACCCCTCACGGCGCCGCCGCCCGCGCATCCCTTCCCTCTCTTCACAATGTCAAAGAACACATCCCCCACCCCACCGGGCAAGGGGGCCGGCTTATAGGCACGGCTCGCTCCGTTCGTCAACCCGCCCGGACGCGAACAAGACCGTCGACGACGTTGCGTCGCTTCGAGGTACTGCTCGCTCGCTTCGAGGAGGCCGACCGAACGGCCGGGGCCGACATATAGACCCGTGCCCCGCCGGTGTCCAGTGGGTCGGGTAAAATTTCAGATCAGCCCGAGTTCGCGCAGCTCGCGTGCCATCGCGGGCGGCAAATCATCGTCTTCGGCAAGGCCGAAAAAACGATCGGGCGGCGCGTCTTTCGCTTCGAGATAGCGCCAACCCTGGAACGGCTTCCACGGCACGACCTCCGTCGGGATCACTTTCCAGTCGAGCTCGATGAGGCAGTGCGGCCGCCCCTCCTCGTCGACGTCGCTGGTGATGCCGAGGATGCGCTGGCGGGCGCGGATCTGGCTGCGAATCACCCAGAAGAGAGAGCCGCCATCAAGCAGCTCCTCCCGTCGCTTCGGCGTGTTCCGCGTATGGACGAAAAGCCGCTTCTCGGTCTTCCGGCGCTTCGCCCGGAGCGCCTCGAGCTCCTCGAGATCGTCGATGCCGACGCAGAGCTTGATGAGATGGAGCGCCATCAACCCGCCTTTGCCGCGAGCGCCTGGGCCGCCTTGGACGCCGGGGGCCGCCCGAGCACGCCCGAGATGTAGCGTCCCGCCGCGGCGAGCTTGTCGAGATCGACTCCGGTTCTGAGCCCGAGCCCGTTCAGCATGTAGAGCACGTCCTCGCTGGCGACGTTTCCGGTCGCGCCCTTGGCGTAAGGGCAGCCGCCGAGCCCGGCGACCGAGCTGTCGACCACTGCCACCCCCTTTTCCAGCGCGGCGTAAATGTTGACGAGCGCCTGGCCGTAAGTGTCGTGGCAATGGACGGCGAGGCGCTCGACAGGCACGACCTTCACAACCTCGTCGAGCAGCAATTGCATCCGACCGGGCGTCGCGGTGCCGATCGTATCGCCGAGGGAGATTTCGTAGCAGCCCATGCGCAGCAGCCGGCGAGCGATATCGGCGACCGCGCTCGGCGCTACGGCCCCCTCGTAGGGGCAGTCGATCACGGTCGAGATGTACCCGCGCACCTTGAGCCCGGCTTCTCGTGCCGCAGCGACGACCGGCGCGAAGCGCTCCAGGCTCTCGGCGATCGAGCAGTTGATGTTCTTCTGCGAGAAGGTCTCCGAGGCGGCGCCGAATACCGCTATTTCGGTCGCCCCCGAAGCGAGCGCCCCTTCGAGCCCCTTCATGTTCGGCACCAGCACCGGATAGGAGACCCCGCTCCGCCGCGGCACGGCCGCCATTACCGCCGCCGTGTCGGCCATCTGCGGCACCCACTTCGGCGACACGAAGCTGCCGGCCTCGATCGTCGTCAGCCCCGCGTCCGCGAGCATCTCGATGAGGCGCACCTTGACCTCGGTCGGCACCGTCTGTTTCTCGTTCTGAAGGCCGTCCCGCGGGCCGACCTCGACCATCCGAACCTCACGCGGCAGCATCGTTCCCTTCCTCGAAGGCGATCAGGGTCGCGCCTTCCTCGACCAAATCCCCGGCGGCATAGGCCACGCGCGCGACCACCCCGTCGGCGGGCGCGGCGATCGTGTGTTCCATCTTCATCGCCTCGAGCACGACAAGCGGCTGGCCCCGCGCCACGCGCGCTCCGACCGCGACGAGCACCTCGAGAACCCGGCCGGGCATAGGGGCAGTAAGGCGCCCGGCCGACGCGTCCTCCTCGAGCTCGGGCGCGAGCGGATCGAGGTGGACGAGCCGCCAGCTCTCGCCATTCGCCAAGATGGTGATCTCACGCCCGTGACGCACGGCAGCAAGGCGCGACCGGGCACCGCCGAGCTCGACGGCGAGCCTTCCGTCGCGGCTGCGCTCCGCACGCGCGGAAAGGCGGCGCCCGCCGATCTCCAGTTCGTATGCGCCGCGCCGATAATGGACGCGCACGGAGCGCTCGCCGCTCCCGTCCTCGAAGCGCAAATCCTGGTAGGTGTCACCGTTGAGGCGCCAGCCGTTGCGCTGATGCCAGGGAGACCAGGGATCGCCGGAGCGCGATGCCTCGGCCCGCGACTCCTCCTCCTGCTCGACGAGCAACGCGAGCGCCGCGCCCGCGACGATCTCGTCCGACGGCGGCGAAGCGGGCGGCACCAGGGCAGGACGGTGACGCGCGATGAAGTCGGTGTCGATCTCGCCGGCGGCGAACGCCGGATGGGCGGCGATCCTCGCGAGGAAGCCGAGGTTGGTCGTCACGCCCGCGATCTCGTAAGCCGCGAGCGCGGCGCGCAAGCGCCGCAGCGCCGCGTCCCTGCTCTCGTCCCATACGACGAGCTTCGCGATCATCGGATCATAGTGAATCCCGACCTCGTCGCCTTCGCGCACGCCGGTGTCGACGCGAACATGGATCTCGTCCTCTCGCGGCGCCCGAAGCCGCGTCAGCCGGCCGGTCGCCGGCAGGAAGTCGCGCACCGGATCCTCGGCGTAGACCCGCGCCTCTATCGCGTGCCCCCGCGGCTGAAGCGTCTCCTGCCGCCACGGGAGTCTCTCGCCGGCAGCCACCCGGAGCTGCCACTCGACGAGGTCGAGCCCGGTGATCATCTCGGTGACCGGGTGCTCGACCTGGAGGCGAGTGTTCATTTCCATGAAGTAGAAGCGCTCGCCCTCGGCGATGAACTCGACGGTCCCGGCGCCCTCGTAGCCGACCGCCCTCGCGGCCGCGACGGCGGCCTCGCCCATCACGCGCCGCTGCTCCGCCGTCAACCCCGGCGCCGGCGCTTCTTCGATCACCTTCTGATGCCGGCGCTGGAGCGAGCAGTCGCGCTCGAAGAGATGAAGCACGTTCCCGTGCCTGTCGGCCATCACCTGCATTTCGATGTGCCGCGGCCGCCGGAGATATTTCTCGACGAGCACCCGGTCGTCGCCGAACGCGGCAGCGGCTTCGCGCTTCGCCGAAGCGAGCGCGGCCGAGAACTCCGCCTCGCGCTCGACGACCCGCATGCCCTTGCCGCCGCCTCCGGCCGAAGCCTTGATGAGAACAGGGAAGCCGATGCGCTTCGCCTCCGCGAGAAGCGCCGCTTCGCCTTGGGCCGCACCGTGGTAGCCGGGGACGAGCGGCACCCCGGCCTTCTCCATGAGCGCCTTCGCGGCCGCCTTCGACCCCATCGCGCGAATCGCGGCCGGCGGTGGTCCGACAAAGACGAGCCCGGCCTCGGCGCAGGCCTCCGCGAAATCCGCATTCTCGGAGAGAAAGCCGTACCCGGGATGCACGGCGCCGGCGCCGCTCCGCCGCGCCGCGTCGATCAGCCGGTCGATTCGCAGATAGCTTTCGCGCGCCGCCGCCGGGCCGATCAGAACAGCCTCGTCGGCGAGCTCCACATGGAGCGCGCCAGCATCGGCCTCGGAATAGACAGCGACCGTGCGCAGTCCCATGCGCCGGGCGGTCCGTATGACGCGGCACGCGATCTCGCCTCGGTTGGCGACAAGGAGCTTATCGAAAATCATCGGTTGGGAGGCGAGAAGACGCTCATGACCGGGCGAGATTACCCGGAGCCGCACCGTCGGGAACAGTCGGTTGCGCCGCGTCCTGCCGTCGCCCCGCAAGATCGGCGACAACCCCGTCGGCCGATCGTCTCTACGCCACAAGGCTAATGGGCGGTGGTTCCGATGCCCTGCTACCTTCAGGGGGACCGCGCGCGGTCAGATCGCGCGGAATGGGAGGATTGCATGCAGAGCAGATGCCTCGCTGTCGCCCTCGCGGCGTCCGTCCTGGCCTGGGCCCCGCCCGCCGCCGCCCAGAACCTGGAGAAGCTGCAACAGTTCCAGACCACCGGCGCTTCGCTCGCGCTCGAGACGGTACCGCAGGAGGGAACGCGTGCGAATGCGATCCGCAAAAACCTCGAGCAGGTCCGGCTGCCGGCCGGATTCAAGATTTCGCTCTACGCGGTCGTTCCCGATGCGCGGCACATGGCCGTCGGGCCCTCGACCGGCGTGGTCTTCGTCGGCACGCGGAAGACTCGCCTCTGGGTCGTGACAGACCGCGACAAGGACCGCGTCGCCGACGAGGTCAAGGTTTTCGCGCCCTCGATCGATCTCAAAGTCCCGAACGGCGTCTGCTTCACCAAGGACGGCTTCCTTTATGCCGTCGAGCACAATCGGATCCTCGTCTTCCCGGCAGCCGAGTTCTTCTACGAGGGGCCGGACGTCGCCGTGGAAGAAGTCGTACCGCAGGGCAAGCTGATCCCGCCCGAGGATGAAAGCTTCAATCACGGCGCCCGTGCGTGCCGCATCGGGCCGGACAACAAGCTCTACGTGACGCTGGGGCAGCCCTTCAACGTTCCGGCCAAGGGGAAGCTCGAGGGCTTCAGCAAATGGGGCATCGGCGGCATTGTTCGAATGGACCGCGACGGCAAGAACCGCGAGGTCTTCGCGCGCGGAATTCGCAACTCCGTCGGCCTCGACTTCAATCCCAAGGACGGCTCGCTCTGGTTCACCGACAACCAGGTCGACGGGATGGGCGACGACGTTCCCCCGGGCGAGCTCAACCGGGCGCGCGGCCCCGGCGAGCACTTCGGATTCCCCTGGTATGGCGGCGGCAAGATCCGTACCGCCGAGTACAAGGACGAGCAGCCGCCGGAGAAGATCACCTTCCCGCAGGTCGAGATGCAGGCACACGGGGCCGATCTCGGCTTGACGTTCTATACGGGGACGATGTTCCCGGAAAAGTACCGGGGCGGAATCTTCTCGGCGCAGCACGGCTCCTGGAACCGTACGACGCCGGTCGGCGCGCGCGTCATGTTTACGAGCCTCAAGCCCGACGGTAGCGCGGACAAGACCGAGGTCTTCGCCGAAGGCTGGCTCGACCCGAGAACGAACGAGTATCGCGGCCGCCCCGTGGACGTGGCGCAGCTTCCCGACGGCTCGATCCTCGTGTCGGACGACTTCGCCGGCGCGATCTACCGCATCTGGTACGAAGGCTGACCGGG
>JADGGZ010000253.1 GCA_019689675.1 Rhodospirillales bacterium | reverse complement strand
CGTCGTCTTCTGCTCGAAAGGCGACAACATCACGCCGCCGCAGCAGGCGCTCGGCTGGATCCTCGACCTCTACGAGAGCGTCGACGAGATCCGACGCTATGGGCAGACCATCGTCTATGCGATCCACGACAAGGTCGGGCATCTCGGCATCTTCGTCTCCGGCGGGGTCGCCAAGAAGGAGCACTGCGAGTTCGCCGGCAACATCGACATGATCGACGTGCTCCCGCCGGGCCTCTACGAGGCTGTGCTCAGCCGCAAGAGGCACGACGATCCGACCGCGACGTTCGCCGGAGGCGACTACATCGCGCGGTTCGAGGCGCGCACGCTCGACGACCTGCGCGCGCTCGGCGGCAATGACGCAGCGGACGAACGCCGTTTTGCCACGGTCGCCCGGATCTCGGAGACCAATCGCGAGCTCTACCGCCAGTTCGTGCGACCTTGGCTGCGCGCTGCGGCGAACGAGGCGACGGCGGACATCGCCAGGCGCCTCCATCCGGCGCGCGCCCAGTACGAGTTCTTTTCCGACCGGAACCCGCTGATGGGGGCCGTCAGGGAGGTGGCGGAGCAGGTGCGTGCGCAACGGCGGCCCTGCGCGCCGGGCAACCCGTTCCTAAAATGGCAGGAGTTTTTCTCGCGACAGATCGTAGCCGGGCTCGACCAGTGGGGGAGCGCGCACGACTGGCTCTCCGAGCAGCTCTTTCTGTCGGTCTACGGCTCGCCCGTGATGCAGGCGGCCGTCGGCGTCGGCGAGTCGGATCCGCCACGACGGCGGCCAGGAACGCCGCCGATGCACGAACAATTCCTCGAGAAGCGTATCGCTGAGCTGAAGGCGCGGATCGAGGAAGGCGGCGCTCGCGAGGCGGCCATTCGGGCGATGCTCTACGTCGGCCTCGGGCGACTCTCGCCGGACGAACGGGCCTTCACCGTGCTGCGGCACCTGCGCGAGGAGCTCGGGGGCGAAACCAAGCTCGATGCGTTCAAGCAGCTCCTTCGCGAGCAGCTTTTCATGCTGTTGATCGACGAGAAGCAGGCCTTCGACGCGATCCCCCGTCTCGCGCGCCGCGAGCCGGCGCAAATCGGCGTGATCCGGGTCGCGTTGCGACGGGTGGCGGCAGCCGCCGGGCCGCTCGATACCGATCGCGCCGTCCGCCTCGCACAAGTCCAGGCGGCGCTCGAACTCGATGCGGAAACGGAGCCGGAGAAGGCGGACGGTTCTCCTCCGCGGCGCGGAGGCAACGCGCGCAAGCGGTCACGCCGCGCGGGCGAGCGCTCTTCGTCAACGGAGCCGATCGAAGCCTAGCGGAAGGATCGAACGATGCTGGAGCAGTCGAAGATGACCGGTGCGCTTACGCCGCAGGAGCTGCGCAGGCGTGCCGAGGAAAAGGCGATGGTCGAGGCCAAGAAGGCATTCGACGCCATGCAGAAGGCGGAGGATCAGAGGCGCGAGCTGCACGAGCTCTTCATGAGCCGCGAAGTGCGGCCCGACGGCATGGAGCGACTGATGGCGGCGGTATCGCGCGCTGCGGAGGACGGCAAGAGCGAACTGATGGTGATCCGGTTCCCCTCGACCTATCTCAGCGACGGGGGCCGCGCGGTGAACAACTTCGAGCCGAGCTGGCCCAAGACGCTCGAGGGCTTCGCCCGCCGGGCATTCGAGTTCTACGACCAGCATCTGCGCCAGCACGGCTACAAGCTGCGGGCGCAGGTCCTGGAATTTCCGGACGGAAAGCCCGGCGATGTCGGCCTTTTCCTTTGCTGGTGAGGGTGCCATGGAGCCGGCAGCGCTGGTCGCGAACCGAACCTTCGACGAGATCCGCGTCGGCGACACGGAGCGCCTATCGCGGACGATCAGCAAGAGCGACATCGACATCTACGGCGCGGTATCGGGCGGAAGCAATCCCGTGGAGTCCGAGGCCGACCCGCAGCGTGGCGCCCGGTTCGAGGGCATCGCTGCGCACTCGATCCTCACCGCGGGGATGATCTCCAACCTGCTCGGCACCCGCCTTCCCGGGCCCGGGACGATCTATGTCGGCCAGAATCTGCGGTTCGAGCGTTCAGTCCTCGCCGGCGACACGGTCGAGGTCAGCATAACCGCCCGCGAGAAGCGCCCCGCGGACCATTCCGTGCTGTTCGACTGCTGCTGCGTCAACCAGAACGGCGACACCGTCCTCTCCGGGACGGCCGAGGTGATCGCGCCGATCCGGAAAGAGCGCGCCGCGGCGCGCGAAGTGCCGGAGCTGCACGTCCGAAGCCATGCCAAATACGACCGCCTGATCGCCCGTACAGAGGAGATCGCGGCGATACCGACCATCGTCGCCCATCCCTGCGACGAGAGCTCGCTGCAGGGCGCGGTCGACGCGGCCGAGGCCGGCATCATCGTGCCCATCCTGGTCGGACCCGAGCAGAAGATTCGCGCCGCCGCAGAGAGGCTGGGAATCGACCTCGCCCGCTACGAGATCGTGCCTGCCGAACACAGCCACGCCGCGGCGGCGAAGGCGGTGCAGCTCGTCAAGGCAGGCAAGGGGGATCTCCTGATGAAAGGAAGCCTCCATACCGACGAGCTTCTGCGCGAGGTGACGGCGCGCGAGACCGGGCTGCGCACCGGCCGGCGCGTCAGCCACGTCTTCATCATGGACGTGCCGACCTATCCCGAGCCGCTCTTCGTCACGGATGCGGCCGTCAACATCGCGCCCGATCTCGAGGCGAAGGTCGACATCGTCCAGAACGCGATCGACCTCCATGTAGGGCTCGGGCTCGGTCCGCCGCGCGTCGCGATCCTTTCCGCGGTCGAGACTGTGACGACGAAGATTCCGGGCACGATCGAGGCGGCCGCGCTCTGCAAGATGGCCGACCGCGGTCAGATCGACGGCGGCATCCTCGACGGTCCGCTGGCGCTCGACAACGCGATCAGCCCGGACGCCGTGCGCATCAAGGGGATCCGGTCCGACGTCGCCGGGCGGGCGCAGATCCTGCTCGTCCCCGATCTCGAAGCCGGGAACATGCTCGCCAAGAACCTGACCTTCCTCGCCAACGCCGACGCGGCGGGCATCGTGCTCGGCGCCCGTGTTCCGATAATCCTGACCTCGCGGGCCGACAGCGTCAGGGCCCGAATGGCGTCCTGCGCCGTGGCGGCGCTCTACGCCCATGCGCGGCGCGCGAGCGCGCCGCCGATCGCGGCGTAATGTCCATGACCGAGACGATCCTCGTCGTGAACGCCGGAAGCTCGAGCCTCAAATTCGAGCTCTTTCGGGTCGGCTCTCAGGACAGCCTCGCGCGGGCGATCAAGGGCCGCGTCGACGGGATCCCGAATCGGCCGCACCTCTCGATCAGGGATGCGTCCGGCGTCGTCGTGGACGAGCACTTGGCGGCCGGATCCGTCCCGGACCTTCCCGCGGCGCTGGCGCTCGCGCGCGGCCGGGTCGTCGAATGGCTGGACGGAGCGGCGCCGGTGGCGATCGGTCACCGCGTCGTCCATGGCGGCCCCGACTACAGCGCGCCGGTGCTGGTCGACGACATCGTGCTCGCGAAGCTCCAGCGCTACGTGCCGCTGGCCCCCCTCCACCAGCCGAACAACCTTGCCCCGATCCGGGCCGTATGGGCGCATGACCCGGCATTGCCGCAGGTCGCGTGCTTCGACACCGCCTTCCACCGCGGCCGCTCCGAGCTCGCCGACCGCTTCGCGCTTCCGGAGCGGCTCTATGAGGAAGGGGTGCGGCGCTACGGTTTCCACGGGCTTTCTTACGAGTACATCGCCGGTCGGATGGCCGAAATCGCCCCCGAGCTCGCCGACCGGCGGCTCATCGTGGCGCATCTCGGCAGCGGCGCGTCGCTTTGCGCCATGCGCGAGCGCCGCAGCGTCGAGAGCTCGATGGGATTCACCGCGCTCGACGGCATTCCCATGGGCACAAGGCCGGGTCAGCTCGACCCGGGCGTTGTTCTCTACCTGATCGCCGAGAAGGGGCTGGACGTCGGCGAGGTGCAGCGGCTGCTCTACCAAGAGTGCGGGCTGAAAGGACTTTCCGGCATCAGCAACGACGTCCGCGAGCTCCTGGCCAGCAGCGATCCGCGCGCGTCTCGCGCCATCGAAATTTTCGTCTATCGGACCGCGCTGATGGCCGGCGCCTTGACGGCCGCGCTCGGCGGCCTCGACGCCTTCGTCTTCACCGCCGGCATCGGCGAGAACGCGCCGGAGGTCCGTACCCGGATCGGGCGGTATCTCGCCTGGTTCGGCCTCGAGCTCGATCCGGCCGCAAACGATGCGAACGCAACGCGGATTTCGCGTCCGAGTTCTCCAGTCGGCTGCTTCGTCGTTCCGACCGACGAGGAGCTCATGATCGGCCGCCACACGCTCGAAGTTCTCCGTCGCCAACCCGCCCACGCACGGGGGTAGTTCGCATGTTGCCGTCCACGTCGTTCGGGCTCGAGGGTCGCAAGGGGCTCGTCACCGGGATCGCCAACGACCAGTCGATCGCGTGGGGATGCGCGCAGGCTTTCCGCCGGCTCGGCGCCGACCTCGCCATCACCTACCTCAACGAGAAGGCTCGCCCGCATGTCGAGCCTCTGGCCCGTCAGCTCGCTGCGCCGCTCGTGATGCCGCTCGATCTCCGGACGGAAGGGCAGCTGGAGTCGGTGTTCGAGCGCATCAGCAGAGAATGGGGCGAGCTGGACTTCCTTCTTCATTCGATCGCCTTCGCGCCGAAAGAGGACCTTCAAGGCCGGGTCGTCGACTGCTCGCGTGCGGGGTTTCTCACCGCAATGGAGATCTCCTGCTGGTCCTTCATCCGAATGGCGAGGCTCGCCGAGCCGCTCATGCGCAAAGGCGGCGCGCTCTTCACGATGACCTACTACGGCTCGCAGATGGTCGTGGAGAACTACAACATGATGGGGCCGGTGAAGGCTGCGCTGGAGGCCGCGGTCCGATACCTCGCCGCCGAGCTCGGCCCCGCCGGAATTCGGGTCCACGCGATCTCGCCCGGGCCGTTGATGACGCGCGCCGCGTCGGGCATCGCCGATTTCGACGAGCTGCTCGACAAGGCGCGGGCGAAGGCGCCGCGGCGGAGCCTCGTCTCCATC
>JADGGZ010000252.1 GCA_019689675.1 Rhodospirillales bacterium | reverse complement strand
GCTCCAGCATTGCCTCGGCAACCGGACTCACGCCGCCAATATCCTCGGCATCTCGATCCGCACCCTGCGCAACAAGCTTCAGCAGTATCGACAGGAGGGCGTCCCGGTGCCGCCGGCACCGAACGAGGTCGAGCGGGTCGTAGCGTGACTCCATTCCGTGCATCGCCCGCCCGGATCGCATCATGACTGACGCCGCCGTCACCACGGCTCCCAACGTGCTCGTCGAGCGCGTGCTCGGGACGCTGCGCCGCGGCGAGATCGCGCTCGCTCTCGCCATCGTCGCGATCCTGGTCGTGCTCATCCTGCCGATGCCGCCCTGGCTCCTCGACATGAGCCTCGCGCTGTCGGTGACGTTCTCGGTGCTCATCCTCATGGTCGCGCTCTTCATCGAGCGTCCGCTCGACTTCAGCGCCTTCCCGACGGTGCTGCTGATTGCGACCATGCTGCGCCTCGCGCTCAATCTCGCCTCGACCCGCCTCATCCTCAGCCACGGCCACGAGGGAACGAAGGCGGCGGGTCACGTCATCGAAGCCTTCGGCAACTTCGTGATGGGCGGCAACTTCGTCATCGGCGTCATCGTCTTCATCATCCTCGTGGTGGTGAACTTCGTCGTCATCACCAAGGGCTCCGGCCGCATCGCGGAGGTCGCCGCGCGGTTCAGCCTCGACTCGATGCCTGGCAAGCAGATGGCGATCGACGCCGACCTCTCGGCGGGACTCATCGACGAGGCGACCGCCAGGAAGCGCCGCCGCGATATCGAGGACGAATCGAACTTCTTCGGCGCCATGGACGGCGCCTCGAAATTCGTCCGCGGCGACGCCATCGCCGGACTCATCATCACGGCGATCAACATCGTCGGCGGCATCGTCATCGGCGTCGTGCAGAGGGATTTGACGCTCGCGCAGGCGAGCCACACCTACACGGTGCTCACGGTCGGCGACGGCCTGGTGAGCCAGATCCCCGCTCTCATCGTCTCGACAGCGGCCGGCTTGCTCGTCACCAAGGGCGGCAACAGCGGCTCGGCCGACAAGGCCCTGATCGGACAGCTCGGCGCCTACCCCGCCGCCCTCGGCCTTTCCTCGGCGCTCATGGGCGTGATGGCGGTGCTGCCGGGGCTGCCGATGCTGCCGTTCCTCGGCCTTGCCGGCGTCACCGGCTACGCCGCTTACCGCATCGCCCAGCGTCGCGAGCAGCAGGTCGCCGCCGAGGCCGAGCAGGCCGCAGCGGCCGCGGCGCCCGTCGCAGAGGAGCCGATTTCCGCCGCGCTCACGATCGACCAGGTGAGGCTCGAGCTCGGCTACGGGCTCCTCGGGCTCATCAACAGCGACCGCGGCCACCGTCTCACAGACCAGATCAAGGCGCTTCGACGGCAGCTCGCGACCGAGATGGGATTCGTGATGCCGTCGGTGCGCATCCAGGACAATCTCCAGCTTCCCGCCAACACCTACGTTCTGCGGATCAAGGAGATCGAAGCGGGCCGCGGCGACCTTCGCCCCAACATGCTGCTCGTGATGGACCCGCGCGGCGAAAACATCTCGATCCCGGGCGAGCCGACCGTGGAGCCGACATTCGGCCTGCCGGCGCTCTGGGCGTCGGAGGCGCATCGCGAGGAAGCCACGTTCCGCGGCTACACCGTCGTCGAGCCGCAGACCGTCATCACCACGCATCTCACCGAGGTGATGAAGGAAAACATGGCCGAGCTTCTGTCCTACGCCGAGACGCAGAAGCTCCTCGACGAGCTCGACAAGTCGCAGCAGAAGCTGGTCGCCGATCTGATTCCCGCGCAGATCACGGTCGGCGGGCTCCAGCGCGTGCTGCAGAATCTCCTCGCCGAGCGGATCTCGATCCGCGACCTGCCGACCATTCTCGAGGGCGTCTCCGAGGCCTGCGGCTACACCCGCAACGTCACGATGATCACGGAGCACGTGCGCGCGCGTCTCGCCCGCCAGATCAGCGACGCGAACACGAACGAGCAGGGGTTCATTCCGCTCGTCACGCTCTCGCCCGCGTGGGAAGAGGCGTTCGCCGAGTCGATCGTCGGCCAGGGCGACGACAAGCAGCTCGCGCTCGCGCCGTCGCGCCTCCAGGAATTCATCGGCGCGGTGCGCGAGGTGATGGACCGTCACGCGATGATGGGCGAGATGCCGGTCCTGCTGACGAGCCCGGCCGTGCGGCCTTACGTGCGCTCGATCATCGAGCGGTTCCGGCCGGCGACCGTCATCCTGTCGCAGAACGAGATCCACGCCAAGGCGCGGATCAAGACGTTGGGACAGATCTGAGGACGCTAGGCGATGCGGCTCCGGACCTTCACCGCTTCCAGCATGAGCGAGGCGATGGCGCTCGTGCGCGGCGAGCTCGGGCCAGACGCGATCATCGTTTCGGCGGACAGCGCCGACGGCGTCACCTCCGTGGTCGCGGCGATCGAGACCGAGGAGATGCCGCCGATGCAAGGCGACGCCTTCACCGATGCGATTCACGTCGCCCTCGTCAATCACGGCGTGCTCCCGCGCCTTTCCGAGCGGCTCGTCATGGCGGCGGCGGGGCTCGGAGCCGACAGCGGGGTGCGCGCGCTCGCCGCGGCACTCGACGGGCTGCTCCGCTTCCAGCCGGTCGCGACCGGCCGGATCGCGCTCGTCGGCCCGCCCGGCGCCGGCAAGAGCCTCGCCTGCGCGAAGCTCGCCACCCGCGCCGTTCTGGCCGGAGAGAGGGTCCGCGTCGTCACGACGGACACGGTGCGCCCGGGCGCGACCGAGCAGCTCGCCGCGCTCACGCGCATTCTCGGCCTCGATCTGCTCGTCGCGAGCTCGCCCGAGGAGCTCCGGCGCATCGTCGGCGCCGACGACGACCACGAGCTCGTCCTCATCGACACGGCTGGCGTCAATCCCTACGACGACGCCGAGCGCGGCGAGATCGCCGACCTTGTTGCTGCGGCCGCGGCCGAGCCGGTGCTCGTGCTGCCCGCCGGCGGCGACGTCTACGACACGGTGGAACTCGCCCGCGCCTTCGCTGCGATCGGCTGCCGCAGGCTGCTGCCGACGCGGATCGACATCGCCTGCCGGCTGGGCTCCCTCGTTTCGGCCGCCGATGCGGCCGACCTCGCCTTCGCGGAGCTCGGCGTTTCGGCATCGGTCGCGAACGGTCTCAAGAGAGCGACGCCGGTCGCCCTCGCGCGCCTCCTCCTCCCCGACCCGCCGGACGAAGCAGAGCCGGCGCTCGAAAGCGAGAGGGTCGCCTCATGAAAGTCGCGAAGCTCGCCCCCGCTCCCCGCCCTGCGCGGCGCAACGTCGTCGCGGTCGCCTCCGGCAAGGGCGGGGTCGGCAAGACCTGGTTCTCCATCACGCTCGCGCATTGGCTCGCCCGGCAGGGCAACCGCGTCCTCCTCTTCGACGGCGATCTCGGCCTCGCCAATGTCGACGTGCAGCTCGGCATCACGCCGCGCCGCGACCTCGGCAGCGTCATTGCCGGCCGCATTCCCCTGCGCGAGGCCGCGACGCGCTACGAGCCGGGCGGGTTCGACATTCTCGCCGGACGTTCCGGATCGGGCAGCCTGTCGATGACGCCGCTCGCGCGCGTCGCCGAGCTGCGCGAGGAGCTCGAGCGCGTGGCGCAGCGCTACGATCACGCCGTCCTCGATCTCGGCGCCGGAATCGAGCGGCCGGTGCGGCTCCTCGCCGGCGCGGCCCGCACCTGTCTCGTGATCGCGACCGACGAGCCGACCTCCATTACCGATGCCTACGCCTTCATCAAGGTGACGCGCGCGGAGCGGATCGTCGACGACATAAGGATCGTCGTGAACATGGCGGGCTCGGTGCGCGAAGGCGAGCGGACCTATCTCACGCTGCGCCGGGCCTGCAACGAGTTCCTGAAGTTCGATCCGCCGCTCGCCGGCGTCGTCAGGCGCGACGACAAGGTGAAGGACAGCATCCGTCGCCAGGCCTCCCTCGTCACGCGGCACCCGACCTGCGAGGCGGCGCTCGACGTCGATGCGATCGCGCGGGAGCTCGTCGAATGACCGATCTCTTGGGTCTGACGCTCCCGGCCCTCCCCGCGGCCCTGGCGGCGCCGCGCGGCGAGCCCACGCTCGTGCCCGTCGAGGCCGAGCCTGCCCTCCTCGATTTCCTTTTCGCGGCGGCGGCCACGACGGCGCGCGTCGCGGCGGCGCGGAGCGCCCGGGGCGCGCTCGTGCTCGAGACGCCGAAAGGGCAGATCGCGATCCCGAACGGTCCCGATTTTCCCGTCGGCGCGGAAGTCGAGGTTCGGCTCGCCGGTCGGATGCCGCCGCTCGCCGCCCTTCGTCTCGTCGCCGCGCCTCCTTCGCCGGCCGCGGGAACGTTGGAAGCCGCCCCTCTCGTCACGCGGCCCGCCGCGGAAATCGTGCGCGGCGCGCCGCTTTCGGCGGTGCTTCTCGCCGCGCCGCCGGACGAGGCATGGCCGATCGGAACGCCGCGGCTCATCCGTATCCTGGCGATCACGATCCCGAACGGAAGCCAGCCCCCCGATCGCGCAGGTCGCGGCGGGGCCGTTCTGTCCGCTGCCGAGTCGCCGACGAGCGTCGATGCGGGCGAAGCGGCACCCGCAAGAGCGGCGCTCGAAGGCGGCCGCGGTATCGGGGCCGGCGTTCCACCGGGGCGGCGGGCGAGCGAAGGCGCGCCGGCCGGAAAGAGAAGCGCCGAGGCCCCTGCGAATCCGACCGCGGAGCGTTCCGGGGCGGTGCAGCTGTCGCCGAAAAGCGCCGCCGTCAAGATGCCGCTCTCGCGCCCCGATGCTCCTGCCGCCACGCCGGCAGCCCCCCTCGAAGAAGGCGAGCTGGTCGGCCCGGTGGTGACGCGCACGTCATCCGGCGCCGTGATCCAGACGCCCAACCACACGATCGCAGTGGAGAACCTCGACGCCCCGGAGGGCGCCCTCATCCGCTTCGTCCTCTTGGATCCGCCCGCCGAGCCGGCATCCGCGCGGCCCGCCCGGCGCGAGCCGTGGTCCGCCCTCGGCGAAGCGTTGCGCACGCTCGAGCGAACCTCGCCCGAGAAGGCCGCCCGCCTCGTCGCCGATCTCCATCCGAACGACCCGGCGCGCCTCGCGGCGACC
>JADGGZ010000036.1 GCA_019689675.1 Rhodospirillales bacterium | reverse complement strand
GCCGCCAAGGTCGAGAAGGTGGAGGCGGAGGCTCTCGCGGCGCAGTAGAAAGCGCGCTTGCCTCGTTCGCGTTGTTCACGTATTGTTCGACGCGAACTGCCGGAGATTAGCGCGATGGGCAAGCTTCAGCCGCCCTCGGCCCGACGGGTTCTCACTCGGGCGTATTGCCTCGTCGTGCTGTCGATGCGCGGTTACGGGGAAACCGACCCGGGTATTCGGGAAAGCCTCGATAGCTTTCTCGCCGGGTTTCCGCTTCAAATCGAGTTCACCGAGCGCGAACGGAGCCTGATCGAGGCGCCTTTCGGTTCGCTGCCGGAGCATCGGTTCGTCGAGTTCGCAGTGGTCGAGGAGGCCCTCCGAGTCCTTCTTTGGGCGCTCGGAAAAGTCGAGGACAGCGGCTCTCCCACGCTCTCGGGCCGGCACTGGCGCGAAGCGCTCGAGATTGCGCTCGCGTTGGCGGCCGATCGCGACTTCGTGCCAGTGCTGCGCGACAGTGACGAAATCCTTCGTGCGCAGATGGCAGAGGACGTTCTCCGCTGGCGGTGCCGCGTCGCCGCCGACAAGCGGAAAGGCGCCGCGTCCGCAGACGATCGGGCTCGCGTGGTGGAGCCGCTTCGCTACGCCAAAGCGGCCGGATACGTGAAGGAGCTCGTCGACGACGACATCGCGGTCGATGGCCGGCCGCTCTCGGCCCTTTCCGACCCCGACCTTCTCGTGATCCGGAATGCTTCGCTCATTCGCAGCTTCGCGCTGTTCTGGCTGATGGGCGCCGATCCCGATTGGGACCGGGCCTACGCGTTTACGATGGCGCGCGAGGAGACGAGCGGGCTCGAGCCGCCCGACTTCATCACCCCGCCACCTCCGGCCGGACCGAACTGGCCGCGCCCCGACCGGGACGTGGCGGCGAGGCGCATGGTCGCCCTCGCGACGCTTCTGATTCGAGCCGGCCTCGAGGAGAGTCGGATCACCGAGTCCGCCGACGGGTGGACTCGCACGTTCGAGGTATGGATCCAAGAACCGGTCGTCGCGGAATCGCTCTCGCCGCGCGAAGCCGAGCTGATCAAACGGCCGGCCAGGAGTTGGAGCTTCGAGGACAAGGTTGCCGCGCAATGGCGCGCCGAGGCGCTGGGCTGCCTTCTCTGGGCGCTGGGGCAGATCGACGAGATACCAGCCTACGACACGCCTTTCTCGGTGCCGCTGCTGCTCGAGCGCTGCGGGGTGCTGCAGCCGCCCAAAGTCGTCGGCCGCCCGACCCTCCGCGATCCTGCCGAGATCGATCGTGCGCGCGACATCGCCGAAACATGGCACTGGCGGGCGCGGACGGCGCAGGCGGTCCGCCTCGGCATGGCGCCGCCGCCGGAGCTTCCTCTCGAGAAGATCATAGAGATCACGGCGAACGCGGCGCATGAGAAGGGCTCCATCCCGGCGCCGATCGACAACGACTTTCCGGCGTTCGGCAAAGCCTATCGGCTGCTTTCGGACGACGAGGCGGCGATCGCGTCCGCGATCGCGTATCAGCGGCATTACGCTCTCAACTGGCTCTGCGGCTACTCGCCCGACTGGGACAGCACGCGCACGGATACTTGACCGCGAGCGAAGCGCGCACCCGGAGGCGGGGCCGAGGCTGGTGCCGTCTCCTCAGGCTCTCCGGATCGCCACCGTCGCGAGGCCGGCGCCGACGAGGATTCCGCCGCCGATGCGGTTCACGAGCTTCAGCACTCCCGGGCGAGCGATGGCGCGCCGGGCTCGTCCGGCGAGCCAAGCGTAGCCGGCGGCGTTGAGGGCCGCCATCGCGACGAAGCTCGCACCGAGGATCACGAGCTGAGGCAGGACGGGGTGCCCGGACGCCACGAACTGCGGCAGGAAGGCGACGAAGAAGACGATGCTCTTCGGGTTGAGCGAGGTGACCGCCCAGGCGTGCACGAGCATCTTGCGCGGCGAGCGCCCTGCCGGTCCCTCGACGTTGTCGGGCGCGGGCTCGATGCGCCAGAGCCGGATCCCGAGATAGACGAGATAGGCCGCGCCCGCCCATTTCACCGCCGTGAAGAGGGTGGCCGAGGCGGCGAGAAGCGCGCCGAGACCGGCGAGGGAGAGCGTCACCGCAGTGAGGTCGCCGAGCGCGACGCCCGCGACGGTCGCCCATGCCGCGCGCCGCCCCTCTGCAAGCGCATAGCCGACGACGAGGGTGATCGTCGGCCCGGGAATGACGAGCACCACCGCGGCCGCGGCCAGATAGGCGAGATAAAGCTCGAGCGGCATCCTTGCTCCTTCAGTTGAGCCGCGCCTTGGGCGGGCGACGCCTCGTCGTCTCCTGGTGCAGGAAGACGGGGCCGGCGTGATGATGCACGAGGCGCCAAGCGCCGTCCTCCTTGACGAAGAGATTGCTCGCCGTGAGCCTGTTTCCGGGCAGCTCCTCGGCGCAGATCACCATCGCCACCTCGCCCCAGAGGAAAACCTCTTCCTCGTGGCAGGCGGGTCGCGGGGACTCGGGATTGGCGAGAATGGCGCGCCAGCTCTCCACGATCTCGTCGCGGTCGGTGAGAGGAGCCCAGCCCGGATGGGTGCAGGCGACGGGCACGGTCTTCGCCCAGAGCTGCTCCATCGCGGCGAAATCGCGCTCGGCGAAGGCGCGATAGAAGGCGAGATTGGCCGCCAGCACGGCGTCGTTGTCGGTCATGCGTCATCCTACACTGGACGCGAGGCCGGACGCTCCTCGGTCTCGCGCCTCGCCGCGGCTTCCCGGTAGACCGCCTCGACGCTGCGACAGTACCCGGCCGTATCGCAGATGGGCGCCGCACGCAGCCAGTCCCGCATCCCGGCACGGAGCGTGGCGAGACGGGAAGGGGTCTCGGGGTCGTTCGCCAGCGCGATCGCGCGTGCGACATACGAAGCGAGGTCCGGCTCGACCCAGCTTTCCATGCACGCTCCGACGAGGACGGAGCGGCTCGTCCGCGCGGCCCAGCGGTCGCCGTTGAAGGTCAGCACCGGCACGCCCTGCCAGAGCGCTTCGACCGTGGTCGTCCCGCCGTTGTAGGGAAAAGTGTCGAGCGCGACGTCGATGCGCGAATAGGCCTCGAGGAATGCGAAGTGATCTTCTGGGCCTTCCAGGAGGATGCGCTCGCGGCGAACGCCGAGCGCGGCGAAGCGGTCGTGCAAGAAGGCGCGGTTCGCAGGATTGTCGAGGAAGCGGTTCTTGACGAGGAGCCGCGCTTCCGGCGCGGCGCGCAGAATTCCGGCCCACGCTTCGATCACGGAAGGGGTCAGCTTGTAGTGCGATCCGAGGCTGCCGAACGTAAACGGCGCACCGCGGGTCGAGGGCGGCGGCGCGACGTCGGGGACGGCGTAGCCGACTTCGAAGGTGAAGTACGAGCCGGGCAAGCGGACGATCTCCTCTGCGAAGAAGGCGTCCTCCTCGCGGGGGAAGGCCGCCTCGTCGACGATGAGAAGGTCGAAGCAGTCGAGCCCGGTGGGCGCGTACATGCCGAACCAGGCGGCCTGGATAGGGGCCGGGCGATGCATGAAGAGCGACAGCCGCTCCTGCGCGCTGTACCCGTTGAGGTCGACGAGAATGTCGATCTCGCGCGCGGCGATGTAGCGCGCGAGATCCTCGTTCGCGGCGCCTCCTACCATGTGCCAGTAGTCTTCGGCCCGGTCGCGGTAACCGGCGCATTCCTCGGCCGAAGCTTCGGAATCGGAAAAGATGTGAATCTCGAAGCGCGACCGGTCGTGATTGTTGATGAGAGCCCAAACGGGCTTCATCCAGTTCCGCCCGCGGAAGAACGCGGAGACGTAGCCGACGCGCAGCTTCCGTCCTGCGATCGGGGCGATCCTTCGCCTCGGAAGGGGCGAGCGCGGCCGCACGCTCGCAGCCCAGGCCCGGCGGCGGCGCACCACTTCCGCATTGTCGGCGCCGGGGCTGCCGGGTACCAGCCGGGCGATCGCAGCGAGCGCTTCACGCCGCAACGTCTCGTTGTCGAGGCCGAGCACGACGTCGAACTCGGCGATAGCGCGCTCGATGTCGCCGAGATTGAAGAGGGCGACTGCGAAGTTGAAATGCGCCTCGGCGGCGGGGCGCAAGGCGGCGGCACGTCGGAGCGCCTCTGCCGCCGCGGCATGGGCGCCGGCGGCGAGCTCGGCGCAGCCGAGCCCGTACCAGGCATGGCCGGCCGAGGGGTCGAGCTCGACGGCGCGCCGGTAGGCGGCGATCGCCTCCTCGCGACGCCCGGCGAGCTGCAGCGCATCGCCGAGGCGCCCGATGAGCGGCGCATCGAGCGGAGCGCGCGCCACGGCGTCCTCGAGCACAGGGAGCGCCTCGGCGGCGCGGCCGAGAACGAGAAGCTCGGTCGCGAGCCCGAAGGAAGCGGGACCGAGCTCGGGGTCGAGCGTGAGCGCACGCCGGAACGCGTCGACGGCGCGCTGGCTCTCGCCCGACGCGGCGAGCTCTTCGCCGCGCGCCAGCCAGGAACGCGCGTCGTCCCTCTGCCGAGTCATGCCAGCGCCGTCGTCCCTCGATATGCCGGCGGACCGAAACGTCCGCCCGAGGCATCTTGCATCGCGCGCAGGTGGCGGCCAAGGTAGCGGCACACCAAAAGGAGGCGCCATGCCGAGGCTTGCCGCCAATCTCAGCATGCTCTGGACCGAGCACGATTTCCTCGACCGCTTCGAGCCGGCCGCGCGCGCCGGATTCAAGGGCGTCGAGTTCCTCTTTCCCTATGCCTGGCGCGTCGAGGACATCGGCGAGCGGCTCGAACGGAACGGCCTCGTCCAGGTCCTCTTCAACATGCCGCCGGGGAACTGGGACGCCGGCGAGCGCGGGCTCGCATGCCTGCCGGGGCGCGAGAGCGAGTTCCGGGACGGCGTCGGCAAGGCGATCGAGTACGCGAAGGCGCTCAAATGCCCGACCCTGCACGCGATGGCGGGTCTGGCGCCGGACGGCGCGGACCCCGAGAGGCTGCGCGCCACCTATGTCGAGAACATCCGCTACGCCGCCGCCGAGACGAAGAAGGCGGGACTGCGCCTCGTCATCGAGCCGATCAACACGCGCGACATTCCCCGCTACTTCCTTTCGACCCCGCGCCAGGCCCTCGCGCTCATCGACGCGATCGGCGCCGACAATCTCTTTCTCCAGTACGACATCTATCACGCGCAGATCATGCAAGGGGATCTGGCGCCGACGATCGAGAGGAATCTCGCGCGCATCGGCCACATGCAGCTCGCCGACACGCCGGGGCGAAACGAGCCCGGCACCGGGGAGATCAATTGGGACTTCCTCTTGCCCTTCATCGACCGCGTCGGGTACGCGGGCTGGATCGGATGCGAATACAAGCCCAAGGCCGGCACCGATGCGGGGCTCGGCTGGGCCAAGAACTATCTCGGGAGGTAAGTCAATGAAGGTCGGATTCGTCGGGCTCGGCATCATGGGGCGTCCAATGGCGCTCCACCTCGCGGATGCCGGCCACCAGCTCTTCGTCTACGGCAAGCGCACCGTCCCGGAGGACGTCAAGGCGAAGGGCGCCACCATCTGCGGCACGCTGAGGGAGATCGCCGAGGCGGCGGAAATCGTCATCCTCATGGTCCCCGACACGCCCGACGTCGAGGACGTGCTGTTCTCGGCCGACGGAATCGCCAGCGGTCTTTCGCCCGGCAAGGTCGTCGTGGACATGAGCTCGATCTCGCCGATCGCGACCAAGGAGTTCGCCAGGCGCATCAACGAGAAGGGCTGCGACTATCTCGACGCGCCGGTGTCCGGCGGCGAGGTCGGTGCCAAGGCGGCTTCCCTCACGATCATGGTCGGAGGTCCCGAGAAGGCGTTCGAGCGCGTGAAGCCGCTCTTCGAGAAGATGGGCAAGAACATCACCCTCGTCGGCGGCAACGGCGACGGGCAGACGACCAAGGTCGCCAACCAGATCATCGTCGCGCTGACGATCGAGGCCGTCGCCGAGGCGATGCTCTTCGCACGCCGCGCCGGTGCCGATCCTGCCAAGGTGCGCCAAGCGCTGATGGGAGGGTTCGCTTCTTCGCGCATCCTCGAGGTGCACGGCGAGCGCATGCTGAAGCGGAACTTCGATCCCGGCTTCCGCATCGAGCTGCACGAGAAGGATCTCTCGCTCGCGCTCTCCGGCGCCCGCTCGCTCGGGCTTGCGCTTCCCAACACGGCTGCGACGCAGCAGCTCTTCCACGCCGCGAAGTCCTTGGGCGGCGCCAAGTGGGACCATTCCGGCCTTCTGCGCGTCCTCGAAACGCTCGCCGGAGGCGAGAAGTGAGGCGCCGCCGGCAGGGCTAGAGCGTGGAGCCGCGCGCTCTCCTGCGTGCGATGTTCGACGCGGCGGTCGCGGCCGCGGCGCCGGCGACCGCGCTGCCGCCCTGCCTGCCGCGGCCGCCCAAGGGACGCACCGTGGTGGTCGGGGCCGGGAAAGCTTCGGCTGCCATGGCGGCGGCGGTGGAGGCGCATTGGCCGGGCGAGCTTTCCGGTCTCGTCGTGACGCGCTACGGCCACGCCGTGCCGACGCGCCGGATCGAGATCGCCGAGGCGGCCCATCCCGTTCCCGACGCCGCTGGAGAGAACGCGGCGGCACGCATCCTCGCTCTCGTGGAGGGACTCGGCCCTGACGACCTCGTCCTCGCGCTCGTTTCGGGCGGCGCATCGGCGCTCCTGGCGCTTCCGGCGCCGGGCATCACGCTCGCCGAGAAGCAGGCGGTGACCCGCGCGCTCCTCAAGAGCGGAGCGTCGATCTCGGAGATGAACTGCGTGCGCAAGCACCTGAGCCGGGTGAAGGGCGGCCGCCTCGCCGCGGCGGCGGCGCCCGCCCGCGTGGTGGCGCTCCTCATCTCCGACGTGCCGGGAGACGACCCGTCGGTGATCGGCTCCGGCCCCACCGTGCCCGATCCGACGACGGTCGAGGATGCGCGGGCGGTGCTGGCGAAATACGGCATCGCGGCGCCGGCCGCGCTCTCGGAGACGCCGAAGCGCCTCGCCAACAGCGAGGTCGTGATGGTCGCGACGCCGCAAAGGTCGCTACAGGCGGCGGCCGGCGTCGCGCGCGCCCACGGCTTCACGCCGCTCCTTCTCGGCGACGCGCTCGAAGGGGAAGCGCGCGAGGCGGCGAAGGTCATGGCGGGGATCGCGCGATCCTGCGCCGCGCACGGCCATCCTGCACGACCGCCTTGCGTCCTCCTCTCGGGCGGCGAGACGACCGTGACGGTGCGCGGCAAAGGGCGCGGCGGCCGGAACGCCGAGTTCCTGCTCGCGCTCGCGATCGCGCTCGAGGGACATTCGAAAATTCATGCGCTCGCCGCCGATACGGACGGCATCGACGGCAGCGAGGACAACGCGGGCGCGCTCATCGGCCCCGACACGCTCGCCCGCGGCCCGGACGCCAAGGCGCGGCTCGCCGACAACGACGCGTACGGCTTCTTTTCTGCGCTCGGCGATCTCGTCGTGACCGGGCCCACGCTCACCAACGTCAACGACTTTCGCGCCATACTGGTGACATGAGCCGGCAGACGAAGATCGTCGCGACGATCGGGCCCGCCTCGAGGGAGCCCGAGATGCTGGCGCGGCTTCTCGCGGCCGGCGTCGACGTCTTCCGCCTCAACCTCAGCCACGGACGGCCGGAAGAGCATCGGGTCGTCCTCGACCATCTGCGCCGGCTTGAGGCCGAGGCGGGCCGCCCGATCGGCGTCATCGCCGACCTTCAGGGCCTGAAGCTCCGGATCGGCACTTTCCGCGGCGGCGCGATCACCCTCTCGGCCGGCCAGCGTCTCCGGTTCGACGCCGATCCCACGCCCGGCGACGGCAGCCGCGTGCCGGTGCCGCATCCCGAGCTCTTCGCCGTGCTCGACCCTGGCGCGACGCTTCTTCTCGACGACGGCAAGGTGCGCCTCCGGGTGGTCGAGACGGCCGCCGATCACGTGATGGCCGAGGTCGTCGCCGGGATGCGGCTTTCCGACAACAAGGGGCTGCACGCACCGGGCGTGCTCCTGCCGTATTCCGCGCTCACCGAGCGCGACCGCGAGCATTTGCGCTTCGCGCTCGAGGCGGGCTGCGACTGGGTCGCCCTTTCCTTCGTCCAGCGCCCCGAGGACGTGGTCGAGGCGCGCCGTATCGTCGGTGCCCGCGCCGGCATCATCGTCAAGATCGAGAACCCGCCGGCCGTCGCCGCGCTCGACCGGCTCATCGAGCTCGCCGACGCCGTGATGGTCGCGCGCGGCGATCTCGGGGTCGAGATCCCGTCCGAGCAGGTGCCGGGCCTGCAGAAGCGCATCGTCGCGGCGGCGCGCGCGGCCGGGAAGCCGGTCGGCATCTCGGGCCAGATGCTGGAATCGATGGTCGAGGACCCGGTGCCGACGCGCGCCGAAGCCTCGGACGTCGCGACCGCCGTGTTCGACGGCGCCGATGCCCTGATGCTCTCTGGCGAGACCGCATCGGGCCGCTTCCCTGTGGACGCGGTCGCGACGATGGATCGCATCATCCGCGCCATCGAGAGCGATCCTTCCTATCGCGAGATCCTGCCGGCGCCGCCGCCGCCGCGTGATCTCGCGCCCGACGCGGTGATCGCGGCCGCCCATCTCACCGCGCGCACGATCGGCGCGGCGTTCCTCGCCACGTTTTCGACCGCGGGGAAGTCCGCTTTGCGCGCGGCGCGACAGCGCCCGGAGATGCCCGTGCTGGCGCTCTGCGCCAGCCTTTCGGCGGCGCGTCGGCTCGGGCTCTCCTACGGCGTACAGCCGGCGCATCTGCCGAATCTCGCCTCGGAAAAGGACATCATCCGCGCCGCCAGCCGGCTTGCGGTGGAGCGCGGCCTCGCGCGGAACGGCGACGCCTGCGTCCTCACCGCCGGCCTCCCGGTCGGGGCGGCCGGCACGACCAACATGATGCGGGTCGCCTGGGTGGACGACGGGGAACCCTGACTTCCCGCGGCCGTTGTCCGGGCGATGGAACGGCAAGAGATCGAGCGCATCTACCCGCGCGACGCCTTTGCCGAGGACTGCGACCGGAACGCCCGTAGCGATCAGGACGCCCAGCACGGTCTTCTCGTCTCGGCCGAGGGGGTGTGGCGCCACGCGCGCCGGGCGGGCGTCACCGAGCCGCCCGACACCTCCTTCATCGCGCCGGTCGCGGACGAATCCTACGAGGATTTCATCGATCGGGTGACGGTGCTCGCCGAGGCTCTCGAGATCGGTTGACGGGGATCGCGGGGCGAGCGTATCCGGGGCAGGATGCGCGAGTACAGGATCGCGGCTATTCCGGGCGACGGGATCGGCCAGGAGGTCGTCCCGGCGGGGCTCGAGGTGTTGCGCGCGCTCGAAGCGCGCGAGGCCGGCTTCCGCCTCCACGTCGAGACGCTTCCATGGGGATCGGACTACTACCGGCGGCACGGGCGCTTCATGCCGGCGGACGGGCTCGAGCTGCTGCGCCGTTTCGACGCGATCTATTTCGGCGCGGTCGGCGATTCCGAGATCCCCGACCATGTGACGCTCTGGGGGCTGCGCCTGCCGATCTGCCAGGGCCTCGACCAGTACGCGAACGTGCGCCCCGCCCGGCTCCTTCCGGGCATCAAGAGCCCGCTCGCCGGGCGCGGGCCGGAGGAGATCGATTGGGTGATCGTGCGCGAGAACAGCGAGGGCGAGTACGCCGGCACCGGCGGTCGCGTCCATCGCGGCTTGCCGCTCGAGGTCGCGACCGAGGTCGCGGTCTTCACCCGCGCCGGCGTCGAGCGCATCCTGCGCTTCGCCTTCGGGCTCGCCCGCGGTCGCAGCCGCCGAAAGCTCACGGTCGTGACCAAGTCGAACGCGCAGCGCCACGGCATGGTGCTCTGGGACGAGGTCGCGGCCGAGGTCGCACGCGACTTCCCCGACGTCTCCTGGGACAAGGAGCTCGTCGACGCCATGACGACGCGCATGGTCTTGAAGCCGCAGACCATCGACGTCGTGGTCGCGACCAATCTTCACGCCGACATCCTTTCCGATCTCGCCGCCGCCCTCGCCGGCAGTCTCGGGATCGCGCCCACCGCCAATCTCGATCCCGCGCGGCGCTCGCCTTCGATGTTCGAGCCGATCCACGGCTCGGCGTTCGACATCGCCGGGAAGGGCATCGCCAATCCGATCGCGAGCTTCTGGACCGCCGCGATGATGCTCGAGCATCTGGGCGAGAAGGACGCGGCGGCGCGCCTCATGGCGGCGATCGAGCGCGTCACCGCCGACCCTGCCAACCACACGCCCGATCTCGGCGGCAGCGCGACGACGCGCCGGGTGACCGAGGCCGTCTGCGACGCGCTCCGCGGCGCCAATCTCTGAGCGGGCGTGAGCGACCGCTACCCGCAACGCATCGTCTGCCTCACCGCCGAGACCGTCGACCTCATTTATCGTCTCGGCGAGGAGCGGCGGATCGCCGGCATCTCGGGCTACACGGTGACGCCGCCGCGGGCGCGGCGCGAGAAGCCGAAAGTCTCCGCATTCACCACCGCCGACATCCCGAAGATCCTCGCGCTCGAGCCCGATCTCGTCCTCGCCTTCTCGGATCTGCAGGCCGACATCGCGCGCGACCTCGCGAAGGCGGGCGTCGAGGTGCACCTCTTCAACCAGCGCGACGTCGCCGGCATCCTGCGCATGATCGTGACGCTGGGCGCGCTCGTCGGCGCCTTTGGGCGCGCCGAGGCTCTCGCCCGCGAGCTCGCCGAGGGGCTCGACCGCGCCCGCGCCGCGGCGGAGCTCTTGCCGCGCCGGCCCCGCGTCTATTTCGAGGAATGGGACGCGCCGATGATCGCGGGGATAGGCTGGGTCTCGGAGCTCGTCGAGATCGCCGGTGGCATCGACTGCTTCGCGGACCTCGCCCGGCGCCCGCTCGCGAGCGAGCGCGTCATCGCGGATCCGGCCGAAGTCCTTCGGCGCGCGCCCGACATCGTCATCGGTTCCTGGTGCGGAAAGCGATTTCGTGCCGAGGAGGTCGCGCGGCGCCCGGGCTGGTCGGCGATGCCGGCGGTCGCCCAAGGCCGGCTGCACGAGATCAAGTCGGCCCTCATCCTGCAGCCGGGTCCTACAGCGCTCACGGAGGGTCTCGCGCGGTTGCGTGACATCATCGCGGCCTGGGCGTTGTCGGAGTCTACCGTTGGTTGCGGTCGAGCGCTGCGGGCGGGCTAGTCTATCTGCAACGCGTGAGCGCCGGACCCGGCTCGGGAAGCGGGCGGAACGGCGACAGCATGGTCGGTGAGGAGAGCTCGATGGCCTATCAGCACGACATCCGCGGCGCGATCGGCGCGCATTCGATCGACGAGGAGCAGCTCGGCGAGGTGCTCGCCGAAGCCGCGCCGGCACTCGACAAGCTGCGGCAATGGCATCAGGACGGGACGCTGCCGCTCCTGCGGCTGCCGGCGAAGCGCGACGATCTGCCGATGCTGCAGGCGCTCGCCGACGAGTTTCGGCGGCGCTTCGACCATGTCGTGCTGCTCGGGACCGGCGGGTCGAGCCTCGGCGGACAGACGCTCGCGTCGCTCGCCGATCTCGGCTTCGGGCCGCGCCAGGGCTGCCCGCGCCTCTGGTTCATGGACAACATCGACCCGGCGACCTTCGCGGCGCTCTTCGCCAGCCTCGACCTCGCGCGCACCGGCTTTCTCGTGGTCTCGAAATCGGGCGGCACGGCAGAAACGCTGACGCAGTTCGCGATCTGCCTCGACGCGGTCCGCAAGACGCTCGGCACGAGCGATGTCGGCGACCGGTTCCTCCTCGTCACCGAGCCCAAGGACAACCCGCTCCGCACGCTCGGCAAGCGTTGCGGGATGCGCATCCTCGATCACGATCCGGGCATTGGCGGCCGATTCTCGGTTCTCTCGAACGTCGGCATGCTTCCGGCGCTCATCGCCGGGCTCGACGGCGCGCGGATCCGCGAAGGCGCCGCCTCGGTCCTCGACCCGACCCTCGCCGCCAGGGAGGCGAAGGACTCCGTTCCGGCGCTCGGCGCCGCGCTCACCATCGCCCTCGGGCGTCACCGCGGCGTCACGCAGACGGTGCTCCTGCCTTACGTCGACCGGCTCGCGCATTTCGGCCTCTGGTTCCGCCAGCTCTGGGCCGAGAGCCTCGGCAAGGACGGCAAGGGCACGACACCGATTCGCGCGATGGGCACCGTCGATCAGCACTCGCAGCTCCAGCTCTACCTCGCTGGGCCACCCGACAAGATGTTCAGCGTCGTCATGCTCGACGTCGCTGGCACAGGAGAGGTCGTCCCGCCGGACCTCGCCGACCAGCCGGCGCTCGCCTATCTCGCGGGGCGGCGCATGGGCGATCTCCTCGACGCCGAGCAGCGCGCCACTGCCGAGACGCTGGTGCGGAACGGCCGCCCGACGCGGATCTTCCGGCTGGCGAGGCTCGACGAGACCGTCATGGGCGCGCTCCTCATGCATTTCATGCTGGAGACGATCGTCGCCGCGCATCTCCTCGGCGTTAACGCCTTCGACCAGCCTGCGGTCGAGGAAGGAAAGATCCTCGCCCGCCGCTATCTCGGCGACATGAAGCGCTGAGGGCGGCGCGCCCCGAGTCGCGTCGGGGCGGCTCCGAGGGGCGCGGCCCCGAGCCGCGGAAATCCGCGCCGGGGCCGCTGCGCTTTGCCGGGGCGACCCTCTCGGCGACAATGGCGGCCCGATGTCGATCCGCCTCCTGCCGCCGACCCTCGTCAACCGAATCGCCGCCGGCGAAGTCATCGAGCGTCCGGCCGCGGCGGTGAAGGAGCTCGTCGAGAACGCGCTCGACGCGGGCGCTTCGCGCATCGATGTCGTGCTGGAGAACGGCGGTCAGACGCGGATCGCGGTGGTCGACGACGGGTGCGGGATGTCGAGCGAGGAGCTTCTTCTCGCGGTCGAGCGGCACTGCACCTCGAAGCTCCCCGACGACGATCTTCTCCGCATACGCCATCTCGGCTTCCGCGGCGAGGCGCTGCCGTCGATCGGCGCGGTGAGCAGGCTCGAGATCACGTCGCGGCCGCGCGGCAGCGAGGCCGCATGGCGCCTGCGGGTCGAGGGCGGCGAGAAGGGCGCGCTTGCGCCCGCGGCGCACCCGCCCGGAACGCGCGTCGAGGTGCGGGATCTCTTCTATGCGACGCCGGCTCGGCTCAAGTTCCTGAAGACCCCGCGCACCGAGCGCGACGCCGCCGTCGATGCCGTGCAGCGCCTCGCGATGGCTTGGCCGCAGATCGCCTTCTCCGTGACCGCGGACGAAGGGCGCGCGCTCCTGAAGCTCGCCCCGGCAAGCGACCGGCGCACGCGGCTCGCGGCGATCCTCGGCCGCGATTTCGCCGACAACGCGGTCGAGATCGCGGCGGAGCGGGAGGGGGCGCGGCTTTCCGGACTCGCCGGGCTGCCGACGCTCGCCCGCGCGACGGCGAAGGACCAATACCTCTTCGTCAACGGGCGCCCGGTGCGCGACAAGCTGCTCCTCGGCGCGGTGCGCGGCGCCTATCAGGACCTTCTCGCCGGCGATCGCCACGCGATGGTAGCGCTCTTCCTCGAGCTTCCCGCCGAAGAGGTCGACGTCAATGTGCATCCGGCCAAGGCGGAGGTGCGCTTCCGCGACAGCCAGATGGTGCGCGGCCTTATTGTCGGCGCGCTCCGGCACGCGCTCGCGGCCGCCGGGCACCGCGCCTCGACGACGGTGGCGGCGACGGCGCTTCACGCCTTCCGCGCCCCGCCGAGCATGGGGATGCTCGCGCTGCAGCCGCGCCCCTCCGCGCGCGAGCTCGCCGAGGCGCAGGCCCTCTACGCGCCGCCGCCGGCCGCGGCGGAGCCGGCGCCTGCCGCCGCCGAAGAGCCGGAGCCTGCCGAGCTCTATCCGCTGGGGCTCGCGCGCGCCCAGCTCCACGACACCTACATCCTCGCCGAGACGCGGAACGGCTTCGTGCTCGTCGACCAGCACGCCGCGCACGAGCGCCTCGTCTACGAGCGGATGAAGGCGGCGCTCGCGGCGAACGGCGTCGCGCGCCAGGCGCTGCTCCTTCCCGAGGTGGTCGAGCTCGACGAGAAGGCGGCGGCGCTCGTCGCCGGCCGTGCCGAGGAGCTGGCGCAGCTCGGCCTCGTGCTGGAGCCTTTCGGGCCGGGCGCCGTCGTCGTGCGCGAGGTCCCGGCGCTCCTCGGGGACAAGGTGGAGGTCGCCGCCCTGGTGCGCGACCTCGCCGACGAGCTCGCCGAGCTCGGCGAGGCCTTCGCGTTGAAGGAACGGCTCGAGGAAGTCTGCGGTACGCTCGCCTGCCACGGATCGGTGCGGGCCGGGCGCAAGCTCTCGGTGCCGGAGATGAACGCGCTTTTGCGCCAGATGGAGGCGACGCCGCATTCCGGCCAGTGCAACCACGGCCGCCCGACCTATGTCGAGCTGCGCCGGGAGGACATCGAGCGCCTGTTCGGGCGGCGATGAAGCACGTATGGCCGGGCTTGCCCCGGCCATACGCGTCCTTTCCTTCGATGAGGGTGAAGACCCCGCGCCGTGGCCGGGCCTCGCTCTTGTCAGGCGGCGGTGCTGAGGTTTTCGCGGCTGGCGGTCGCGATCTCGCGCGCGCCGTAGGGGTACTGCTCGAGGAATTCGCGCCAGGTGATCTGGCTCTCGGGCGTCCAGCCGAGTCGGCGGGCGACGACCTCGTTCCTGAGCGAAAGGATCTGCGGTTTCTTGGTCATTGTTGCGGCTCCGGTGCGGGCAATTGGCGCTCTTTTGTGCAGTGCACCATGAGCGTCGGCCGCCGTCACGTGCCAAAATGTCGCGGCAGAGCAGCTATGCGGTCTTGCGGCGCAGCACGCGTCCCGGGCGGGACCCGGTCGGGCGGCCGTCGCGCCAGACCGGGGTGCCGGCCACGAGCACCAGCTCGATTCCGGCGGAGGGTGTCGCCGGCGCCTCGAAGGTCGCGCGGTCGATCACGGTCGAGGGATCGAAGACGACGAGATCGGCCGCGAATCCGGGCGCGAGCCGGCCGCGATCCCGGAGGCCGAACTCGGCCGCCGGAAGGCTCGTCATCTTCCGCACCGCCTCCTCGAGCGGGAAGAGACCCACCTCGCGCGAATAATGGCCGAGAACGCGCGGGAAGGTGCCCCAGAGCCGCGGATGCGGGTGCGCGTCGTGCGGCAGCCCGTCCGAGCCGATCATTGTCGAGGGAAAGGCGAGGACGCGGCGGACGTCCGCCTCGTCCATCATGAAGTAGATGGCGCCTGCGGGCTGCAGCCTCTCGATCGCCGCCTCGATCGTGACGCCCCACTCGCGCGCGAGCTCGGCGAGGTCGCGCCCGGTCGCCTCGGGGTGCGGGACCGACCAGGTCACGAGCGTCTTCTCGGCCCGCTCGACCATGACGGGGCGCAGCACGGTCGAGCTCGCGGGATAAGGATAGGCGTCGAGCCCGACATGCTGGCGTGCCTGCGCTGCGGCGATTCTCGGCAGCGTTTCCGTCGTGCGCCCGAAATTGCCGCGTCCCGTCACCTTGTGATGCGACACGACGACCGGAACGCCCGCGTTTGCGCCGAGCGCGAAGGTCTCGTCGAGGCTGTCGAGCACGTGGTCGCCTTCGTCGCGCATATGCGTCGTGTAGAGGGCGCCCGCGGGGCGCAGGAGCGCGGCGAGGCTTTCGAGCTCCGCGGGCGGCGCGGCGCTCGCCGGCGCGTAGAAGAGCCCGCTCGACATGCCGACGGCGCCGGCGTCGAGCGCCTCTCCCAGCTTCGTCTTCATCGCCTCGATCTCGTCGGCGGTGGCGGGCCGGTCGAGCCGGTCCATCGTGCCGACGCGCAAGGTCGAGTGGCCGACTAGGCAGGCGGCGTTGACGGCGGCGGGTGCCGCATCGAGCGCGGCGAGGTATTCGGCGAAGCTCCTGTAGCGGAAATCGCCCGTGCCGCCGAGAAGATCGAGCGGCGGCGGCGGGGCGCGCCCGTCGAGGAGGAGGGGCGCGAGGCTGACGCCGCAATTGCCGACCACGACCGTCGTCACGCCCTGGCTCGCCTTCATCGCCATCGACGGCTCGGCAAGGAGGGCGCGGTCGTCATGCGTGTGGACGTCGATGAAGCCGGGCGCCAAAGCCTTTCCGCCGAGGTCGATCTCGTCTCGCCCGGCGCCCTCGGGGACGTCGCCGACGAGCCCGATGCGCCCCGCCTCGACGGCGAGGGAACCGGCGCGGCGGGGGGCGCCCGTACCGTCGATGAGCGTTGCGTTGCGGAAGACGAGGTCGAAATCGGGCATCAGGCGATCCTAGCGGCGAGACACGCCGGCGTCATCGTGCTCCCGCCGTTGCGGCGCCGCGAGCCGCCCACTGGGCGGCCTCGACTCGCCACCATTTCGCCGATATCGGGCTTAGGATGGTCCGCGATGTCCTTTCGGAGCCCCTCGATGCGCCTTCCCGCGATCCTGCTTGTCGCTTCGCTCGCCCTTTCTCCGGACGCCATGGCGGCCGAGCCCGAGCCCGGCCCGCCGGAGACCGTGCTGCGTCTTTCCGAGACGGTCGAGAAGCCGGTGCGGCGCGACCGGCTTCGCGCCGAGCTCAGGGTCGAGGCGACGGGCGCCAATCCGCGTGCCGTCCAGGATGAGGTCAACCGACGCATGGCGGCCGCTCTCGAGCGTGTCCGCGCGCTCCCGGCGGTGAAGGCCGAGACGGGCTCGCACAACGTCTGGGAAGAGCGGCCGGACAAGGCGCCGCCGCGCTGGCGCGCGATGCAGGCGCTCGTTCTCACCGGACACGAGACGGTCGAGTATCTCCAGCTCGTCGGGAATTTGCAGAACGACGGGCTCCTGCTCGGCTATCTGCAGCACGAGCTGAGCCCGGAAGCGGCTCGTGGTGTCGAAGACGAGCTCACCCAAACGGCGCTCGAGCGGCTCTTCGAGCGCGCCGAGAAGGTGGCGCAGGCGATGAACCTCGGGGTCGGGCACTGGAAAGAGCTCCGGCTCGGCAGCGCCAACGGCGGCCAGATGCCTCGCCCGCCGGTGCCGCTGCAGGCGATGCGCGCCGAGGCTGCCTCGTTCGCGAACCCGGCCGTCGAGGCGGGGGATGCGCCGGTGCGTCTTTCCGTCGAAGGCGTGGTCGTGCTCGTGCCCGACCCCAAGGGCCCCTGAGCGACGCAGTTCCGGAAGAGCGGCGCTATTCGAGCCGCTTGCCGAGCCTTCCGGCGAGGTCCTGGATGAATTGCCAGGCGACGCGGCCCGAGCGCGATCCGCGCGTGATCGACCACTCGTTCGCCTCGCGCTTCAGCTGCTCCTCCGGAATGTCGAGTCCGTAGCGCTTCGCGTATCCGCGCACGATCTCGTGGAAGGTCTGCTGGTCGACATTGTGGAAGCCGAGCCAGAGGCCGAAGCGATCGGAGAGCGACACCTTCTCCTCGACCGCTTCGCTTGCATGGATCGCCGTCGAGCGCTCGTTCTCGATCATCTCGCGGGAGAGAAGGTGGCGCCGGTTCGACGTCGCGTAGAGGATGACGTTTTCCGGCCTTCCCTCGATTCCGCCTTCGAGGACCGCTTTCAATGACTTGTAGCTCGTGTCCTCGGCATCGAACGAGAGGTCGTCGCAGAAGAGAATGCAGCGCCGCTTGGTGCCGCGGAGAATGGCGAGGAGCCGCGGCAGGGTCGGGATGTCCTCCCGGTGAATCTCGACCAGCACCAGGCGGCGCGGCATCTTGGCGTTGATCGCGGCGTGCACCGCCTTCACGAGCGAGCTCTTGCCGGTGCCGCGCGCGCCCCAGAGAAGGACGTTGTTGGCGGGGAGCGCGTTGGCGAAGCGCTCGGTGTTCTCGTAAAGTATGTCGCGGACGCGCTCGACGCCCTTCAAGAGTTCGAGCTCGACCCGGTTCACGGACGTCACCGGCTCCAGCCACTCGCGGTCGGCATGCCAGACGAAAGCGTCCGCGGCGTCGAAGTCGTTCTTGGGGGGCGGGGGCGGCGCGAGGCGCTCGAGCGCGTCGGCGATGCGGGCGAGAAGGGGCTGAAGGCTCGGCTCGTTCATGGCGGCGGAACCTAGGTCCCGCACGGCTTTGCCGTCAATTGCTCGGGTTGCTCTTTGGGGCCGCGTCCGTTACCTATGCCGGCGCTTACAAGGAGACCCGGATGTTCAGTTCCCCGGCCTGGGCGCAAACGGCCACCGGCGGCGGCGGCGATGCCCTCATCCAGATTCTGCCGCTGGTGCTCATCTTCGTCGTCTTCTACTTTCTTCTGATCCGGCCGCAGCAGAAGAAGGCGAAGGAGCACAAGGAGATGCTCTCCAAGCTGCGGCGCGGCGACCGGGTCGTCACCGGCGGCGGCATCATCGGGACGATCGCGAAGGTGCCCGATACGGGAGACGAGATCAGCGTCGACATCGCCGAGAACGTGCGCATCAAGGTCGTCCGCAGCACGATCTCTGCCGTGATCTCCCGCGGCGAGCCGGTCAAGGACGAGGCTGCAGGCGAGAAGCCTAAGGCCCGCGCGGCCGGAGGCAAGTAGAGCCGATGCTCCAGTTCCAGCCCTGGAAGGTCGCGGGGATCGTCGCCGTCTGCCTTCTCGGGCTGCTCCTCTCGATCCCGAACCTGTTCTCGCCGGCAACGCTCGAGAAGCTGCCGTCCTGGGTGCCGAAGAAGCAGGTCAGCCTCGGCCTCGACCTGCAGGGCGGCTCGCATCTCCTCCTCGAGGTCGACATCCATGCGGCGCTCGTCGAGCGCCTGAACGGCGTCGTCGACGCGGTCCGTACCCAGATGCGCGAGGCGCGGCTCGGCTACACCAATCTCGGCATCCAGGGCGATGCAGTCGTCTTCAACCTGCGCGAGCGCGAGCGCGCCGACGACGTCCGCCGGATGGTGCGGGAGATCGACCGCGACCTTGTCGTCAACATCGCCGGGGATGGCGCGGTGCAGCTCCGCTATTCCGATCAGGCTTTCGCCGCCGCGCGCAAGGCGATGGTCGACCAGTCGATCGAGATCGTGCGCCGTCGCGTCGACGAGACCGGCACCAAGGAGCCGACCATCCAGCGCCAGGGCGAGGACCGCATTATCGTCCAGCTCCCCGGCGTCGAAAACCCCGAGCATGTCAAGCAGCTCATCGGGCGCACCGCGAAGCTGACCTTCCGCCTCGTCGACCTGACCGTCAGCCTCCAGGACGCACGCAGCGGCCGACTGCCTCCCGGCTCCGAGATCGTCCCGGCGGAGGAGCGCCGCGGGGGATCCGGCGGTCCCGACGCCTATGTGCTGCGCAAGCGCGTCATTCTCGGCGGCGAGCAGCTCGTCGACGCGCAGGCGACGTTCCAGAACAACGAGCCCGTCGTCAGCTTCAAGTTCGATTCCGCAGGCGCCCGCCGCTTCGCCGAGGTCACGCGCGAGAACGTCGGAAAGCCGTTCGCGATCGTCCTCGACAACAAGGTGATCAGCGCGCCCGTCATCCGAGAGCCGATCCTGGGGGGCAGCGGCATCATCTCGGGCGGCTTCACGGTTCAGTCCGCATCGGACCTCGCCCTCCTGCTGCGCGCCGGCGCGCTGCCGGCGCCGCTCAACGTCCTCGAGGAGCGCACCGTCGGACCGGACCTCGGCGCCGACTCGATCCGTGCCGGGACGATCGCCTGCCTCATCGGCGTCGTCCTCGTCATCGTCTTCATGGTGCTGTTCTACGGGCTCTTCGGAATCTTCGCGGACGTCGCGCTCTTCTTCAATCTCTGCCTCATGCTCGCGAGCCTCTCGCTGCTCGGCGCGACGCTGACGCTGCCCGGCATCGCCGGCATCGCACTGACGATGGGCATGGCTGTCGACGCCAACATCCTCATTTACGAGCGCATGCGCGAAGAGCTACGCGCAGGGCGCTCCAACATCTCGGCGCTCGAGGCCGGCTTCAAGCGCGCCTTCGGCACGATCCTCGACGGCCACCTCACGACGTTGGCCGCCGGAGCGCTCCTCTACTGGTTCGGCTCCGGCCCGGTCAAAGGCTTCGCCGTGACGTTGTCGATCGGCGTCCTCACCTCGCTCTGGTCGGCGATCCTGGTCACGCGGCTGCAGGTCGTGCTGTGGCTGCGGCGCGTCCGCCCGAAGACGATCCCGATCTAGGAAGCTCGATGCGTCCCCTGATCAAGATCCAGCACATCCCGAATATCGATTTCATGCGGTGGCACAAGCTCGGCCTCGCGCTGAGCATCGTGCTGACGCTCGCCTCGGTCGGCCTTTTCTTCGCACGCGGGCTCAACTTCGGCATCGACTTCTCGGGCGGCGTTCTCATAGAGGCGCGCTCCACCACCGGGCCGGCGAAGCTTGCTGATCTGCGCTCGAAGCTCAACTCCCTGGGAGTCGGCGAGACCTCGCTGCAGGGCTTCGGCACGCCGACCGACGTCCTCATCCGCTTGCCGCGCCAGCCCGGCGACGACCAGGCGCAGATGGCGGCGGTGCAGAAGGTGCGTGCTGCCCTCGGCAACGAGCTCGATTTTCGTCGCGTCGAGGTCGTGGGGCCGAAGGTCGGCGACGAGCTGATCATGGCGGGCGTTTGGGCGACCGTTCTCGCGCTGCTCGCCATTGCCGCCTATATCTGGTTCCGCTTCGAATGGCAGTTCGGCGTCGGCGCGATGATCTCGACAGTGCACGACGTCGTAACGACGGTCGGGCTCTTCGCGCTTCTGCAGCTCGAGTTCAATCTCACCAGCCTCGCGGCGGTGTTGACCATCGCCGGCTACTCGATCAACGACACCGTGGTGATCTACGACCGCATGCGGGAGGACATGCGCAAGTACAAGTCGATGGACTTCCGCAAGCTGATCAACATCGCGCTCAATCAGACGCTCTCGCGGACCATCCTCACCGTCAGCACGACGATGCTCGCGACACTGGCGCTGGTCATCTGGGGCGGCGAGGTGCTGCGCGGCTTCTCGATCGCGATGCTCTGGGGCCTCATCATCGGCACTTTCTCCTCGCTCTTCATCGCGGCCCCGGTCCTCTACTACATCCAGCCGCGCCGCGCCGTCGGGAAAGCGCGCGACGCCGATGAGGCGCCTGCCGCCGCGCAAGGGGGTGCGCCCTGACGATAGAGCTGCGCCAGGTCCGTGCCGGACCCGGGCGGCAGGTCGTCGAGGGCTACGGCGCCGGCGGCTTTCGCATCAGCGGCGCCGCCTACGCCGGATCGGTGCTGGTCATGCCCGACCGGACGATGGACTGGCCGGTCGCGACCATGGCCGAGCTCGATGAGGCGTCGTTCGCGGCGATCGTCGAACGGGGCGACATCGAAATCCTGCTCCTCGGCACCGGCGCGCGCTTGATGCCGGTTTCGGCAGAGATCCGGCTCGCCTTGAAGCGCGCCGGGATCGTCGTCGAGCCGATGGATACGGGCGCCGCCTGCCGCACCTACAACGTCCTCGTCGCCGAGGACCGCCGGGTCGCGGCGGCGCTGCTCAAGCCGTGATCATCGGGCGCCTGCCGAAGGCCGAGCTCCACCTTCATCTCGAGGGCACGCTCGAACCCGAGATGATGCTGGCGCTGGCGCAGCGGAACGGCGTCCCGATTCGCTTTCGCAGCGTCGAGGAGGCGCGCTCCGCGTACAGGTTCGGAAGCCTCCAGGACTTCCTCGATCTCTACTACGAAGGAATGTCGGTGCTCCGGACGGAGCGGGACTTTTACGACCTCGCCTGGGCGTACCTCGAGCGCGCCAAGGAGAACAACGTCGTCCACGCCGAGGTCTTCTTCGATCCCCAGGGTCACACCGCTCGCGGCGTGCCGTTCGCCGCCGTCTTCGGCGGCATCCGCCGCGCGCTCGACGACGCGGAAACCCGGCTCGGCATCTCGTCGCGCCTCATCCTCTGCTTCCTGCGCCATCTCGACGAGGACGACGCCCAGCGCACGCTCGACGCCGCGCTGCCTCATCTCGAAGGAATCGCGGGCGTCGGGCTCGACTCCTCCGAGCGCGGCCATCCGCCGTCGAAATTCGCACGGGTCTTCGCGCGGGCGCGGAGCCTCGGCCTCAGGCTCGTCGCCCATGCCGGCGAGGAGGGGCCGGCCGAATACGTGCGCGAGGCGCTCGACGTGCTCGGCGTCGACCGCATCGACCACGGCAACCGCGCCGTCGAGGACCCTGCGCTCGTCGCGCGGCTCCGGGAGCTCCAGATCGGGCTCACGATGTGTCCCTTGTCGAATCTCCGCCTCGGCGTCGTGCCGAGCCTCGCGGCGCACCCGCTGCCCCGCCTTCTCGAGGCGGGGCTCCTCGTCACGGTGAACTCGGACGACCCTGCCTATTTCGGCGGCTATGTCGACGACAATTACCGGGCGCTCGGCCTCGGCGAGGCAGCGCAGCGGCACCTCGCTGCCAATTCGTTCCGCGCCTCCTTCCTCCCCGAGGAGGTCAAGAGGCACTGGATCGACGTGGTGAATTCTTTCTGAAACGCCGGGGCGCGGAGGCCGGTCGCTCGCCCGTGCCTCCGCGCCTCGGGCTCAGCGTCACTTCGCGCCGGCGAGGTTCTTCGCCACGAAGTCCCAGTTGACGAGGTGGTCGAGGAACGCCTGCACGAAGTCGGGGCGCCGGTTCTGGTAGTCGAGATAGTACGCGTGCTCCCAGACGTCGCAGGTGAGGAGCGCGGTCTGGCCCTGGCTCATCGGATTGACCGCGTTCGGCGTCTTCGTGATCTTGAGCTGGCCGCCGTCGGCGACGAGCCAGGCCCAGCCGGAGCCGAACTGGCCCACGGCGGCGGCCTTGAACTGCTCCTTGAACTTGTCGAACCCGCCGAAGGCTTGGTCGATCTTGGCGGCGAGGTCGCCCGACGGCTTGCCGCCGCCTTGCGGCTTCATGCAGTGCCAGAAGAAGGTGTGGTTCCAGACCTGAGCGGCGTTATTGAAGATGCCGGCCTTGCTCTCGTCCTTGGCGGTGGCCTTGATGATCTCCTCCAAGGACTGGCTCGCCATCGGCGTGTCCTTGACGAGGTTGTTGAGGTTGGTGACGTAGGCCTGATGGTGCTTGCCGTGGTGGAATTCGAGCGTCTTCGCCGAGATGTGCGGCTCGAGCGCGCTCTTGTCGTAAGGCAGGGGCGGCAGTTCGAACGCCATAGCGGGCTACTCCCGATTGTGGATTCTCTTGGTCCGGCAGATGTAGGCCGCCTGGGCGGGACTGTCGAGACGTGACGCTCTCGCGCATGGGCGAGATCGTGCACCGGCACGACCGGCCCCGGTTTCTCTCCGCCCTGTTCGCACCCGCGGAAAGGCGGGAGGCGCTGTTCGCGCTTTACGCCTTCAACTACGAGGTGGCGAAGACGCGCGAGGTCGTGACCGAACCCATGCTGGGGCAGATCCGCCTGCAATGGTGGCGCGAGACGATCTCGGGCATCTACGTCGGCCGGCCCGCCCGCCATGAGATCGTCGAGGCGCTGGCCGAGGCCGTCGCGCGCTACCGCCTCAGCGCCGTCCACTTCGAGACGCTCCTCCAAGCGCGCGAAGAGGACCTCGCCGCCGAGCCGCCGCCGACCCTCGCCGCGCTCGAGCGATACGCGGAAGGGACGGGCGGCGCGCTGACGCTGCTCGCGCTCGAGGCGCTCGACGCGGCGGAAGCGGCTGAGGCAGGGCGCCATGTCGGCATCGGCTACGCCCTCGCCGGGCTCTTGCGCGCGGCACCGCTGCACGCCCGCATCGGCCGCTCCATGCTTCCTGCCGAGTTCGGCGACGGCAGGCGGGCGGTCGAGGCGATCGCCGCCGCGGCCAGGCGGCACTTCGCGGCGGGGCGCGCGGCGGGAGCCCCGCGCCGCGCGCTGCCGGCGCTGCTCCCGGCACGTATCGCCGAGGGCTGGCTCGACCGGATCGTCGCCCGCCGCGGGCCCCCGGGGGCGCGCC
>JADGGZ010000251.1 GCA_019689675.1 Rhodospirillales bacterium | reverse complement strand
GCGGGGTCGAGAAGATCGACGATATGCGGCGTGAAGCGGGTCTCGGTCTCGTAGAGGGCGACGAGCACCTTCTGGCAGAAGGAGGCCAGGGGATGGAAATAGAGCGTCAGGGACATCGCGCTGCGCTTCTCCGTCTACGAGCCGAATGGGTTTCGATCAGGCAAGTGTCGCGCAAGCTGGCGCGAGCGGGAACGCGCCCAGTTGGACGGCTTGCCGGGGCGCGGCTGAGCGAGGGGGCCCGTCTCGGAGGTTCGCCAGGGTTCTGCTTGACAAGAGTCTTGTCCGAAAAAAAACATATTTCACCCGAAACGGGTCGAATTCGCTCTTGGACATTGTGAAGTTGGACCGCCTTCCCGCGAGCCGAAACCCTGTTTTCTGCCTGTTTTTCGCTCGGCCGAGCGTACCGAGGGCCCAGCCGGCCGATCACCAGATATTGTATATGACCAAATCGGTAACTGTAACCGGCCTGTTTTTTACAGTCGGCGCGCTCGCGACCTACCAGATCTAGCCCTTCACGCCGCTTCGCCGTGCGGGCGGAGGCGCTCGCGGGCGACCTCGTGAATCCGCTCGCGCAAGGCGCCGTCGGCCTTGAACGCGCGTTCGAGATCGCGGCGGGCGAGGGTCAGGAGGCGGCAATAGCCGAGCGCGACCACGTCGGCGTTGCGCGGCTGCTCGCGGATGAGCGCGAGCTCGCCGAAGAAATCGCCGCTGCCGAGCCGGATCGGCTCGCCCGCGGGAAGCCTTACCTCGACCGCTCCCGAGGATATGAAGTACATGCTGTCGCCGCGCTCGCCGCGCCGCACGATCGTCTCGCCGGGCACGACGAACCGCGGTTTCAGAAGGCGCCCGATCCGGCGGCGGCGCTTCGGGTCGAGCTCGGCGAAGACCGGCACGCGTTCGAGAAGGGCGGCGCGCGAGAGCCCGAGGTCGAGGCGCGGGCGGCGCTCCGCGGCGCGCCGGCGCTGGGTGAGCTCGCGCTCGAGATCGTTGAAGACCTCGGTCGAGATGATGCTCTCGTCGAGGAGGCGCCGGAACCGCTCGTGCTCGAGGCGGATCGCGGTGAGGGTCAGCAGGCGCTGCTCGAGCTTGCGCGCGTAGTTCGGGTACTGGAGCATGAGCGACGCGATCGCCTGTTCGATCCCGCTCCGTCGCTTGGCGAGCTCGGCTTCGAGCGTCTCGGCAACGCCGGCGCCGAAAAGGATCTCGAGCTCGCGATTGGTGAACCGCTGCAGCTCGCCGACGACGAGCCGTTCGGCGAGAAGCACCTCGAAGCGGTCGGCGAGCTCGGCGGCGAGCGGACGCTCGATGTTCCAGCGCTGGAGCTGCAGCGCGAGGCGGAAATAGGCCGGGAAGGCGAGCATCCGTTCGACCGCGGCATGGTACTCGGCGATGCCGCCCGTCTTGGTCGCGTCGCGCAGCCAGCCGGCATGGGTGAGGACGGTCGCGACGGCGCGCGGGCTCATCGTCCGCGCGTCGAAGTGTTCGAGGTAGAACTCGCGCTCGCGCTCGACCAGGATCTGCAGCGCGGAGTGGAGGCGCGAGGCGGGCTCGATCTGCGCGTTCTCCTCGGCGATCTCGGAGGCCGCGTGGAGATGGCGCTGATAGCGGCGCGTCGCCTCCTCGGTGACTGCCGGGTCGATCTGGTGCTCGGCCGCGATGCGCCCGAGATCCTCCTGGATGGTCGACAGCGACAGCGCGACGACGCGGTCGCGCAGCGCCACCTCCGCCGGTGACAGCCTGTCGAGGCCGATGTGCTGCATGAGCGGTCGCAGCGTCGGCGCGGCGATGAACAGCGTGAAAAGGACGAAGCCGGTCGCGAGAACGCCGATGAACTGCCGCACCTCGACCGGCAGCGCCGTGTTCTCGCTGGCGGCGAGGGCGAGCGCGAGCGAGACCGCGCCGCGCATTCCGCCCCACAGCATCACGAGCTTCTGGTCGTTGCGGACGCTTTGACCGAGGCCGAGCGCGGTAAGGCCGGGAAGGAGCCCGTAGAGCGTGAGGGCGCGTCCTCCTGTCGCCGCGAGGATTACGACGACGAGAAGCGCCAGATCGAGCCAACTTGTGTTGGCGAGGCTCTTCGGCGCCATCATCGCCGCGAGGAGGAAGATGAGCGAGCTCGCCCAGAAAGCGATCTGTCCCCAGGTCCGCGTGAGCGCCTCCCAGTTCGATGGCGGAAGGCGGCGGCGCCCTTGCCCGGAGACGACAAGGCCGGCGGCGACCACCGCGACGACGCCGGAGGTCTTGAGGTACTGGTCGCCGATGATGAAGGTGAGGTAGGCGAGGGCGAGGGTGAGCGTCGATTCGGCGAGCTGATGCTCGCTGAGACCCGGCAGGATGCGGCAGGCGAGCCACCCCATGAAGCAGCCGAACGCGATGCCGCCGGCGAAGTCGGTCAGGAACTTGACCGCGGCGCCGATCGGCGATGCCTCGGCCTCGCCGGTCAGCATCGCGAGGATGAGGCCGAAGAGCGCGATCGCCGCGGCGTCGTTGAGGAGGGCTTCGCCCTCGACCAGCGTCGACAGGCGGCGCGGCACGCCGATGTCGCGGAAGACGGCGACGATGGCGACGGGGTCTGTGGTGGCGAGGATCGCGCCGAGAAGAAGGCAGGCGAGGAGGCCGACATCGCTCAGCGGCCATAGCGCGATGCCGACGACGAAGGTCGAGACGATGACGCCGATGACGGCGAGGACGAGGATGGGCGCGAGATCCTCGAAAAGCCGGCGCACGTCGATGTTGATCGAGGCCTCGAAGAGGAGCGCTGGCAGGAAGATGAAGAGGAAGGACTCGGGCCTGAGATTGAACTCGCCGAGCGCCTTTAAAACGTCGTTCGCGACGCTGTTTTCTGCCGCGCCGTGCATGCTGGCGATGATCGCGCCGATCGTGCAGCCGACCGCGGCGACGAGGACGGCAGGCGCGATGCGCAGCCGCTCCGCTAGAGGCAGCATCAGGCTGACGACACCGAGGAGCCCGGCGAGCGCGAAGACCGTGAGGACGGTGTTGGTCACGCCGAGGAAGCTACAGTGTGCTCGGCACCGCGCGAAAGGAGATACGTGCGGATGTGCGTCGGCACGTCACGGTTGAGCGCCTCGTCGACGGTCAGGAGCGCGGCCTCGTCGATCTCGATCCCGTCCGGGCGGGGGGTGGCGCCGCCGAGCGCGGCCTCGAAGATGTGCACCGTCTCGTCGCGCCACTCGAAGCGCTCTTCGACGGCGAGCGCCGGGCGCAGCGGGCCCGGGTCGATGCCCAGCTCCTCCGCGACCTCCCGCCGGGCCGCGGTCTCGGGCGCCTCGCCCCGTCCGACCCCGCCGCCGGGAAACGTCCAGCACCGCCGGTACGTCTGGTGAACGAGGAGGACGCGGCTGTCTTCCCAGAGCGCCACCACGGCGCCCTGGTGGGCCGGCCGGAGGAGAAACCAGACGACCCGGGCGCCGAGATACGCGATGCGGAGGATTGCACGATTGACCGCGGGCCCTCCGGGGACTAGGTGAACATAGGTGCTGACCCGGCCCGTCTTCATCGCGAGCGAGATATACCGGCATTCGAGCTTCGGGCGTCAGCATCCTTTGTCGATCCCGCGCGTTTCCGCCGTCATGGATCTTGTGCGCGCGCTCGGATGGCTCGACGAGAAGCTGTACATCGAGGCGGCTCCCGCGAGCCTCGAGGCGCTCGCCCGCTTCCATGATCCCGCGTATCTCGAGGCGCTCCGCCGCGCGGAGGTGGAAGGGCGGGTCGATGCGGAGACGGCTCGACGCCACAACATCGGCTGCAACGGCAACCCCGTTCACCCGCGCGTCTTCACGCGCCCGGCGACCGCATGCGGCGCGACCCTTCGCGCCGTCGAGCTCCTGGAAGGCGGCGGCATCGTCTACAGCCCCGCTGGCGGGACGCATCACGGCCGGCGCGACCGCGCTTCCGGTTTCTGCTATCTCAACGACCCGGTGCTCGGGATCCTCGCCTTTCTAGACCGCGGCCTTTCCCGCGTCGCCTACGTCGATCTCGACGCGCATCATGCCGACGGCGTCCAGGACGCGCTCGCGGAGGACCCGCGTGTCCTCCTCGTCTCGGTCCACGAGAAGGGGCGCTGGCCCGGCACCGGTGCCGTCGGCGACCCCGGCGCGGTGAACTTCCCGGTGCCCGCGGGCTTCAACGACAGCGAGCTGGACTTCCTGCTCGACGCCGCGATCGAGCCGCTCGTCCGCGGTTTCGCGCCCGAGGCGCTGGTTATCCAGTGCGGTGCCGACGGGCTCGCGGAGGATCCGCTGAGCCGGCTCGAGCTCTCGAACAACGCGCTTTGGCGCGCGGTCGCGCGGCTCGCGCCTCTCGCGCCGCGCGTCCTTGTGCTCGGCGGGGGCGGCTACAATCCTTGGTCGGTCGCGCGCTGCTGGAGCGGCGTCTGGGCGACGCTCAACGGCATTCCCATACCCGACCGGCTGCCGCCCGAAGGCGAGGCGGTGCTGCGCGGCCTCTCCTGGGCGCGCAGCCAGGGCCGCAACCCGCCGGGGCACTGGTTCACGACCCTCGCCGATGCGCCGCGCCTCGGCCCGGTGCGGCCCGAGGTGCGCGCCCTGGCGGAGCCCGCTTTGGCGAGGGCCGCATGAGACGACGCTTCGTGGTCGCCGGCATCGCCATCTTCCCGATCCTCGCCCGGGCGGAGGGCTGGCAGACCTTCCCGCGCTCCGAGCTCGAGCTCGTCACCACCAAGGGCCGCTTCAAGTTCAAGGTCGAGATGGCGACGACCCCGGCGCAGATGGCGCAGGGCCTCATGTTCCGCCGCAGCCTGGATCCCGACGCGGGAATGCTGTTCGATTACGGGACCACTCAGCGGGTCTCGTTCTGGATGAAGAACACCCTCATCCCGCTCGACATGATCTTCATCTACGCGAACGGGCGGGTCGCGGCCGTCCATGAGCGCGCGGTGCCGCTCTCCGAACAGGCGATCCCGTCGCCGGTGCCGGTGCGCGCCGTGCTCGAGGTGAACGGAGGCACGGCGGCGCGCCTCGGCATCAAGCCGGGCGACCTCGTCGTCCATCCGATCTTCGAATGACTGGCTCGATCCTCCTCGCCAAAGGCGACACGCCGCTCGCGCTCGAGCTGGCGCTCGCCAA
>JADGGZ010000250.1 GCA_019689675.1 Rhodospirillales bacterium | reverse complement strand
CAGCACGCGCGCCGCGCCGCGCCGCTTCATCTCGATCGAGTAGAATCCGCCGTTGCAGCCGATATCGAGCACCGTCTTGCCGCCGAGATCGGCCGGGATCGCGTCGGCGAAGCGCCGCCACTTCACGGCAGGGTAGTCGCCGAGGAAATGGTTCGGCGCGGTCTTGACGCCGTGGATTTCGATATTGTGGAACCACGGCCCGAGCGCGCTCGCCTGGCGGCGGATTTCCTCCGGATCTCGCGTCGTCGCACTCACGGGACGAGCGCCCGCTGCTTCTGCGCGAGCAGCCGGATCGCGGCGCGATAGCCGCCGAGCGTTCCGACATCGACATAGGCCTCGCCGGCACGGACGCCGATCGCCTCGCCGCCGCGCGCGAGATATTCGTTGACAAGCGTGCCGACGAACTCGTCGCTTCGCTCGCGCTCGATCCAGAGCGCGTAGAGATCGTGGAATACGGCGCCAGGCATGCGGAATGCTCCCCAGATCCAGTTCGACCGCGCCTCGCGGCTCTTCACCTGCACCTCCCCGACGCGGCCGTCGCCATCGACGGCGACGGCGTCGAAGAACTCCGGTCGCTCGACCGGAAAGAGAAGGAAGGCGAGGCGGTCGACGGGCAGCGCCGCGAAACCGTGCTCGGGAAACCAGATCGTGTCGGGCAGGCCGACGAGCACGTCTTCCTCGGGGTGGATCAGCGGCGCGGCCCGGAACAGCGCGTCGCAGAGCCCGTGCGGCCGCGGCTGCACCACGTAGGCGAAGTCGGCGGTACCGTTGCCGGCGCCGTAATATTCGAGGATGTCGGATTTTCCGGGCGAGATGACGAAACAGATCTTCCGTGCGCCGGCGTGAAGCATCCGCTCGAGGAGGTACTCGCTGACGGCGCGCGGCCGCTCCACGCCATCGTCGAAACGCGCGCCGACCGGAAGAAGCTCCTTCGAGAAAGCGAGCGGCTGTATCCGTGTACCGCTGCCCGCCGCGGGGATGATGCCCCACATTCAGACCTCCATCATCGGCGCCCGAGCCGCTTCGAGGGCGGCAAGCAGCTCCTCGGCGCGCCGATCGGAAGTGTGCTGGGCGAGCGTCCGCTCGCGTGCTGCTTCGGCGATCCGCTTCACGGTCGCGTCGGACAGGTCGAGCGCGGCGATCACGTCGTCCCGGCCCTTCGCGACGAGGATCTCGCTTCCCGGCTCGAAGAAGGCGTCGAGCCCCTCCCAGTCGTCCGAGATCACGGGGCAGCCGCAGGCGGCCGCCTCGAAGAGCCGGCCGGACGGACACCAGCCCATCGCCGCCATCGCTCTGCGCGTGACGTTGAGCGTGAGACGCGAGGAGGAGAAGAAGGCCGGATGCTCCGACGGCGGCAGGTGGCGGACGAAGTAGATGTTCTCGGCCCAAGGGAAATCCGTCGGATACTGCGCGCCGCCGATGACGAAGCGTCGTTCCGGCCGCCCCCGCGCCGGCTCTACGAGGAGCGCTTCGACCGAAGGCTGACGGTCCGCAGCCCAAGTCCCGAGATAGGAGAGGTCGGCAAGATAGTGTCGCTGCGCCGGCACCGGGCGATGCACCGCCGGATCGACATGGCCGTAGAGCGGCGCGACGCGCCGCGCGCCGAGCCGTGCCTTCAGCTCGTCGAGCGCGGCGCCCCCGGTATAGGAAAGGACGAGGTCGAACGCGCCGAGCCCCTCCTGCGGGAGATAGTCGGGACGGCGCCCTTCACCGAGCGCCGCGAGCGTCACCGGCGTGTCGAGATCGTAGAAGCAGCGCACAGGGGCGCGGCTCTCGAGCAGAACTTGCGATGCGTCGCGGCCGTCCGCGCAGTACGAGGTGAGCAGAGCGGCATCGCAATCGGCGAGCTCGCGGCGCGCTATCGGATAGGCCTCGTCCCACGCGCGATAGAGATGGAGCAAGCTGCCGCCGGGCAGCTCGGAGAGATCGCGATGCGCCGCGTAGTACGGCACGTCCCGCTCGAAGAACACGACGCGGTGTCCGCGCCGGGCGAGGGAATTGACGAGGCCGCGCCATAGCGTCGCGTGCCCGTTCCCCCATGAAGAGCTGATCGTCAGCCCGAAGACGACCAGCTTCATTTCGTGACCGTTCCCAGGCTGACCATTCCGTGGTCGGGAACAACCGCCGGAAGTGCGAGTTCCTGGGAACGCCTCTTGCGAGAGGAAGCGAAGCGCTCGGCGCCGTCCTTTGCTGGCCGGTCAGCGCGGGTCGATCGGCAGCACCAGACCGGACCGGGCCTCGATCACTTCGCCGGCCGCGAGGCAGAGATCCTCTCGATAGCGCGAGGCGACGACCTGCACGCCGACGGGCGCGCCGTCCGCGGTGCCGGTCGGAACCGCAAGAGCGGGAAGGCCCAGGATCGGAATCGCGAGCTGGGGCTCCTGCGCCGCGAGGATCCTGCGCATCGCTTCCGGGCTCTCCTGGTCGAGCCCGTCCGGGAACGGCGGCTCGTACGAGACCGGCATGAGCACGATCGGGTAGCGCTCCAGGAAGAGGAGCCACTCGCGCAGGAGAGTGGAGCGCCGCGAGATCGCCGCCATGTATCCCGGCAGATCGAGCGGCGGCGTGTCGAGGGCCATGTTGGCGGCGGCGCGCTTCACTGCCGTGTCGCCGAGCTTCTCGATGAGCGGCAGCATGGTGCGGCGCCCTTCGTTTTGGACGATCAGCGACCAGAGCTCGGCCGCGGCGGCAAGACTGGGCGGATCCGTCTCTTCGACCGCGTAGCCGGCATCGGCGAGCCATGCGCCGGCTTGGCGGACCGCGGCGGCGACCCCGGGGTGCACTTCCTTGCGGCCCGTCGTGAGCGCCACCCGTATCGGACGAGGCGGCGGTGGACCTTCGAGCGGCGCCGGAACGTACCAGGGATCGCGCGGATCGGGTGCCGCCATCGCCGCGAGGCCCAAGCGCAGATCGGCGATGCGGCGTGCAATCGGGCCATGCACGGACATGAGCTGCGGTGCCGGCGGGCGCTCCTCGCCGGTCGCGTTGTGCCACGGCACGCGGCCGAATGTCGGCCGCAGGCCAACGACGCCGCAGGCATAGGCCGGATACCGGATCGAGCCGCCGAAGTCGGTGCCGTGCGCGAGCGGCCCAATGCCGACCGCGACGGCGGCCGCCGCGCCGCCCGACGAGCCGCCCGGAGTGCGGTCCGGCGCGGCGGGATTGCGCGTCGCGCCGTGCAGCGCATTGTCGGTGAACCAGCGCCACGAGAAGCATGGCGTGTTCGTGCGGCCGATGATGATCGCGCCGGCCTTGCGCAAGTTCGCGACCGACGGATTGTCGGCTCTCGCGATCATGTCCTTGAAGGCGACGACGCCGTTGGTCGTCGCGCAGCCTTCCTGGTCGGTGTTGACCTTGATCGTGACCGGGACGCCGTGGAGCGGCCCCAGGTGATCGCCGCGGCGGCGCGCCGCGTCCGCGGCGTCGGCCGCGGCCAGCGCCTCGGCACGGCATACCTCGACGACCGCGTTAATCTTCGGGTTCACTGCGTCGAGCCGCGCGAGTACAGCGGCTACGGCCTCCCGGGCCGACACCGATCCCGTGCGAATCGCCTCGGCGAGCGCCCGCCCGCTCCATTGCCAGATCTCTGCCATGGCGCGAGCCTCGCATGGCCGCCACTGCAAGCCAACCGCGAAGATCGGATGGGAAATGAACGTCTGCCGACCGATTCCCGCGCGGACCTTCGGTCGCCCTCTATCCGTTCGGGTGCCGGCTCGCCCGGCCCGGGGCAGCGTCAGAACCGGCTACGGCGCTCCTCAGCCTGCCGTCTCACTCGCGCGGCTGTCGTCAGACGTGCTGGCCGCCGTTGATATGGATCTCGGCGCCGTTGACGTACGAGGCCTGTGCGCTGCAGAGGACGTATATGATCGAAGCGACCTCCTCCGGTTTCCCGAGGCGGCGCATCGGAATCTCGCGCTGCACGATCTCCTCCGTCCCGGGCGACAGGATCGAGGTGTCGATCTCGCCGGGCGCGATCGCGTTGACGCGGACGCCGAACCGGCCGAATTCGTGCGCCATCTCGCGGGTGAGCGCGGCGAGCGCTGCCTTCGATGCGGCATAGGCCGCGCCGGCGAAGGGATGGACGCGGCTTCCGGCGATCGAGGTCACGTTGACGATCGACCCCTGCGCCGCCACCAGCTCCTGGCAGAGCGAACGCGCGAGGAGCGCCGTCGAGAACAGGTTCACGTTGAAGACCTTGAGCCAAGTGGCGTAGTCCGTCTCCAGCACGCCGAGGCGGCTGCCGCCTTCGCCCTTCGGCGAAATGCCGGCATTGTTGACGAGCGCGTCGAGCTTGCCGTCGCCGAGCTTCGCGCGCACTTCCTCGATGCGGGCGGGAAGCGCGTCTATGTCGGCGAGGTCGAGCTGAATGTGGTTCTCCTGCCCTCCTTCCCACGGGCAGTCCTCGGGGAAGGGGTGGCGCGAAACGGTCAGCACCCGCCAGCCCGCGGCGCCGAAACGCTTCACTGTCGCGTGGCCGATCCCGCGGCTCGCGCCCGTCAGAAGCAAGGTCTTGCGGCGTTCGCTCGTCATGCGCGCATCCTAGCGCGGCTGCGGCGCCGGAGCACCTCGATCGCGCCGAAGAGCAGTAGCGACAGCCCCACCATGAGGCAGGCGGCCGCGAGAATCGAGGGATTTATGTCCTCGCGGATGCCGCTGAACATTTCGCGCGTCAGCGTGTGCTGGCCGGGTCCCGCGAGGAGGAGAACGGCGACCACCTCGTCGAACGAAGTCGCGAAGGCGAAGAGGGCGCCCGAGACGACGCCTGGGGCGATGATCGGCAGCATCACGCGCCGAAAGGCCAGCAATGGCGGCGCACCTAGGCTGGCCGCGGCGCGCATCAGATTGGCATCGAAGCCCTCGAGGGTTGCGGCGACGGTGACGACCACGAAGGGCGCGCCCAGGACCGCGTGCGCGATGATGAGCCCCGTGAAGGAGTTGGTGAGGCCGAGAGGGGCGAAGAAGAAATAGAGCCCGACCGCGGTGAGGACGACCGGCACGATCATCGGCGAGAGGATCACGGACATGGCGAGCCGTGCGCCAAGGCCGCGGGCGCGCGCGAGCGCGATCGCCGCGGGCGTTCCGAGAAGCGTTGCGAGAAGCGTCGCGGAGAGGCCGACGATGAAGCTGTTTCGCAGGGCGACCATCCAGCGCTCCGATCCCAGCACCGCCTCGTACCAG
>JADGGZ010000249.1 GCA_019689675.1 Rhodospirillales bacterium | reverse complement strand
CGGTGAGCGCGACGACGAGCGCGAGCAGCACCCGCTTCAGCGCGTAAGTCAGCATGTGCCGATCTCTCCGCCTCCGGCCGGGAGAGAGGGCGGGGGCGAGCGCGACGTATCGTGCCGCCGACGCGTCTCGTCAGGCCGCGACGCCCTTCTTCCGCCCTTCCTCGCCGGCGTCGGAGGGAATCGGGGTGGTCCTACTTCCACTTCGCCTCGAAGAAACGCGGCAGCTCGTCGGGATAGGGCGTGAAAGACAGCTCCTTGGTGAAGGCGTAGGTCAGCGGGAGCGAGAAGAGCGGCAGGGTCAGCGCCTCGGACGAGGCGCGGACGAGCGCCTTCTTGTAGTTTTCCTTCCGCACGTTCGGATCGATCGACGTGTCGGCGATCTCGAGCGCATCGCGGACCTGCTGGTCGCGTGCGACGTCGTCGGCGCCGAACTTGAGGAAGACAGGCGCCGAGGCCGACGTGTCGTTGACCGAGAACGAGCCCCAGGTCTGGTGCGCGACCGCGGCCTTGTGCTGGCGCATGGCGTCGCGCATCGCCGCGTACTGCACGAAGCGCAGCGTCGCCCTGATCCCGACATCGCGCAGGTAATTGATCATCGCCTCGGTCTGCGGCCGGTCGCGGTAGGCCCAGATTTCGAGATCGAAGCCGTTGCCGAAGCCGGCTTCGGCGAGGAGCGCCTTGGCCTTCTTAGGATCGTAGGCGTAGCGCGTCGCGCCCTCGTCCGTGCAGCCGAACTGCGAGGGGAAGCACATCGTGTGGAGCACGCGTGCGCCCGGGCCGATGAGGTTCTTCACGATCGCCTCGCGGTCGATCGCATGCGAGATGGCCTGGCGCACGCGCTTGTCGCGCAGCGCCGGAACCGGGCTTTCGTCCGTCGAGGCGAGCGAGAGAAACGCAAAGCGCATCGTCTCGCCGGCGACCACCTCGAGGTTCGGCATCTGCTTCAGCTGCTCCGCCTGGTCGGGCGGCACGCGCCAGATCCAGTCGAGCCCGCCGCTCAGGAGCTCGGCGAGCTGCGTGTTCTGCTCGGGAATGAGGCGGAACTCGATCTTTCCGATCGAAGGCTGGCCGAGCGGGCTCTCCTTGAAGTAGTCGCTGAACTTCTCGAGCCGCACGACCTTGCCCGGGATGTTCTCCGTCACCTTGTAGGGGCCGGAGCCGACCGCCTTCGCGTTCATCCCCTTGGGGCCGACCTCGGCGTAGTACTTCCCGGGATAGATCGGCACCGGGCCCGCGAGGTACTCGAGCGCCGCCGGGAAGGGCCGCTTCATGCGGATGCGGACCTTGTAGTCGCCGAGCTTCTCCGCGCCTTCGATCCAGTCGACGTTCTGCTGCGTGACGACCTTGTTCTCGGGCTTGGAGACGAAGTTCATCGTGTAGACGACGTCGTCGGCGCTGAAGCTGTCGCCGTTGTGGAACTTCACCCCCTGCCGGAGCTCGAACTCGAGCGTCTTGTCGTCGATCCATTTCCAGGAGGTCGCGAGCTCGGGCTCGTACTCGTTGGTCTTCGGGTTGCGGTAGACGAGATTGCTCCAGATGTGGTGCGCGAGGATGACGCCCTCGCGGACGTTGTTCATGTAGGAGTCGATGCTTTCCGGAACGATGTTCGAGGCGATCCGGAGCGTGTCGTCTTTCTTTGCCGCGAGCGCGGGCGAGCCGATGAGCACGGCGAGCGCCACGCCGCCGAGAAACCGTCGGACGAGTTTCATTTGGGCCTCCCTGTCGTTAAGAGAGGAGGCTATCGACCGTGCGTTGCCGAAGTCAATCGGTGGGAGGCCAGGCCTCGGGCCTCAATGACGGACGTTAGGGCGTCCCAGCGCTGAAGTCGGTGTCCACGAGGGCGGGTCGCTCGCCGGAAAGCTTTCCTCCGACGCCTCCTCGATCTTGTCGCGGATCGATCGCCGTCCGGTATCCTCGAGCGTCGGCGGGCGCTGGCGGCTCGCCCCGGCGCCGTCTCCGCGATCGATGCCGAGCGCCGCATATGCCGGGCAATGACCGGTGAGGCCCCGATAGACGAGGCCGACCCCGCCTAGTCCGAGAAGCGAGTTCGTCATCGAGGGCCGATTGAAGCCGCGCATGATCAGCATCGCGCCGCCCAGGAGCGACAGCCAGCGCTCGGTCGTGCCGACGTTCTTGGGTCCAGACATCTCCATCATCCAACGGCTCCCTTCACGGACCTTCGTTCAACGTCGCGGTGTCGGCAGGGTTCCGGAATCGAAACCGCCCGGGAGAGGGCTCCCGGGCGGCTCGAGCGAGGCTCCTTTCGAGGTCTGCTCAGTCGCGGCGCTGGCCGAAGAACTGGAGCAGGAGCATGAAGAGGTTGATGAAATCGAGATAGAGCGTCAGCGCGCCCATCACCGCCTTCTTGGTCGCGACGTCGCTGGCGTCGCCCTCGAAATACATCTCCTTGATCCGCTGGGTGTCGTAGGCGGTGAGGCCGACGAACACGATCACGCCGATCACGGAAACGGCGAAGTGCAGCGCCGAAGAGGCGATGAAGATGTTGACCAGCGAAGCGAGGATGATGCCGATGAGGCCCATCAGCAGGAACGAGCCGAACTTCGTCAGGTCGGTGCGGGTCGTGTACCCGTAGAGGCTCATCGCCGCGAAAGTGCCGCCGGTGATGAAGAAGACCCGGGCGATGCTCGCGTGCGTGAAGACGAGGAAGATGCCGGCGAGCGACAGCCCCATCAGTGCCGAGTAGACCCAGAACAGCGCCTGCGCGGTTCCCGGCTGCATGCGCTGGATGCCGAAGCTCATGGCGAACACGAGACCGAGCGGGGCGAGCAGGACGACCCAGAGAAGCGGCGTCCCGGCGATCGCCTGATAGAACCCGTAATTCGCAGCGGCCCAGGCCACGATGCCCGTGAGAGCGAGCCCGGACGCCATGTAATTGTAGACGCGGAGCATGTACTCGCGCAGGCCGACATCGATCGCTTCCTGCGCGATGCCGGCCGGCGCGGTCCGCACCGACCATCTATTCTCCTGTCCGTAGGCCATATTTCCCTCTGAAGCCTCTCGTTGGATGTTGCGGTTCATATTGGCACGAAATTGTCGCCGATCAATAACGAGGCGGGCGCATTCGACGAGCGTTCATCTCAGATCGTGCCGTCCCGGCCGTTTCGATCATTGCTCGGCTGGGGCTTGCGGCGAATGATTATGTCGCCGTTCTCGTTCATCTCGGGCGCCTCGTAACGCGGCAGCAGCCGCGCCATCTCCTCGAGCGAGAGAAGAACCCGTCCCATGCTCTCGCGCATGGCGCCGGCCGCGCGCGCCAGCTCCTCGCCGAGGCGTTCGGTCGCCTCGGGCAGGGTTCGCGGCGCGGGCGGCTCCGAGGCCGCGGCCGGATAAGCCGTCAGGGCGAGGAAGAGGAGCAGGGCGGTAAGGCTGCGCATCGGCAATCACTCGTTCCGCAGGAGGGGCGCAGGCTTGGCGCCGAGCGCTTTCCACGTGCCCGCATATCCTAGCACGAGCGTCAGCGCGACGGACAGGGCGGCCGTCGCGACCACCACCTCCGGCATGAAGGTCCATTCCGCCCGCATGAGCTTCGTCAGCACGAGCCAGGCGGCGAGCGAGCCGAGCGCTCCGGCGATGGAAGCCGTGAGGAGGCCGAGGAGGCCGTACTCGATGAGGAAGGCGCGCGCTACCTGAAGCCGCGTCGCGCCCAGGACCTTCAGGACGACGCCGTCGTACACCCGCCGCCGATGCCCCGCCGCGATCGCGCCCGCGAGAACGAGCGTCCCGGCAACGAGGGTGATCGCGGCCGTCAGCCGGACCGCCTCGCCGATGCTCTCGAAGAGGCGCCCGACCTGGGCGAGGGCGTCGCGCACGCGGATCGCCGTCACGTTCGGGAACGCGTCGGTGACCGCCCGGTAGATCCGCTCCTCCGCCTCGGGCGCCGCGCGCGCCGTGGCAAGGAAGGTCTGCGGCGCCTGCTCGAGGACCCCCGGGGCGAACACCAGCGTGAAGTTGATGCCGAGCGTCGTCCAGTCGATCTGCCGAAGGTTGGCGATCCGGGCCGTCACCTCGCGGCCGAGCACGTTGACGGTGATCGTGTCGCCGACCGCGAGCCCCATGCCGGCCGCGAGCTCGGCGTCGAACGAGACGAGCGGCGGGCCGCGATAGTCCGCCGGCCACCATTCGCCGGCGACGATCCGGGTCCCCTTCGGAGGTACGGCCGCGTAGGTGAGGCCGCGCTCGGACCGGATCGCCCATTTCGCTTCGCTCGCCACCTCCGCGCGCTCGACAGGCACCCCGTCGAGGCGCGTGATCCGGCCGCGCAGGTTCGGCACGCGCTCGGCGGAGACGACGCCGTCGCCGGCCATGATCCGGTCGAACGCCGCGACCTGATCGGGCTGGATGTCGACGAAGAAGTAGGAGGGCGCGTTCTCGGGCAGCCGCTCGCCGACCTCGACGAGAAGGTTGCGCTCGATGAGGGCGATCGCGACCAGAACGGTAAGGCCGAGTCCCAGCGACAGGACGACGCTCGGCGTCGCCGCGCCGGGACGGTGCAGGTTGGCGAGCGCGAGGCGGAGCCCCGGCAGGCGCGGGTGGCCGGCGCGCCGCGCCAGCGCCATCGCGCCGGCGGCCGCGAGCCGGAAGGCGGCGAGCGAGGCGAGGGCGCCGAGGACGAACCAGGCGGCGATCTTCCGGTCGCCCGCGCCGGCAATGGCGAGCGCGGCGAGGGCGGCGGCGACCAGCACGATCCCGGCGACGACAGCCGGGCGCGGGCGGCCCGGCGCCGGAGCCACGAGATCGCGAAAGAGCGTCGCCGCCGGAATGTCGCGCGCCCGGCCGAGCGGCCAGAGCGAGAAGGCGAGCGTCGTCAGCACGCCGAAGCCGGCAGCGAGGAGAAGCGGTCCCGGGTAGAGGCCGAGCCGCGCTTCCACGGGCAGCTTCCCGGCGAGGAAATGGGCGACCGCGGCCGGCGCCGCGGCGCCGATCGCGAGGCCCGCGAAGATGCCGAGGGCGGCGATCGCGAGGATCTGCGCGAGATAGGTGGCGAAGATCAGCCCGCCCGGCGCGCCGAGGCATTTCAGCGTCGCGATGGTCGCCGTGCGGCCCTCGAGGTAGCCGCGCACCGCGTTGCCGATCCCCACGCCGCCGACGAGGAGCGCGGTCAGCCCGACGAGCGTGAGGAAAAGCGTGATCCGGTCGAGGAAGCGCTGGACATTGGGCGCCGCCTCGCCGAACTCGCG
>JADGGZ010000035.1 GCA_019689675.1 Rhodospirillales bacterium | reverse complement strand
TCCTCTTCCCCGACCCCTGGCCGAAAGTCCGCCACCACAAGCGCCGATTCGTCTCCAGCGAGATGCTGACCGAGCTCGCGCGGGTCATGAAAAAGGGCGCGGAGCTGCGGCTTGCTACCGATGATGTGGACTACCTGCGCTGGATGCTGGAACGTGCACCGGTGCATCCCGATTTCCAGTGGCTCGCCGAAGGCCCAAGAGACTGGCGGGAGCGGCCGGCGGACTGGCCGCCGACCCGCTACGAGCAGAAGGCGATCGCCGCCGGTCGGACGCCGACCTTCCTCCGCTTCCGAAGACGCTGATCCCGATGGCTCACGCCGACTTCGTCCATCTCCGGGTCCACTCGGCCTATTCGCTTTCGGCCGGCGCGATCCGCGTGAAAGAGCTCGTGAAGCTCTGCCGAAAAGAGGGGATGCCGGCGGTTGCCATCACCGACACGGGCAACCTCTTCGGCGCGCTCGAGTTCTCGCTCGCCGCGATCGACGCCGGGGTGCAGCCGATCATCGGCTGCGAGCTGCCGATCCGCCGGGCCAACGCCGATGTTCGGCGCAACGGCGTCGCGCCCGATCCGGACCAGCTCGTCCTTCTCGTGCAGAGCGAGGCGGGCTACCGCAACCTCTTGCGCCTCGTGAGCCGGGCCTATCTCGGCACCGAGGGCGGCGAGGCGCCTCAGCTCGATCTCGAGGCGCTCGAGGGCAACACGGACGGGCTCATCGCGCTGACGGGCGGGCCGTCGGGCGCGTTCGGACGGCTCCTCGGCGAGGGGCAGGCCGCGGCCGCCGAGACCATGCTCGAGCAGCTCGAGGCGCTCTTCCCGGGACGGCTCTACGTCGAGCTGATGCGGCACGGGCTCGCGGCCGAGGATCGGATCGAGGAGGCCTCGATCGAGGTCGCCTACCGGCACCACCTGCCGCTCGTCGCCACCAACGACGCGTATTTCCCCGACGCCGATTTCTACGAAGCGCACGATGCGCTGCTCTGCATCGCGCAAGGGACGGTCGTCGGCCAACGCGACCGCAAGCGCCTCACGCCGGGGCACTGCTTCAAGTCGGCGGCCGAGATGCGGGCGCTCTTCGCCGACCTTCCCGAGGCCTGCGACAACACGCTCGTCATCGCACGACGCTGCGCGTACATGCCGCGACCGCGCAAGCCGATCCTGCCGCCTTTCCCAGATGCCGCGAACGGCGACGAAGCCGGCGAATTGCGCGCCCGCGCCGCTGCGGGGCTCGAAGCGCGGCTGGAGAAGGCCGGCATCGCGGGCGAGAAGGCGCAAGCCTACCGCGATCGGCTCGCGTTCGAGCTCGACACGATCGTGAAGATGGGCTTCGCCGGGTACTTCCTCATCGTGTCGGAGTTCATCCAGTGGGCCAAGACCAACGGCATACCGGTGGGTCCTGGCCGCGGCTCCGGCGCAGGGTCGGTCGTCGCCTGGGCGCTCACGATCACCGACCTCGATCCGCTCCGCTTCGGGCTTCTCTTCGAGCGTTTTCTCAATCCCGAGCGAGTGTCGATGCCGGATTTCGACGTCGACTTCTGCCAGGACCGGCGCGACGAGGTGATCCGTCACGTCCAGGAGAAGTACGGACGCGACCGCGTCGCGCAGATCATCACCTTCGGCAAGCTCCAGGCGCGCGCGGTGCTGCGCGATGTCGGCCGCGTTCTGGAGATGCCATACGGGCAGGTCGACCGAATCTGCAAGCTCGTGCCGAACAACCCGGCAAATCCTGTCACGCTGCAACAGGCGATCGACGGCGAGCCGCTGCTGCAGCAGATGCGCGAGGCGGACGAAAGCGTGGCGCGTCTCATGGCGATCGCGCTGAAGCTCGAAGGCCTCTACCGGCATGCCTCGACGCACGCCGCCGGCGTGGTGATCGGCGACCGGCCGCTCGACGAGCTCATCCCGCTCTATCGCGACCCGCGCTCCGACATGCCCGTCACCCAGTTCAACATGAAGTGGGTCGAGCCGGCGGGGCTGGTGAAGTTCGACTTCCTCGGCCTCAAGACCCTGACGGTGCTGGCGAAGGCTGTCGAGCTCATCAAGAATGTGCACGGGCAGGAGATCGACCTCGCGAACCTGCCGCTCGACGACAAGGCCACCTTCGATCTGCTCGGGCGCGGCGACACGGTCGGCGTGTTCCAGCTCGAAGGCGCCGGCATGCGGGACATGCTGAAGAAGCTCCGGCCCGACCGCTTCGAGGACATCATCGCCGTGGTCTCGCTCTATCGGCCGGGCCCGATGGAGAACATCCCGAAATACATCGCCGTCAAGCACGGCGAGGAGGCGCCCGACTATCTGCACCCGTCCCTGGAGCCGATTCTCAAAGAAACGCACGGGATCATGATCTACCAGGAGCAGGTCATGCAGATCGCGCAGGTACTGGCGGGCTACACGCTCGGCGGCGCCGACCTGCTCCGTCGCGCGATGGGCAAGAAGATCAAGGAGGAGATGGATGCCCAGCGCGCCCTCTTCGTCAAAGGCGCCACGGAGCGCGGCGTCGACGGCAAGCTCGCCGACCACATCTTCGACCAGGTGGCGAAGTTCGCCGGCTACGGCTTCAACAAGAGCCATGCCGCCGCCTACGCACTCGTCGCCTATCAGACGGCGTGGCTGAAGGCGAACTATCCGGTCGAGTTCCTCGCCGCCTCGATGACGCTCGATCTCGGGAATACCGACAAGCTCAACGTCTTCCGGCAGGAGCTGAACCGGCTCGGCATCAGCCTTCTGACGCCCGACATCAACCGTTCCGGCGTCGCGTTCACCGTCGAAAAGACCAAGGACGGCGCGGCGATCCGCTACGCCCTCGCCGCCGTCAAAGGGGTCGGCGCGCAGGCGATGGCGGCGGTCGTCGCCGAGCGCGAGCGAGGAGGGCCCTACAAGAGCCTTTTCGATTTCGCACGCCGGGTCGACGTCAAGAGCTTCAACCGCCGCCAGTTCGAGTCGCTGGTGAAGGCGGGCGCGTTCGATTGTCTCAATCCGAACCGCCGTCAGACCTTCGAGGCCTGCGAGATGCTGCTGCGCCATGCGAGCGCCGCGGCCGAGGAGCGCGCCAGCCAGCAGGTGAGCCTTTTCGGTGCGGCCGACTCCGCCTCTGTGCGCAACCCGCCTCTGCCGGTGGTAGACGACTGGCCGCCGATCGAACGCTTGCAGCACGAATTCGAGGCGATCGGGTTCTACCTTTCGGCGCACCCGCTCGACTCCTACGGCAAGAGCCTCGACCGCATCGGTGTGGTGCGCGTTGCCGACCTGCCGGCGCGGCTCGCCTCGGGCGGCTCGACCCGGCACAAGCTCGCGGGGATCGTGATCGGCCGCAAGGAGCGGACTTCGGCCAAGGGAAGCCGGTTCGCCTTCGTGCAGATGTCGGATGCGAGCGGGCTTTTCGAGGTGATGGTGTTTTCGGAGGTTCTCGCGGAGGCGAGGCCGCTCCTCGACTCCGGGCAGCCCCTTCTCGTCACGGTCGACGTGCGCAGCGAGGAGGACAATCTTCGCCTCGGCGCGCAGAAGATCGAGCCGCTCGACGCCGCTGTTGCGCACGCGGCCGCGGGCCTGCGCATCTTCGTCGGCAAGGAGTCGGCGCTTTCGGGACTGAAGGGCATTCTGGCGCGGGAAGGGGCTGGCCGCGGCCGGGTCTCGATCGTGATCCCGGTCGATCCGACAAAGGAAGTCGAGCTGGCGCTTCCCGGCGGCTTCCGCATCGGCCCCGGCATCCGGGCCGCGGTGAAGGCGCTGCCGGGCGTCCTCGACGTTCACGACATTTAAGGAGGCGCCACCCGCCAGCTGACGCGCCGGACATTGCGCTCGCCGGGGCGGGGCGGAGGGAGCACGGGCTGAGCGCGACCCATGACCTCCTTGCTTTTCGGTCCGTCTCGCCCTAATTACCGCGGACAAATCCTCACACGGGGATGCGGACGCCGTCTCGTGCGCCCGCTTCCGGTGCCGGACCCTTGGGGTCGGTGCTCGCCCCGTGGCGGCTCAACCGGATAAAGGAGCGCTTTCCATGGCGATGCCTACGTTTACCATGCGCCAGCTGCTCGAGGCCGGCGTCCATTTCGGCCATCACACGCGGCGCTGGAACCCGAAGATGGCGGGCTACCTCTTCGGCGTGCGCAACGGCATTCACATCATCGATCTCGAGCAGACCGTTCCCCTGCTGCACCGGGCGCTCGAGGCCGTGCGCGACGTGGTCGCCGGTGGCGGCCGCGTGCTGTTCGTCGGAACGAAGCGCCAGGCGCAGGAGCCGATCGCGGAAGCGGCCAAGCGCTGCGGTCAGTACTACGTCAATCACCGCTGGCTCGGCGGGATGCTCACGAACTTCAAAACCGTGTCGCAGTCGATCCGGCGCCTGCGCGAGCTCGACGAGCGCCTGAAGGAGCAGCAGTCGGGCCTCACCAAGCGCGAGCTCCTGGAGCTCACCCGCGACCGGGACAAGCTCGAGCGTGCGCTTGGCGGCATCAAGGACATGGGCGGGCTGCCCGACATCATCTTCGTCATCGATACGAACAAGGAAGCGATCGCGATCGAGGAGGCGAACAAGCTGCGCATCCCGGTGGTCGCGATCCTCGACTCCAACTCCTCGCCGGACGGGATCGCCTATCCCGTGCCTGGCAACGACGATGCCATGCGGGCGATTCACCTTTATTGCGATCTCTTCTCGGCCGCCGTGCTCGACGGGCTCCAGGCCGAGCTCGCCGCCTCGGGCGTGGATGTCGGGGCGCAGGAGGAGATCGCGGTCGACGAGGTGACGGCCGCCGAGGCCGAAGGCGAGTCCGAGCCGCAGCAGGCGGCATCGGCCTGAGCCGTTTCCGCGTAAGCGTGACGGGAACGGCGGCGGCGAGCGCCGCCGTTTTCGTCCGGAAGTCCTTTGAGATGGAGAGGTAGAAAGTCATGGCCGAGATCACCGCCGCGCTGGTGAAGGAGCTGCGCGAGAAGACCGGCGCCGGGATGATGGATTGCAAGAAGGCCCTTGCCGAGACCGGCGGCGATCTCGAGGCCGCAGTCGACTGGCTGCGCAAGAAAGGGCTTTCCGCTGCTGCGAAAAAGGCGGGCCGGGTTGCGGCCGAGGGGCTCGTCGGCGTCGCGGCCGAGGGCAAGCTCGGCGCTGTGGTGGAGGTGAACTCCGAGACGGATTTCGTCGCGCGGAACGACAGCTTCCAGGGTTTCGTGCGCGAGGTCGCACGCCTCGCCCTTCAGAGCGATGATGTCGAGAAGCTGAAGGCTGCCCAGTTTCCCGGAAGCGCGCGCAACGTGGGTGACGAGCTGACGCACCTCGTCGCGACAATCGGCGAGAACATGAACTTGCGCCGCGCCAAGCGGCTCGAAGTAGGATCCGGCGTCGTCGTCTCTTACGTGCACAACCAGATCGGCCCTGGGCTTGGCAAGATCGGCGTGCTCGTCGCGCTCGAGTCGAGCGGTGATCCGGCAAAGCTCGCCGCTGCGGGGCGGCCGCTCGCCCTCCACGTCGCGGCAGCCAACCCGCTCTTCCTCGACATCGCCTCGGTTGATCCGGCGGCGCTCGAGCGCGAGAAGGAGGTGCTGCGCGAGCAGGCCCGCGCGAGCGGCAAGCCCGAGAACATCATCGAGAAGATGGTCGAGGGGCGCCTTCGCAAGTACTACGAGGAGACCGTGCTCTTGGAGCAGATCTCGGTCCTCGATCAGGAGACGCGCATCTCCAAGCTCGTCGAGCAGATCGGCAAGGAGGTCGGCGCGCCGGTGCAGCTCAAGGGCTTCGTCCGCTTCGCTCTGGGCGAGGGGATCGAGAAGAAGGAGAGCGACTTCGCGGCCGAGGTTGCGGCCCAGCTGCAGAGCTGACCCCATGCCGGGCTACCGCCGCGTCCTCCTGAAGCTCTCCGGCGAAGCGCTGATGGGGGAGCAGAGCTACGGCCTCGACTCCGGGATGGTCGGCCAAGTGGCCGACGAGGTGAAGTCGGTGACCCAGCTCGGCGTCCAGGTATGCCTCGTGATCGGCGGCGGGAACATCTTCCGCGGCGTCGCCGGCGCCGCGCGGGGAATGGAGCGCGCCACCGCCGACTACATGGGTATGCTGGCGACGGTGATGAACTCGCTCGCGATGCAGAGCGCGCTCGAGCAGAGAGGCGTGGTCACCCGCGTCCAGTCCGCGATCACCATGCAGGCGGTCTGCGAGCCCTATATCCGGCGGCGGGCCATCCGGCACATGGAGAAGGGGCGGGTGGTCATCTTCGCTGCCGGCACGGGAAATCCGTTTTTTACCACTGACACCGCGGCGGCGCTGCGGGCCTCCGAAATGGGGTGCGACGCGCTCCTCAAGGCGACCAAGGTCGACGGCGTCTACAGCGCCGATCCCAAAAAGGTGCCCGACGCGGTCCGTTACGAACGCCTGAGCTACCTCGAGGTGCTGTCCCGCGACCTTCAGGTCATGGACGCCTCGGCAATCTCTCTTGCGCGCGAAAACCGCATACCCATCCTCGTCTTTTCGATCCACAATAAGGGCGGATTCGCAGACGTCGTGCAGGGCAAGGGGCTCTTCACGATCATCGACGAGGAGAAGTGATTCCATGGCAGCCGAGGATCCGGTCATCAAGGACCTGCGACGTCGAATGGACGGCGCCCTCGATGTACTGAGGAAGGAGCTTGGCGGATTGCGCACCGGGAGGGCGTCTGCGAGCCTCCTCGAGCCGATCACGGTCGAGGCGTACGGGGCGCATATGCACCTCAATCAGCTCGCAAACGTGAGCGTTCCCGAGCCGCGTCTCCTCGTCGTCTCGGTCTGGGACCGCTCGATGGTGAAGGCGGTCGAGAAGGCGATCCGCGAATCCGGGCTCGGTCTCAATCCGCAGACGGAGGGACAGACGATCCGGGTCCCCGTGCCGGAGCTCAACGAGGAGCGCCGCAAGGAGCTGACGCGGGTGGCGCACAAATACGCCGAGCAAGGGCGGGTTTCGGTCCGGAACGTCCGCCGGGACGGGCTCGAGCACCTCAAGAAGCAGGAGAAGGACGGCAAGATCTCGCAGGATCAACACCGCAAGCTCGAGAAGGACGTGCAGAACCTTACCGACGAGTACATCAAGAAGATCGACGAGATCGTGGCGCAGAAGGACAAGGAGATCCTTCAGGTCTGATGGTGATGGAGAGCGCCTCTGAGCCGTCGCCCGCGAAGGCGCCACGCCACGTCGCCATCATCATGGACGGCAATGGGCGGTGGGCGACCGCCCGCGGCTTGCCGCGCGTTGCCGGACACCGCCGCGGCGCCGAGGCAGTGCGGCGCACCGTCAGCGCCGCGGCCGATCTCGGCATCGAGTATCTGACGCTGTTCGGCTTTTCCTCGGAGAACTGGAAGCGGCCCATCGAGGAAGTGGACGACCTCATGGGCCTGCTGCGCCATTATCTGCGCGGCGAGATCGCGGAGTTGCACCGGAACGGGGTCCGCCTGCGGGTGATCGGCCGGCGCGAGCGGCTTCCGGTCGACATCGTCACGCTCATCAACAACAGCGAGGAGCTCACGCGCGATAATTCGCGCCTCCAGCTCACGGTCGCGCTTTCCTATGGCGGGCGCGACGAGATCGCCTCGGCGGCGCGGCAGATCGCGGAAGCCGTGCGGTCGGGCGCGCTCGCGCCCGACCAGATCGACGAGGCGTGCTTCGCGCGTTACCTTTTCACCGCCGATCTCCCCGACCCGGATCTCCTCATCCGAACCAGCGGCGAGCAGCGGATCAGCAATTTCCTCCTGTGGCAGACCGCCTATTCCGAGTTCGTCTTCACCGATACGCTCTGGCCCGACTTCTCGAAGGAGGACTTGCTGCGCGCCGTCGAGGATTTCAATGGCCGGGAACGCCGGTATGGCGCCATCACCGGCACGCGCTAGCGGCCTCAAAGCGCGCATCCTGTCAGCGCTGCTGATGGCGCCGGTCGCGCTCGCGGCGGTCTGGTTCGGCTCGCCTTGGCTCGAAGTCCTGACCGTTGCCGTTGCAGCGGTGATGGCGTGGGAATGGGGACGGCTGTGCGGCTCGGGATCTTTCGGACCGAGCGGCAAGCTCGCCCTCGTCGTGGTCGTGCTCGCCGTTCTCCTCGGTGCCGCCGGACGGAGCGGAATGGGGCTCGCGGTGGGCGTCGTGGGGGCCGGCCTCGTGCTCGGGGTCAGCCTGAGTCGCCGGGAGCCGGCGCCGAATGCGACCGCGATCGGCGTCCTCTGGCTCGCCGTACCTTGCATCTCGCTTCTGTGGCTCGCACGGGACATGGGAAGCGGGGCCTTGCTCTGGATCCTGGCCGTCGTCTGGGCGACCGACATCGGCGCCTACACCGTCGGCCGAACCTTGGGCGGGCCGAAGCTCGCGCCGCGGATCAGCCCCGGGAAGACTTGGTCGGGGCTCGCCGGCGGCATGGTCTGCGCGGCCGCGGTCGGCCTCGCGACGGCGCGGCTCACCGGCGCGCCACTCGGGCCGCTCGTCCTTCTCAGTGCCGCGCTCGCCGTAGTGGGGCAAGCGGGTGATCTTGCCGAGTCGTCGCTGAAGCGCCGCTTCGGGGCAAAGGACGCCAGCGGCCTCATCCCGGGACACGGGGGGGTGCTCGACCGCCTCGACTCCCTTCTCGCGGTGGTCACGACCGTCGCGGTCCTTCGCCTCGCCGGCGCGGTGTCGCTCCGATGAAGCGCCTGACCATTCTCGGCTCGACCGGCTCGATCGGCTGCAGCACGCTCGATCTCGTCAGCCGTGCGCCCGAGTCGTTCGCCGTCGAGGCGCTGGTCGCCGGCCGGAACGCGGTGAAGCTCGCTGAACAGGCCCGGCAGTTCAGGGCGAAGGTCGCTGTCATTGCCGACGATCGGGAGTATCGCAGCCTCAAGGCGGCGCTCGCCGGCACCGGCATCGAGGTCGCCGCCGGCAGGACCGCCGTGGTCGAGGCGGCCGAACGTCCGTCCGAATGGGTCATGGCGGCGGTCGTGGGCGCGGCCGGGCTCGCGCCGACCCTGTCCGCGATCCGGCGTGGCGCCGTTATCGCTCTTGCCAACAAGGAAGTGCTGGTCTGCGCCGGATCCCTCGTCATCGCCGAGGCTCGGCGCCACGGCGCGACGATCCTGCCGGTCGACAGCGAGCACAACGCGATCTTCCAGGTCTTCGAGGCTGGGCGGCGCGAGGCGATCGAGCGGATCGTGCTGACTGCGAGCGGCGGCCCCTTCCGCGAGAAGAGCGTCGAGGTGATGGAGCGGGCGAGCCCGGAGGAGGCGGTCGCCCACCCGAATTGGCGAATGGGAGCCAAGATCTCCGTCGACTCCGCCACGATGATGAACAAGGGCCTCGAGCTCATCGAGGCTCACCACGTCTTCCAGTTCCCCGAGGAGCGGATCGACATTCTCGTCCACCCTCAGTCGGTCGTTCACGGGATGGTCTGCTACACGGACGGCTCGATGCTGGCGCAGCTGGGCTCGCCCGACATGCGCACGCCCATCGCCTACACCCTGGCGTGGCCGGAGCGGATGCCGGCGCCGGTGCGCCGTCTCGATCTCGCTCAGCTCGGCAAGCTCACATTCGAGCCGCCCGATCCGGAGCGGTTTCCCGCGCTCCGGCTGGCCCGCGCGGCCTTGCGCGAAGGCGGTGGCGCCCCCACCATATTGAACGCGGCGAACGAGACCGCGGTGCACGCGTTTCTCTCGCGGCAGATCGGGTTCCGCGACATAGCGCGGGTCGTGGAGCGGACGCTGGAGGCGTTGCCGGATCGGGCACTCGCCGGTCTCGAAGACGTTTACGCGCTCGATCGCGAGGCGCGCGAAACCGCCGCGCGGTTCGTCGGCAGCCGGGCCAGCGCAGTCGCGATTTGATAGAAAGGCTGAGATGCTGAATTCGTTCACGAAGCTCCTCGAAGCCGATTGGCAGTCGGGGCTCCTGGCAATCCTCGCCTTCCTCGTCGTGCTGACGGTTCTCGTCTTCGTGCACGAACTCGGCCACTACCTCGTCGCGCGCCGGAACGGCGTCCGCGTCGAGGTCTTCTCGATCGGCTTCGGTCCCGAGCTTTTCGGCTGGTGGGATCGGGCCGGGACGCGCTGGAAATTCTCCGCCGTCCCGCTCGGCGGGTACGTCAAGATGTTCGGCGACGCCGACGCGGCCTCGATGCCCGGCCAGGGCCTGCCGAGGATGACGCAGGAGGAGCGGGAAGTCTCCTTCCACCACAAGCGGCTCGGGCAGCGGGCCGCGATCGTCGCCGCCGGGCCGATCGCCAATTTCCTCTTCGCCATCGTGCTCTTCGCCGGGCTCTTCATGACCGTCGGCCAGCCCTTCACGCCGGCCGACGTCGGCGCGGTCAAGGAGGGGAGCGCCGCCGAAGCAGCCGGGATCCGCCCGGGGGATCTCATCGTCTCTCTCGACGGAAAGCAGATCGAGCGCTTCGAGGACGTGCAGCAGATCGTCCGCAGCTCGCCGGGCGTGACGATGGATATCGTCGTGCGCCGCGACGGTCGCGACATCACGCTTCAGGTGACGCCTCAGCTGACCGAGCTTCAGGACAATTTCGGCAACCGGCACAGGGTGGGCGTTCTCGGCATCACTCGGTCGGGCGGCGTGGAGTACGTGAAGCACGATCCGCTGAGCGCGGTCTGGCGCGCGACGGCGGAAACCTGGAACGTCACTGTGGGGACGCTGCAGGCGGTCGGTCAGATGATCGTCGGCGCGCGCACCACGGAGGAGCTCGGCGGCCCGATTCGCATCGCCCAGATGTCGGGCGAGGTCGCGTCGATCGGGCTCGCGGCCCTGGTCGGTTTCATGGCCGTGCTGTCGATAAATCTCGGTCTCATCAACCTCTTCCCGGTCCCGGTTCTTGACGGGGGACACCTACTGTTTTATGCCGCGGAGGCGATACGCGGGCGGCCGCTCGGCCAGCGGGCGCAGGAGTACGGGTTCCGAATCGGACTGGCGCTCGTCCTCACATTGATGGTGTTCGCGACCTGGAACGACATCGTCCGCCTGCCGATCTTCAATTGAGCCGCGCTGGCACTGGTAACAAGGGGGGCGGTTGAAGGTGAGGCTCGGGGGGGCGGTAATCGCCGCGGCACTCGTCTTTCTGACCACGCTCGTCGGGCCGGCTTTCGCACAGGGCGGCGAGATCATCCGCGAAGTGCAAATCGAGGGCACGCAGCGGATCGAGCCGGAGACCGTCCGCTCGTATCTCGCGATCCAGCCCGGGGATCCTTACGACCCCGAGCGGGTCGACCGCTCTCTGAAAACCCTCTTCGCGACCGGTCTCTTCGCCGATGTGACGCTGAGGCGCGAGGGCGATGCTCTCATCGTCCGCGTGGTCGAGAACCCGATCATCAATCGGATCGCCTTCGAGGGGAACAACAAGCTCGACGACGAGACCCTGCAGCAGGAAATCCAGCTTCGGCCGCGCGTCGTCTACACGCGAACGAAGGTGCAGAGCGACGTCAAGCGCATCCTCGACCTCTACCGGCGCAATGCCCGCTTCGCCGCTACCGTGGATCCCAAGGTCATCCCGCTCGAGCAGAACCGGGTGGATCTCGTGTTCGAGATCGACGAGGGCCCGACGACCGGGATCAAGGGCATCACTTTCGTCGGCAACACGCATTTCACCGACGGCCAGCTCCGCGAGGTGATCCAGACCACGGAGTCGCGCTGGTGGCGGTTCCTGACCACGGACGACAGCTACGATCCCGACCGGATCACTTACGACCGCGAGCTGTTGCGGCGCTTCTATCTGTCGGAGGGCTACGCCGAGTTCCGCGTGCTTTCGGCGGTCGCCGAGCTCGCCCCCGAGCGCGACGGGTTCTACGTCACGTACACGCTCGAGGAAGGCGAGCGCTACAAGTTCGGCAAGATCGAGATCGCCACTCAGCTGAAGAACCTCAGCGCCGAAGAGCTGCGCCCCTACCTCGCAATGACGGAGGGGGACTGGTACAACGCCGATCTCGTCGAGAAGAGCATCAACCAGATCACCGACGCCGTGGGCAACCGCGGTTTCGCCTTCGTCGATGTCCGTCCCCGCCCGACGCTCGACCGGGAAAACCACGTCGTCGACCTCGTCTTCGACGTCGATGAGGGCCCGCGCGTCTACGTCGAGCGGATCGACATCGTCGGGAACCTTCGTACTCTCGACAAGGTGATCCGGCGCGAGTTCCGCCTCGTCGAGGGCGACGCCTTCAACACGTCGCGCCTGCGCCGATCGCAGCAGCGCATCCGCAATCTCGGATTCTTTAAGAAGGTCGACGTCCACAATGAACAGGGAAGCGCTCCCGACAAGACCGTGATCACGGTCGAGGTCGAAGAGCAGTCGACCGGCGAGCTTTCGCTCGGCGCGGGATTCTCGACGACGGAAGGTCCGCTCGCCGACATCTCGATTCGGGAGCGCAACCTCCTCGGGCGCGGTCAGGATCTCCGCGCCGCGTTCCTCATCTCCGGCCGCACCCAGCAGCTCGATCTCTCGTTCACCGAACCCTACTTCCTCGACCGGAACGTAGCGGCCGGCTTCGATCTGTTCCGCATCGAGCGCGACAACCAGGATCGGTCCTCTTTCGACCAGTTCTCCGTCGGCGGTGCTATCCGCTTCGGCTTCCAGATGACCGAGAACCTGCGCGAGACGGTTCGCTATACGCTGCGCACCGACGAGATCACGAACGTCGATTCCGACGCTTCTCGTTTCATCAGGGACCAGGAGGGAACGCGCACGACTTCCGCGATCGGCCACACGCTCTTCTACGATCGCCGCGACAATCGAATCGACCCGACCGAGGGCTATTTCGCCTCCCTCAGCAACGATCTGGCGGGTCTCGGCGGCGATGCGCGCTATATCCGCACACGCGTGAGCAGCGGCTACTACTATCCGGTCAAAGCGCCCGACTGGGTTCTAAGCGTCACGGGCGAGGTCGGCCATATCCAGGGGCTCGGCAAGGATGTCGCCATCCAGGACCGGTTCTTCATCGGCGGCGATACGCTGCGCGGTTTCGAGACCGGAGGCATCGGGCCGCGCGACATCGAGACGGGGGACGCGCTCGGCGGTAACACGTTCGCCGTCGGGACGGTGTCATTGCAGTTCCCGCTCGGCCTGCCGCAGGAACTCGGCGTCGCGGGCCGCGTCTTTACCGACTTCGGCACTCTCTTCAATATCGACCAGAGCGGCAGCGAGATCGTGGACAAGTCTTCGCTCCGCGCTTCGATCGGGACCGGTGTTTCCTGGAAATCCCCATTCGGGCCGATCCGGGTCGACTTCGCCGTCCCGGTGGTGAAGGAAAGCTTCGACGAGAAAGAATTGTTCAGGGTGAGCTTTGGCACGAGGTTCTGAGATGTCGTCGCGATTTTGGCGTGCTGCGCTGGCGGTGCTCGCGCTTTCGTTCGCCGCGCCCGTCGCTTTCGCGCAGCAGGCCTCTCAGCCGGCACCCTCCCAAGCGGCCGGGCCGATGCTCGTGCTCGTGGTCGACGCGCAGCATGTCGTCAACGAGTCGAAGGCCGGCAAGAGCATCCGCCAGCAATTCGATACGCAACGGCAGGCGTTCAGCAAGGAGGTCTCGGCCGCGGAGGCCAGTCTGCGTTCGCAGCAGCAGGAGATCGAGCGGCAGCGTTCGATTCTGTCGCCAGACGCGTTCGCCGCCAAAGCGCGGGAGTTCGACAAGAAGGTCGCCGACATGCGCCGCGGCTGGGAGCAGAAGCGCGAGACGCTTCAGTACAGCCTCAACATTGCGCTGGCTCAGATCGAGCGCAACATTCTCGAGATCGTTTCCCAGATCGCGCTCGAGCGCAAAGCGAGCCTCGTTCTCCAGAAGCAGCACGTCGTCATCGTCGACAAGACGTACGATATCACCCCCGAGACGATGGCGCGTCTCGACCAGAAGCTGCCAACGCTGGCGTTCAACCTCGTGCAGCCGCCGGCGCGCGAGGGCGATTCCGGCAACAAGCCTACGTCGGGCCAAGGGCAGCAATCGGCTCCCAAGGCCGCGCCGAAGGCGAGCCCGACGCAGCAGAAGGGCGACACCCAGAAGAAGCAATAGACGGAACGGGATGGCCGACCCTCGCTTCTTCACTCGGGCTGGTCCGTTCACGGTCGCGGAAATCGCGGCGCGGGCCGGGGCCGAGCTGCCCCCGGGCGCCGATCCCGAGCTCGTCCTGGTGGATGTGGCCCCGCTCGAGACGGCGGGCCCGGGGGACCTTTCCTTCCTCGACAATCGGAAGTACGTGGACGCGTTCGCGGCCTCGCGTGCCGGCGCCGCTTTCGTGCGCCCCGAACATGCCGGCCGGGCGCCGTCTACCCTCGTCCCGCTCCTCGCGAAGGACCCGTACAAGGCGTATGCGCTCGCAGCCCGTGCCTTCTATCCCGAGCCTGCCCCGCCGGCGACGATCTCCCCGACCGCCGTCATCGACCCGACCGCGCGCCTTGGCACCGATGTCAGTGTCGGCCCCTATGCCGTCATCGGCGCCCGGGTCGAGATCGGCGACCGATGCCGCATCGGCTCGCATGTCGTGATCGGCGACGGCGTCATCATCGCGGAAGACGTTCGTATCCACCCGCATTGCACGCTCAGCCATTGCTTCGTGGGCCCGCGCACGACGATTTTCCCCGGTGCCCGAATCGGTCAGGACGGTTTTGGTTTCGCGCCTGATCCGGCCGGTCACGTCCGGGTGCCGCAGCTCGGACGGGTGATCATAGGCGCCGATGTCGAGATCGGCGCCAACACCACGATCGATCGTGGCGCCGGCCCGGACACGATCGTGGGCGACGGCGCAATGATTGATAATCTGGTGCAAATAGGGCACAACGTCGCGATTGGTCGCGGGTGCGTCCTTGTGGCCCAAGTCGGTATTTCCGGCAGCACCAAGCTCGGCGATTTCGTGATGGCGGGCGGTCAGGTGGGAATCGCCGGTCACCTTACGATCGGCACCGGTGCCCGGCTCGCCGCAAAGTGCGGGGTCATGCGGGATGTCGCCGCGGGGGTCACGGTCTGCGGTTTTCCGGCCGTGCCGATCAAGGAGTTCATGCGCCAGTTCGCGGCCATCGAGCGCCTGGCGAAGAAGAGGGGCAAGTAGGGATGGACGCGGCGGCCGAGGCCGAGGATCGCGTGGAAGAGATCGGAATCGAGCGGATCATGCGGATGATTCCGCACCGCTACCCGTTCCTGCTCATCGATAAGGTCGTCGAGGTTCGCCCCGACAACGACGCGGTCGGGATCAAGAACGTAACGATCAACGAGCCGTTCTTCGCGGGGCATTTCCCGCAACGTCCGGTGATGCCCGGCGTTCTCATCATCGAGTCGATGGCGCAGACAGCCGCGGTTCTCGTAGTGCAGACGCTCGGTGCGAAGGCGGAAGGAAAGCTCGTCTACTTCATGACGGTCGACAACGCCCGGTTCCGCAAGCCGGTCGTGCCGGGCGACCGGCTGCAGGTCCATGTCTCGAAGCAGCGCAACCGGGGCAGCGTCTGGAAGTTCAATGGAGAGGCGTTCGTCGGCGACAAGCTCGTCGCCGAGGCGACCTTTGCTGCCATGATCCTCGACGAGTAGCAGAAAGCACCTTCATGCCGCAGATCCACAAGACGGCGATCGTCGAGCCTGGTGCGCGCCTCGACGACACCGTCAGCATCGGCCCATATTGCATCGTTGGGCCGGATGTCGAGCTCGGCCCCAATGTCCGCCTCGCCAGCCACGTCGTGGTCACCGGGCGGACCCGGATCGGCGCGAATACGCGGATCTTCCCCTTCGCCTCGATCGGCCACGAGCCCCAGGACCTCAAGTACAAGGGCGAGAAGAGCCGCCTCGAAATCGGCGAGAACAACATCATTCGCGAGCACGTCACCATGAATCCCGGCACCGAGGGAGGCGGAATGGTGACGCGCGTGGGCAGCAACTGCCTTTTCATGGTGGGAGTTCACGTCGCGCACGACTGCCAGATCGGCGACCACGTCATCATGGCGAACAACGCGACCCTGGGCGGGCACGTCGTCGTCGGCGACTACGCGGTGCTCGGCGGCCTTTCCGCGGTGCACCAGTTCGTCCGCATCGGTCCCCATGCGATGGTCGGCGGCATGTCCGGCGTCGAGCATGACGTCATTCCGTACGGCTCGGTGATGGGCGACCGGGCACGTTTGGCCGGGCTCAACATCCGGGGCCTGCAGCGCCGCGGCTTCTCGCGCGACGACCTGCAAGCGCTGCGCAGCGCCTATCACCTCCTCTTCGCGGAGAAGGGCACGCTCATGGAGCGTGTCGATGACGTCGCCGCGCTCCACAAAGATTCGCGGCCCGTGCGCGAGATCGTCGAGTTCATCCGAGCCGACTCCTCGCGCGCGATCTGCCAGCCGCGCACGGCGAATGCCGGGTAAGCTCGGCATTCTCGCCGGCTCGGGCGAGCTGCCGGCGCGGCTGGTCGAAGTCTGCAGAAAGGAAGATAGGCCTTTCTTCGTCCTCGCCTTCGAGGGCGAGACCGACCCTGCCACCGTCGCGAACGCCCCGCATGCCTGGATCCGGCTCGGTGCCGCGGGACGCGGCTTCGAGCTTCTCCGCAGCGAGGGCGTCGAAGAGATCGTTTTCGCCGGCGCGATCCGGCGTCCTTCGCTCGCTTCGCTTCGGCCGGACTGGCGCGCGGCGCGCTTCCTCGCCCGCGTCAGCTATCGGGCGCTCGGCGACGACGGGCTCCTCTCGGCCGTCATCAAGGAGGTTGAGGCCGAGGGATTTCGGGTCGTCGGGGCCGACACGCTGCTCGGCTCCGCGCTTGCCGGCGAGGGGCCGCTGGGGCGGCACCTGCCGGACGAGCAGGCGCTTGCCGACATCGAAAGGGGCTTCGAGGTGCTCCGCGCTCTCGGCGCGGTAGATGTCGGCCAGGCCGCCGTGGTGCAGCAGGGGCTCGTGCTCGGCGTCGAGGCGATCGAGGGAACCGACTTGCTGCTTGCGCGCTGCGCCGCGCTTCGGCGCGAAGGGCCGGGGGGCGTTCTGGTCAAGGCATCGAAGCCGGGCCAGGAGCGCCGGGCGGATCTGCCGGCGATCGGCAAACGCACGGTCCGCGGCGCTGCGGCGGCGGGCCTCCGGGGCATCGCGGTCGAGGCGGGCGGCAGTCTCGTCCTCGACCCGCCTGCGGTCGCTGCGGCGGCCGACGCGGCCGGCCTCTTCGTGGTCGGCGTATGCTCGTCTTCCTGATCGCGGGCGAGCCGTCGGGCGATGTCCTCGGCGGCGCGCTGATGCGGGCGCTCAAGGAACGGACCGGCGGCGCCATCTCCTTCGCCGGGGTCGGCGGGGAGCGGATGGCGGCCGAGGGGTTGCAGAGCCTCGTCCCGCTGCACGAGCTCGCGGTAATGGGCATTGCCGAGGTGCTGCCCCGCGCACGGCTCATTCTGCGCCGCGTGCGCGAGACTGCCGAGGCGATCGTTCGGCTGAGGCCCGACGCGGTGGTGACGATCGACAGCTCCGGGTTCACCTGGCGCATCGCGCAAGCGTTGCGTCGACGCGGCGAGCGCTTGCCGCTCATCCACTATGTGGCGCCGATGGTGTGGGCATGGGGAGCGGGCCGGGTGCGCCGCATCGCGCGCTGGTACGATCATTTGATGTGCCTTTTGCCTTTCGAGCCGCCCTATTTCGAGCAGGCAGGGCTGCCCGCAACCTGGGTCGGGCATCCGGTGCTCGAGAGCGGCCTCGACCGCGGCGACGGCGAAGGCTTTCGCGCCCGGCAGGGCATCGCGCCCGAGGCGCCCCTTCTGACAGTGTTGCCCGGAAGCCGGCAGACGGAGGTGCGGCGCCTCCTGCCGGTGTTCGGTGCAACGGTGCAGCGCCTCGCCGGTCGGTTTCCCGACCTTCGGGTCGTGGTGCCGACGGTTGCGAATGTGGCGGACGCCGTTTCAGGCGCGGTCCGCGAGTGGGCGGTTCCGGCGTTCGTCGTCGAGGGCGTCGAGAAGCGCGATGCCTACGCGGCGAGCGATGCGGCGCTTGCCGCTTCCGGGACGGTGGCGCTCGAGCTGGCGATGGCGCGGCTTCCTGCGGTCGTCGCCTACCGCGTCAATCCGTTGACCGCATTCCTGGCCCAGCGGCTCGTGAAGGTGCGCTATGTGAACCTGGTGAACCTTCTTCTGGACAGAGAGGCGGTGCCCGAATTGCTGCTGGAGCGATGCACGCCGGAAGCACTAGAGTCGGCTGTTGCCGTGCTGCTCGCCGACGAAGCCGCGCGCGCAGCGCAGGTCGGCGCCTACGAGGAGGCGCTCGCCCGGCTCGGCAGCGAGGGCGCCCGGCCGAGCCTCAGGGCGGCCGATGTCGTTCTCGACGTGATCGCGCAACGAAGGAGAGCCTGAGCCATGGATACGGTCGCGCAGACCCGTACGAACGCCGCGGCGGATACCTCGAGGTTCCGCCTTTTGCACACGATGATCCGCGTGCTGGATCTCGACAAGTCGCTCGACTTCTACACGCGTCTTCTCGGGATGAAGCTGCTGCGGCGAAAGGACTACGAGAGCGGACGTTTCACGCTCGCCTTTGTTGGCTACGGCGACGAAACCGAAAGCACGGTGATCGAGCTCACGCATAACTGGGACCAGAAGGAGCCATACACGATCGGCTCCGGCTTCGGGCACCTCGCGATAGGCGTGCCGGACATTTACGGCACGTGTCGGCGGCTCGAGGCCGAAGGCGTCAAGATTCCGCGCCCGCCGGGGCCGATGAAGCATGGCGGTTCGGTCATCGCCTTCATCGAGGATCCGGACGGCTACAAGATAGAGCTCATCGAACGCGCCTGACGCGCCAACCAGGGAGCGGGACGACGCCGATCTTGGACTGGATCATTCCTCCGGAGGCACAGCCGAGTCCCGAAGAATGGGGGTTCGACCTCGACGACGTGCTTTCGGCCGTCGTCGGCATCCGCGCGCTCGTTCCCGAGGATGCTTTCACGGCATCGGTCCTCGGCACCGAGCGCGCCGGAAGCGGCGTGGTCATCCGCGAGGACGGACTTGTCCTCACCATCGGCTACCTCATCACCGAGGCCGAGCAGATCTGGGTCGGGCTCGCCGACGGGCGCGCCCTGCCCGGGCATGCTCTCGCCTACGACCAGGAGACGGGGTTCGGGCTCGTACAGGTGCTGGGCCGGGTCGGGCTCCGGCCGCTGCCCCTGGGCGACAGCGCCGCCCTCGAGATCGGCGACAGCGTCATCGCCGCGTCGGCGGGCGGACGCGGCCATGCGCTCGAGGCGCGCGTCGTTGGCAAACGCGAGTTCGCCGGGTACTGGGAGTATCTCCTTGAGGAGGCGATCTTCACTGCGCCCGCCCATCCATTCTGGGGTGGTGCTGCGCTGATCGGCAGCGAAGGCGAGCTTCTCGGCGTCGGCTCGTTGCGGGTCGAGGCGACCGCCGAAGGCGAGGACGAGCAAATCCCCGTCAACATGTTCGTGCCGATCGATCTCCTGCCGCCGATCCTCGACGATCTCCTGAGTTACGGCCGGCGGAAGCGACCGCCGCGCCCCTGGCTCGGCCTCTATGCCGCGGAGCAGGAAGGAAGCGTGCTCGTCGCGGGGCTGGCGTCCGGCGGCCCTGCCGATCAGGCCGGCGTCAGGCTCGGGGACCGCGTCGTCGGGGTCGCCGGGACGCCCATCGCCGATCTCGCCACGCTTTGGCGGCGCGTCTGGTCGAGCGGGGAGGCGGGCGCGACCGTGTCGCTCGACCTCGTGCGCAACGGTTCCACTGTCAGCGCCTCGATCCGCTCCGCCGATCGCGCGAGCTTCCTGAAGCGCCCGCAGCTGCAGTGAAGGCGGGCCCCGGCGCCTCTTAGAGACTGCCCCAGAGAGCCCCACCGCCGGCGGCGGCGAGCGCGACCCACCAAGCCAAGCGACGCAGCCGCGTTGAAAGCGGTGCCCGGTTGTCGTTCGCGGGTGGCGCCGGCGATGCCGCCGGGACGAGCCGGCCGACGCGAACCCGGCCTGCGCCCGAGGGCGCCGCCTTCAGAGGCTCGCGCGGCCGGCGCTCGGCCACGTGTGTCAGCCGCGTCGATGGAGCGGCACGTAACTGCGCCGCTGGTGTCCGGTGTAGAGCTGTCGCGGACGCCCGATTTTCTGCCCGGGGTCCTCGATCATTTCGTTCCACTGAGCGACCCAGCCCACCGTGCGTGCGATCGCGAACAGCACCGTGAACATCGAGGTCGGGAAGCCCATCGCGCGGAGGATGATCCCCGAGTAGAAGTCGACGTTCGGATAGAGCTTCTTCTCGATGAAGTAGTCGTCTTCGAGCGCGATCCGCTCGAGCTCCATCGCGAGGTCGAGGAGCGGCTCGTTCTTGACGCCGAGCTCGTCCAGCACCTCGTGACAGGTGCGGCGCATTACCGCCGCACGCGGGTCGTAGTTCTTGTAGACGCGGTGTCCGAAGCCCATGAGGCGGAAGCCGCTCGACTTGTCCTTGGCGCGCTTCACGAACTCGGGGATGCGGCTCTTGGAGCCGATCTCGGTCAGCATCTTCAGCACGGCCTCGTTGGCGCCGCCGTGCGCCGGACCCCAGAGCGACGCGATGCCTGCCGCGATGCACGCGAAAGGATTGGCGCCCGAGGAGCCGGCGAGACGCACCGTCGAGGTCGAGGCGTTCTGCTCGTGGTCGGCGTGAAGAATGAGAATGCGGTCCATCGCCCGCGCGAGCACCGGGTTGACGCGGTACTCCTCGCACGGAACCGCGAAGGTCATGTGAAGGAAGTTGTCCGCGTACTTGAGGTCGTTGCGCGGATACATGAACGGCTGGCCGACCGAGTACTTGTACGCCATCGCCGCGATGGTGGGCATCTTCGCGATCAGGCGGTAGGAAGCGACCTCGCGCTGGTGCGGATCGTAGATGTCCGTCGAGTCGTGATAGAAGGCCGAGAGCGCGCCGACCACGCCGCACATCACCGCCATCGGATGCGCATCGCGCCGGAAGCCACTGTAGAACCGCGTCAGCTGCTCGTGCACCATCGTGTGGTGCGCGATGTCCCACTCGAACTTCCGCTTCTGCTCGGGCGTCGGGAGCTCGCCTTTGAGAAGGAGGTAGGAGACCTCCATGAAGTCCGCGTGCTCGGCCAGCTCCTCGATCGGATATCCGCGATAGAACAGCTCGCCCTTGTCTCCGTCGATATACGTGATTCTCGACTCGCAGCTGCCCGTCGACGTGTATCCCGGGTCGAAGGTGAAGTAGCCGGTTTCGCTGTATAGCTTGCGGACGTCGATGACCTTCGGGCCGATCGTCCCGGAAAGGACGGGTAGGTCCCAGCGCCGGCCGCTGGAATTCTCTACGAGTGTGACCGTCTCGGCCGGGTTGGGGGGCTTGGCTGCCGTCTTCGTGCCGTCCATGAAACAGATTCCTGCAGTTTCTTTGCTGCGCTGCAATACGAACGCTTGGCCGGCAGAATAGGCTTCCGGCCGAAGCGAATCAAATGCCCCTCAGCGCACGCGACGTTAGGGCGCCGAACGCAACGCGTCCTCGATCCTCCCGAGCGTCTCGTCGCGGCCGAGAATGGCCATCACCTCGAATATCGGCGGCGAAACCTTGGAGCCGGTGACGGCCGCCCGGAGCGGCTGGGCGAGGGCGCCGAGCTTCACGCCGCGCGACTCCGCCTCCCGCCGCACCTCGGCCTCGAGGGTCGCCGCGCTCCATTCCACCTTGGCGAGGTGCGGCATGAGGGAGAGGAGGGCGGCGCGCCCCTCGCTCCCGAGCAGCTGCTCGGCCGCTTCGTCGAGCGGCACCGGGCGGGGGCGGACGTAGAAGCGTGCGGACGCCGCGAGCTCGGCGACGGTCTTGGCGCGCGCCTTCAGGCCTGCCATGCCCTGAAGCAGCCGGCTTCGTCCTTCAGGCCCGATCGGGCCGAGCTCGGCCTCGAGCCGTTCGACGACGAGGGCGACGAGGCGCTCGTCGTCGGCCTGTCGAAGATAATGGCCGTTGAGATTGTCGAGCTTCGCGAAATCGAAACGCGAGGGCGCACGGCCGATCCCGGAAAGGTCGAACCATTCGATCGCCTGCTCGGTGGAGATGATCTCGGCATCGCCATGCCCCCAGCCGAGCCTGAGAAGGTAGTTGCGCAGGGCCTCAGGGAGGTAGCCCATCTCCCGATAGGCATCGACGCCGAGGGCCCCATGGCGCTTGGAAAGCTTCGCCCCGTCGGGCCCGTGGATCAGGGGAACGTGCGCGAATTCCGGGACGTCCCATTCGAGGGCCCGGTAGATCTGGGTCTGGCGAAACGCGTTGGTGAGATGATCATCGCCTCTGATCACGTGGGTGATCCCCATGTCGTGATCGTCGACCACCACGGAAAGATTGTAGGTGGGTGTCCCGTCGGCGCGCAGGATGATGAGGTCGTCGAGCTGCGCGTTCGCGACCCGCACCTCGCCCTGAACGTGGTCCTGGATGACCGTCTCGCCCTCCTGCGGCGCCTTGAGCCGGATCGCCGGCTTCACCCCGGCCGGTGCTTCGCGCGGGTCGCGATCGCGCCACGTACCCTCGTATCGGATCGGTTTTCCTGCGGCGCGTGCCCGCTCGCGCTGCTCCTCGAGCTCTTCCGGCGTGCAGTAGCAGTAATAGGCGCGGCCCTCGGCCAGCAGCTGGCGCGCGACCTCGGCGTGGCGCTCGAGCCGCTGCGACTGGAACACGACCTCGCCGTCCCAATCGAGACCGAGCCATGCAAGCCCGTCGAGGATCGCGTCCACGGCCTGCTTCGTCGAGCGTGCGCGATCGGTGTCCTCGATGCGCAGTCGGTAAACGCCCTTGTGATGCCGCGCGAAGAGCCAGTTGAAAAGCGCCGTGCGGGCGCCGCCGATATGCAGGAAGCCGGTGGGGGAGGGGGCAAAGCGAACGACGACGGACATGACCGGGCGCTCCTAGCACATCCGACGGGGGTGATATAGTGGCGCCGCCATGGCGCTCGAGGCCGCCTACGAGACACCCGCCGGGCGGCCCTTGGCGGCGGCCCGGTGGCTCGCCGACCGCTTCACGGCCGAACGCGACCGCTGGCTTCTCTGGGTTCCCGTTTTCCTCGGCGCCGGCATAGGCGGGTACTTCTGGCTGAGATTCGAGCCGCCGCTCTGGCCGGCGGCGGCGATCCTGGCGCTTGCCGCAGCGGCGGCCGTCCTTGCGCGTGCGCGGCCTTTAGCGTTCGCACTCGCGGTAGCGGTTGTCGCCGTGGCGCTCGGGTTCGTCGCCGCGAAGATCGCAACCCTCGCCGCCGCCGCGCCCGTCCTGGAGCGGCGGATAGGACCCGTCGAGGTCGAGGCGCGAATTGTCGAGGTCGACTTGTTTCCCGAGGGCGCCCGCATCCTCGCCGCGCCGCGGGGGATCGGCTTGGAGCGGGTGCGTATACGTTTGAGGCAGGGCGGCGCCGTGCCGGAGCCCGGCGATTGGGTGCGGGTCCGAGCCGTGCTGATGCCGCCGCCCCCTCCGGTGATGCCCGGTGCCTACGACTTCCAGCGCCAAGCCTGGTTCGCCCGGCTCGGTGCGGTGGGTTTTGCGGTCGGCCCGGCAGAGAAGATCGAGCCGCCGGCGGGCGAGGCGCCCGCCGCTTGGCGGCTGTTCGTGGCGCGGCTCCGGCATGTAATGACCGAACGGATCCTCGCGATACTGCCGGGCGGGACGGGCGGCGTGGCGGCGGCGCTCATCACCGGCGAGCGCGGGCCGATCCCTGCCGATCTCAATGCCGCCTACCGCGATTCCGGCCTGGCGCACCTTCTCTCGATTTCCGGAATCCACATGAGCCTCGTGGCGGGAATCGCCTTCGTCGCCATCCGCGCGATTCTCGCGCTCGTTCCGCCGCTCGTGCTGCGCTGGAACATCAAGAAGGCGGCAGCGGCGCTCGCCCTCGTCCTCATCGTCGCCTATACGGTGCTCTCCGGGGCGAGCGTGCCGGCGTTGCGCTCTTGCCTCATGACGGCACTCGCGCTTCTCGCCGTGATGATCGATCGGCTGCATCTCTCGATGCGCGTGGTGGCGTGGGCCGCCGTCGCGGTGATGCTGGCGACCCCGCCGGACATTCTCGGCCCGAGCTTCCAAATGTCGTTCGCAGCGGTCGTGGCCCTCGTCGCCTTCTACGAAACTTTCGGGCTGCGCCTTTCCGCGTGGCGGGCCGAGCGCGGCACGATCGGGCGGTTCGGGTTCTATTTCGTCGGGCTCGCCTTGACGACGGTCATCGCAACGCTCGCGACGACGCCCTTCTCGATTTACCATTTCAACC
>JADGGZ010000248.1 GCA_019689675.1 Rhodospirillales bacterium | reverse complement strand
TCCACGATGAGGTCGCGCAGCGCCGCGCAGGCGCGCTCGTGGAGCGGTCCCTCGCCGTCTCTCATCGGAGCGCCTGGTCGAGCACGACCGCGAGGTGCTGGGCCTCGCGCCCGGCCCCGTCGCGGATCTGATGACGGCAACTCGTTCCTGCGGCGACGAGAAGGGCGTCCGGCGGCGCCGCGCGCATTGCCGGAAGCACCGAAAGCTCGCCGATCCGCATCGACATCTCGTAATGCTCCGCCTCGTAGCCGAACGATCCGGCCATCCCGCAGCAGGTCGAATCGAAGGTTTTCACTTCGAGCCCGGGCACCTTGCCGAGCACGCGCTGGAGCGCCGGCACGGTGCCGAACGCCTTCTGGTGGCAGTGGCCGTGGACAAGCGCCGTCTTCTCGGGCAGCGGCTTCAGCGGCAGCTCCTTCCCGTCGAGAAACTCCTCGAGGAGAAGCGCGTGCCTCGCGAGGGCGTCGGTGTCCGCGCCGGGGAGCATCGCCTTGAACTCGTCGCGGAGCGTCAGGAGGCAGGAAGGCTCGAGCCCGACGATGGGAACGCCGCGCTCGACATAGGGGCGCAGCGTCTCGATCGTGCGGCGCGCGACCGCTTTCGCCTCGTCCACGAGTCCCGCGGCGAGCCAGGTCCGGCCGCAGCAGACGCGGGGCGTTCGTACGGTGAAGCCGGCGCGGCGCAGCACGCGCTCTGCGGCGCGCGCGTTCTCGGGCTCGAACCAGCGATTGAACGTATCGACGAAGAGCACCGTCTCCGGACCCGTTTCGGGTCCGGGCACGGCGTCCGTGTACGGCGCCTTGTGCCATTCCGGCAGGCGGCGCTTCGCGCTGAAGCCGGTGATGCGCTCGGCGAGGCCGGGCGCGAGGTCGCGCAGCTTCAGAAGCGGCGCGAGGCGCGCGGCGATGGGCGCATAGCGCGGCAGGTACGCAATGAGCCGGTCGCGCAGCGACAGCCCCTCGTGCTTCTTGATGTGGTAGAGCGCCTCGATCTTCATCCGCGCCATGTCGACGCCGGTGGGGCACTCGCGCTTGCAGCCTTTGCACGAGACGCAGAGCTCCAGCGTCTCCTTCATTTCCGGCGCGACGAGCGCGCTTGGCCCGAGCTGGCCGGTGAGGGCGAGGCGGAGCGTGTTGGCGCGCCCGCGCGTCAGGTGCTGCTCGTCGCCCGTGGCGCGGTAGGAGGGGCACATGACGCCGGGGTCCGACTTCCGGCAGGCGCCGTTGTTGTTGCACATCTCCGCCGCGCGGTCGAAGCCGCCCCACTCGGACCAGTCGAGGACGGTCTCGAGCGGCACCGGGGCATGGCCCGGCTTGAAGCGGAAGAGGGTGCGGTCGTCGAACTTCGGCGGCCGCACGATCTTGCCCGGGTTGAAGAGGCCTTCGGGGTCGAAGGTGTCCTTCACCTCCTCGAAGGCGCGCACGATCCGCGGGCCGAACATCGCCTCGTGGAACTCGGAGCGGACGAGCCCGTCGCCGTGCTCGCCCGAGTGCGAGCCCTTGTACTCGCGCACCATAGCGAACGCCTCCTCGGCGATCGCGCGCATCTGCTTCACGCCGAGCTCCTGCTTGAGGTTGATGACCGGCCGGACATGGAGCGTTCCGACCGAGGCGTGCGCGTACCAGGTGCCGGTGGTGCCGTGCTTCCTGAAGACGTTGGTGAGGCGGTCGGTGTACTCGGCGAGATCCTCGAGCCGCACCGCGCAGTCCTCGATGAAGGAGATCGGCTTCCCGTCCCCCTTCATCGACATCATGATGTTGAGGCCCTGTTTCCTCACTTCCCAGACCGCGCTCTGGAACGCGGGATCGGTCGCCTCGACGACGCCGCCGGGAAAGCCGAGATCGCCCATCAGCTCGACGAGCTGTTTGAGGCGCCGGAGATTGTCGTCCGCGTCCTCGCCCGCGAACTCGACGAGGAGCAGCGCCTCGGGCTCGCCCTTGACGAAGCGGTCGACCGTCGCGCGGAACATCGCGATCTCGCGCGAGAGCTCGATCATCGTGCGGTCGACGAGCTCGACCGCTGTCGGCCCCAGCTTCACGATGTGCTGCGTCGACTCCATCGCCTTGTAGAAGGTCGGGAAGTGGCAGATGCCGAGGACCCGGTGCGGCGGGATCGGCTGCAGCGCGAGCTCGATCTTCTCGAAGAAGGCGAGCGTCCCCTCCGAGCCCACCATGAGGTGAGCCATGTTGTGGCCGGCGGGGTCGATCATGTCGATGTTGTAGCCGCCGACCTTCCGCAGCAGCTTCGGGATCCGCGCGTCGATCTCGTCCTTCTCGCGCTCCCAGAGGGCGCGCATCGCCTGCACGAGCGCGCGCTCCTTCGGCCGCTCGGCCTCGGCGAGGTTGCCGCCGACCCAGCCCATGCGCACGCGCTCGCCGTCGGCGAGGAGCGCGTCCACCGAAGCCACGTTGTGCACCATGTTGCCGTAGCGCAGGGACCGCGCGCCGCAGGAGTTGTTCGCGGTCATGCCGCCCAGGGTCGCGCGGCTTCCCGTCGAGATGTCGACCGGGAACCAGAGGCCGTGCGGCTTCAGCGCCTTGTTGAGCCGGTCGAGCACGAGCCCCGGCTCGACGACCGCGCGACGGTTCTCGACGTCGAGCGAGAGGAGGCGGTTCATGTGCTTCGAGCAGTCGAGCACGAGCGAGGCGCCGACCGTCTGGCCGCATTGCGAGGTGCCGCCGCCGCGCGGCAGCACCGTGACGCCTTCCTCGCGCGCGATGGCGAGCGCGGCGGCGACGTCCTCGGCGTCGCGCGGCACGACGACGCCCACGGGCTCGATCTGATAGATCGAGGCGTCGGTCGCGTAGCGGCCGCGGCTGAACGCGTCGAACAGGACTTCGCCCTTGATGGCGCGGCGGAGTCGCGCGGCGAGGGCGGGGTCGCCGCGCCGGGGCGCCTCCGTCAAGTCGAGCGGCATGGAAGCTCCGAATTGAATTCACTTCCAGAATACCGAAGAGTTTCAGGCCTTGCCAGAGGGCAAATCTGCATTCAAACTGCCCCAGCCATGCCAAGCGGACGTCATTTCCTGCAGATCCCCGGCCCGACCAATGTGCCCGACCGGGTCTTGCGTGCCATCGATCGGCCGACCATCGACCACCGCAGCGCCGACTTCGCCGCGCTGGGCAAGGAGGTCGTGGCTGGCATGAAATGGGTGTTCCGGACCGAGGGCGCGGTCGCGATCTACCCGTCGTCGGGCACCGGCGCCTGGGAGGCGGCGCTCGTCAACACGCTCTCGCCGGGAGACCGCGTCCTCATGGTCGAGACCGGCCATTTCGCGACGCTCTGGCGCGAGATGGCGGGAAGGCTCGGGCTCGAGGTCGAGTTCATCCCTGGCGACTGGCGGCGCGGCGTCGATCCCGCTTCCGTCGAGGCGCGGCTCGCCGCGGACAAGTCGCATTCTCTGAAGGCGGTCTGCGTCGTCCACAACGAGACCTCGACCGGCGTGACGAGCCGCATTCCCGAGATACGAGCCGCAATCGACCGCGCCCGGCATCCGGCGCTCTTCATGGTCGACACGATCTCCTCGCTCGCCTCGATCGACTACCGCCACGACGAATGGGGCGTCGACGTCACCGTCGCCGGCTCGCAGAAGGGGCTGATGCTGCCGCCGGGCCTCGGCTTCAACGCGATCTCGAAAAAGGCGCTCGAAGCCTCGGCGCGGGCCAAGCTGCCGCGCTCCTACTGGGACTGGAAGGCGATCCTCGTCTCGAACGAGACCGGCTTCTTCCCCTATACGCCCTCGACCAACCTTCTCTTCGGCCTGCGCGAGGCCATCCAAATGCTGCGCGAGGAAGGGCTCGAGAACGTCTTCGCGCGCCACGCCAGGCACGGTGAGGCGACGCGCCGCGCCGTCCGTGCCTGGGGCCTCGAGGTGCTTTGCCTCGACGAGCGCGAGTATTCCGCCTCCCTGACCGCGGTCCTGATGCCCGAGGGTCACGACGCGGACCGTCTTCGCAAGATCATCCTCGACAGGTTCGACATGTCGCTCGGGGCGGGGCTCGGCAAGGTCGCGAAGAAGGTGTTCCGCATCGGCCACCTCGGCGACTTCAACGATCTCACGTTGATGGGCACGCTGTGCGGCGTCGAGATGGGCCTCGCGCTCGCGGGCGTGCCGCATAAGAAGGGCGGCGCCGACGCCGCGATGGCGTATCTCGCCGCCCCCGGTTAGTCTCGGCGTCAACAAGGCGAAGGGAGGAACGATGAAGAAGACGACGATCCTCGCGGCGGTGCTGGCGCTGGCCGCTCTGCCGGCGATGGCGCAGACGGAGATCAAGGTCGGCCATGTCGGCGAGCCCGGCTCGCTCTTCCAGAAATCGGCCGACGAGTTCGCCCGCCGGGCCAACGCCAAGCTCGGCGACAAGGCCAAGGTCGTGGTCTACGGCTCGAGCCAGCTCGGCGGCGACAAGGAGATGCTGCAGAAGGTGAAGCTCGGCACCCTCGACTTCGCCGTGCCCTCGACCGTCATGTCGTCCGAGGTCGATCTTTTCGGTCTCTTCGAGTTGCCCTACCTCGTGCGCGACCGCGAGCACATGAAGCGGATCGAGAAGGAGGTCTTCTGGCCGGCGCTCGCGCCTGCCGCCGAGAAGAAGGGCTACAAGATCCTCGCCGTCTGGGAGAACGGGTTCCGGCACATCACGAATTCCAAGCGGCCGATCCGGAAGCCCGAGGATCTCCAGGGAATCAAGCTGCGCACGCCCGAAGGCAAGTGGCGGGTGAAGATGTTCCAGGCCTACGGCGCCAATCCGAGCCCGATGAAGTTCTCCGAGGTCTTCGTCGCGCTGCAGACGGGCGTCATGGACGGTCAGGAGAACCCGTTCACGCAGATCTACTCGGCGAAGTTCCAGGAGGTGCAGAAGTACCTCTCGCTCTCCGGCCACGTCTACACGCCGGCCTACGTCGTCGGCAGCGTGCGCAAGGTCGCCTCCTATCCGGAGGACGTGCGCAAGATCCTCGAGGAGACCGCGAAGGAAACGCAGAGCTTCGTCTACGAGACGGCCGCCAAGGACGAGAAGGATCTCCTCGACAAGCTGAAGGCCGCCGGCATGGAGGTGAACGAGGTCGACAAGGACGCCTTCATCAAGGCGTCGAAGCCGATCTACGACGAGTTCGGCAAAGAGGTGGCCGGCGCCAAGGAGCTGATCGAGAAGGCCGTCCGCCTCGGCACGAGCTCGTAGCGCCGCCGGCAAGACGCCCTCCCCCACGGGGCGGGGGAGGGC
>JADGGZ010000247.1 GCA_019689675.1 Rhodospirillales bacterium | reverse complement strand
ATCCCCGAGATCACGGCGATCTCCTCGGGCGGCAGCGCAAGCTCGGCGAACGCCTTTTGGAAGGCCATCAGGACCGAATAGTCGCCGCAGCCGGGGCACCAGACGGGCTTGACCTCGGACTTGTAGTCTTTCGGCACGTAGGATGCGGCGAGCGCCGTGCTCTCCTGGATCATCGCGCGACCTCGAGAATTTGCTGGTGGAGTTCGCCGGGCCGGAAGGGCAGGGGGCCCGGGCGATGGAGCGGGACGACCTCGCCCGGAAGCTCGTACCAGGCGCGCAAGTACCGGTGGAACTGTGCGCTGTGGCTCTGCTCGACCACGAGCACGCGTCGCACGCCCGCGAGCGCGGCGGCGAGCTTGTCGGGCTGCGCCGGGGCGAGAAGCCTCAGCGCGACGAGCCGCACCCGAGTGCCGTCGCGGCGCGCCCGCGCGATCGCCTCGCGCACCGGCCCCGTCGAAGAGCCCCAGGTCACGACGGCGACGTCCTCGTCGCCTGTCCCGTCGATCTCGGCCCAATGCGTGCCGTAGTCGAAGAGCTGCAGCTTGCGCGCGCGCTTGTCGAGCTGCGCGAGATGATCCTGCGCCTGGCTCGAGGGAGTTCCCTTGGCGTTGTGCTCGAGCCCGTCGGCCGTGTACTGGCCGCCCTTGGTGCCAGGAAGCGCCATCGGCGAAATCCCTGACGGCGTCACCTTGTAGCGCTGATAGGGGCCGTCGATGCCGCGGGCGACCTCGCGCTGCGCCATGAAGGCGATATCGGCCGGCTTCGGCACGATCGCACGCGCCTGGCCGAGGAACTGATCGGAGAGAACGAGCGCCGGAACCTGCATCGCTTCGGCGAGATGCACCGCCCATTGCGTCGTGAAGAGGCAGTCGGCGACCGAAAGCGGCGCGACGACGACGTGCGGCGCCTCGCCGTGGAGGCCGTTGACGGCGATGTCGAGGTCCGTCTGCTCGGACTTCGTCGGGATTCCTGTCGAGGGGCCGCCGCGCATCACATCGATGACGACGACCGGCACCTCCGAGGCGACGGCGAGTCCGAGCGATTCGATCATCAGCGAAAGCCCCGGGCCCGACGTCGCGGTGAGCGCCGGCACGCCGCCGAACGAAGCGCCGAGGATCATGTTGATCGAGGCGAGCTCGTCCTCCGCCTGGACGAGGACGCCGCCCGTCTTCTGCAGCGCCGGGGCCATCCACTCGAGAATTTCGGTCGCCGGCGTGATCGGATAGGCGGCGACGAAACGCACGCCGCCGCGCAGCGCGCCGAGCCCCGCTGCATGGTTGCCGCTGATCGCCCAGCGGCCGGATGCTTTCTCCGTCGGCGGTGCGAGCGCCTTGACCGGTTCGGCAATTCCCTTCGCGGCTTCGGCCCCGGCGCGGAGCGCGGCGACGCTCGCCGCGAGGGCGTCGGCGTGCTTTCGTCCGACGACTTTCTCGACCCCCGCGAGGAGCGCCGCTTCGGGGAGGCCGACGAGCTGGCCGACGACGCCGAGCGCGACCATGTTGGCGCGCCCGCCTTGGATGGGCTTCGCGAGCTCGGCGAGCGGGAGAGCGACGAAGCGCGCGCCCTTGACGGCGATCGCCTCGGGCGGTGAGCCCGCCGCCGCGTCGGCAACGATGAGGCTCTCGACGTCGAGCGGGAGCTCGGCGGCGAAGCGCTGGACGTTCTCCCAGTCGAGCGCGACGAGAAGATCGAAGCGATCGTCGTGGCTCTCGATCGGCCGTGTCGCGAGCCGGAGCATCGCGGCGGCTTCGCCGCCCCTGATCTGCGGCCCTGTCGATCGCGTCATCAGCCCGTAGAACCCGGCTGCCGCCGCCGCGTCGAGCAACATCGCGCCGGCAGTCATGACGCCGGCGCCGCCGCTTCCGGTGAGGACGACCGAGACGGAACCGGGGTCGCCGACCTGCTTCATCTTGAGTGCTCCCAGCGTGGTTGACTCGGGCGGAACCGCGTGTTAGAAAATGCGTAAATCGGTACTGCAATACCAATTTATCGCCCTATCAGCCGCCCGTCAATCCCGCCGAGAAGCCGATGACCTCTCCCGCCCCGATCGCCGCCCATCGCTGGCTGATGACCGAGCCTGGTAAGAAGCTCGTCCGGGCCGAGTTCCTCGCCGCGGCCGACGCCGGAGAGGTCGTCGTGGCGGTCGCCGGCTGCGGTGTCTGTCACACCGATCTCGGCTACCTCTACGACGGCGTGCGCACCAACCATGCGCTGCCGCTGGCGCTCGGGCACGAGATCAGCGGGCGCGTCGTCGCCGCCGGCGCCGGGGCCGAGGCGTGGCTCGGGCGCGCGGTGATCGTACCGGCGGTGCTTCCCTGCGGCACCTGCGATCCCTGCCGCCGCGGCCGCGGCGCGATTTGCCGCAGCCAGAAGATGCCCGGGAACGACATCCACGGCGGGTTTGCCACGCATGTCGTCGTGCCGGCGCGCGGACTCTGCCCGGTCGACGAGGAGCGTCTCGCTTCCGTCGGGCTCGGGCTCGCCGACGTCGCCGTCGTCGCCGACGCGGTGACGACCCCTTATCAGGCGGTCCGGCGCGCGGAGGTGGCCCCCGGTACCCTCGCCGTCGTCATCGGCGTCGGCGGCGTCGGCGGCTACGCGGTGCAGATCGCGACGGCGCTCGGCGCCACGGTCGTCGCGATCGACGTCGACCGCGGCAAGCTCGACGCGATCGCCTCCCACGGCGCGGCGCTCGTCCTCGATGCGCGCGAGATGGACGGGCGGGCGCTCAAGGCCGCGATTCAGAATCTCGCCCGCGAGCGCGCTCTGCCGCAGACCGAGTGGACGATTTTCGAGTGCTCCGGCACCGCCGCCGGACAGCAGACCGCCTGGGGGCTTCTCGTCCACGGCGCGACCCTTTGCATCGTCGGCTTCACGATGGAGAAGGTCGAGATCCGCCTCTCGAACCTCATGGCGTTCGACGCACGGGCGCTCGGCAACTGGGGCTGCGTTCCCGACCTCTACCCCGCAGCGCTCGATCTCGTCCTCGCCCGCAAGATCGCCGTCGCGCCGTTCGTCGAGCGCTTCCCGCTCGACGAGGTGAACGACGTTCTCGCAGCGGCACACGCGCACAAGCTGCGGCGCCGTGCCGTCCTCGTCCCCGCCGCCTAGGAGATCGCCATGCAGCTCGTCGATCACGACATCGTTCCGTGGAGCCCGGTGCCGGGCGTCAAGTACGAGAAGCGGCCGGCGAAGGCGCCCGACGGAAGCGTCGCGCGGGGCCTCTACAACGCCTGGATCTGGCTCGACAACCCGACCCAGTACAACTCCTACACGACCGACATGGTGAAGGGCGTGATCCGCGCCTTCCGCGCCGCGTCGAACGCGCGCGACGTGGTCGCGGTGGTCTTCACCGGAGTCGGCAACAAGGCGTTCTGCACGGGCGGGAACACCAAGGAATACGCCGAGTACTACGCCGGGAACCCGCAGGAGTACCGGCAGTACATGCGGCTCTTCAACGACATGGTCTCGGCGATCCTCGGCTGCGACAAGCCGGTGATCGCGCGCGTCAACGGGATGCGTATCGGCGGCGGTCAGGAGATCGGCATGGCCTGCGACTTCTCGATCGCGCAGGACCTCGCGCGCTTCGGGCAGGCCGGGCCGAAGCACGGGTCGGCTGCGATCGGCGGCGCGACCGACTTCCTGCCGCTGATGATCGGCTGCGAGCGGGCGATGGAGTCGGGAACCCTCTGCGAGCCTTATTCGGCGCACAAGGCCTACCGGCTCGGCATCATCCTCGACGTCGTGCCGGCGCTGAAGGTGGACGGCAAGTTCGTGCCGAACCCGCTGGTCGAGACCGAGCGCTACCTCGACGAATGGGGCCGCATCGTGCACGGCGAGTTCAAGACCGGCGAGGCGGCGAAGCGCGGGCGGGAGCTGATGGCGCGCGGCACGGTCGATCTCTCGCTTCTCGACGCCAAGGTCGAGGAGCTGTGCGCGAAGCTCCTCATGACCTTTCCCGAGTGCCTCACCAAGAGCCTCGAGGAGCTGCGCAAGCCGAAGATCGAGGCGTGGAACCGCAACAAGGAGGACAGCCGCGCCTGGCTCGCCCTCAACATGATGAACGAGGCGCGGCTCGGCTTCCGCGCGTTCAACGAGGGACCGCGCGACCGGCGCGAGATCGACTTCATCGCGCTCCGGCAGAAGCTCGCCGAGGGCGCGCCCTGGACGCCTGAGCTCATCGAGAGTCTCATCCCCCGCGCCGAGGCGGCGGAATGACCGCGCCTGTCGCAGCCTGGCTCGAGCGTGACGGCGCGCTCCTGCGCCTCCGCCTCTCGCGGCCGAAGGCGAACGTGCTCGACGCGGCGATGATGGCGGCGCTCGAGGCGGCGCTCGATCAGCACGGCGGCGACGCCGGGCTCAAGGGTATTCTCATCGACGCTGCCGGCCCGCATTTCAGCTTCGGCGCCAGCGTCGAAGAGCATCTGCCGGCGAGCTGCGCGGCGATGCTCGAGGGCTTTCACAGGCTGATCCTCCGGATCGCGGAAAGCCCCGCCCCGGTTCTCGTCGCTGTCAGAGGGCAATGTCTCGGCGGCGGGCTCGAGCTTGCGACCGCCGGCCATCTCCTCTTCGCGGCACCCGACGCGCGGCTCGGCCAGCCCGAGATCCAGCTCGGCGTCTTCGCCCCGGCGGCCTCCTGCATCCTCCCGCTTCGGCTGCCGCGGTTCCATGCCGAGGATCTTCTGCTCTCGGGTCGCGCGATCGGTGCCGATGAAGCCGCCCGGATCGGGCTCGTCAACGCCGTCGCCGAGGATCCGGAAGCCGCCGCTCTTGCGTGGTTCGATGCGCAGCTCGCGCCGAAGAGCGCCTCCTCGCTCCGCCACGCGGTCCGCGCGGCGCGCGAGGGCTTCACCGCCGAGCTGCGGCGCAAGCTCGCTGTCGTGGAGCGCGCCTATCTCGACGAGCTCATGAAGACCCGCGACGCCGTCGAGGGGCTCGAGGCCTTTCTCGCCAAACGTCCCGCCCGCTGGGAGAACCGCTGATGCAGACCACCGCCGAGATCGTCGCGCGCTGCCAAGCGCTCTTCGACGACCTTTCCTTCGGGTACGCGCGGCAATGGAAGGCGGCCGAGCCTGGCCGCAAGGTCGTGGGCTTCATGCCGTGGTACGTGCCGCGCGAGATCATCCGCGCCGCCGGGGCGCTGCCGTTCGGCATCGTCGGCGGCGGCGACCAGCTCGAGGTGATCCACGGCGACGCCTACTACCAGAGCTACATTTGCCGGATCCCGCGCTCGACGATCGAGCTCGG
>JADGGZ010000246.1 GCA_019689675.1 Rhodospirillales bacterium | reverse complement strand
GCTCTACGACGATGCCGCTGAGAACGCGTCCGCGGTGACACGGGACTACGTGTTCGATCTCGACAAGAACGGACCGCCTGCGCTCTCGATCTTCGGCGGCAAGATCACGACGTATCGCCGCCTTGCCGAGCACGCGATGGAAAAGCTCGCGCCTTTCTTCCTCGGCGCTGGAAGCAGGTGGACCGCAACCGCGCCTCTGCCCGGCGCGGACATGGATGCTCGTCATACGGCCGAACTCTGCCGCGCCTATCCGTTCCTCGATGCATCGGTTGCAGAGCGGCTTTTGCGCGCCTATGGCGGCGAGGCCAAGGCGGTGCTCGGCGATGCGCGGCGCCCGGAGGACCTGGGACGAGACTTCGGCTACGGTTTCACCGAACGCGAAATCGACTGGCTCATTCGCGAGGAATGGGCGCGGACCCCGACCGATATCCTCTGGCGCCGCTCGAAGCTGGGACTTCATCTCGACGCCGGCGCGCGCGAGGCGATCGCAGCTCATATCGAGACGCGTCGCGCCGCGTGAGGAGCAAGGTCGGCGAAGCTCCTTCTTCTTCTCGCCTTTCGCGCATTGCGGCAAGGCGGAAGGGCGTCGTATGCGGTTCGATCCGCTTCATCGGCTGGGAGCGTATTGCTGCGCCCGCCGAAGCGGAACTGTAACGGAAGGGCGCTATGCCGTGCTGATCGGAATGGTCGTGATGGACTACAGTGAGACGAGGAGCGCGGTCGGGCCGGGTTTCGAAGGACGCATGGCTGCGGTATGGCGGGCTGGAACGGCGATGCACGCTCGAGACTCCATGAAGCCTCGTGAAAGTCGCGTTGCGACCGCCCGGCCGATTTTCCTTCCGACGGTGCAGAGCCGGAGCGAAAGCGCGCTCGGGCTCCGCGGTTCTCGTTAGCCGTGGCCCGCATCGAAGTCGATAGCGTCTCGAAGGTCTGGGGCGCGACGCGCGCCGTCGACGGCGTGAGCTTCGCTGCCGGGGCGGGCTCGCTCCTCGTTCTTCTCGGGCCGTCGGGATGCGGCAAGTCGACGACCCTCCGCCTCATTGCAGGCCTCGAATCCGTCTCGTCGGGACGCATCCGGATCGGCGGCACCGACGTCACCGACCTGCCGCCGGCCAAGCGGCAGATCGCGATGGTGTTCCAGTCCTATGCGCTCTTTCCGCACCTCACCGTCGCCGAGAACATCGTCTTCGGGTTGAGGGTCCGCCGCACGGGAGCGGCCGAGCGGCGGGAGCGGCTCGCGCGCGTTGCGGCGCTCCTCGGGCTCGACAAGCTTCTCGACCGCAAACCAGCGCAGCTTTCCGGCGGACAGCAGCAGCGCGTCGCCCTAGGCCGCGCGATCATTGCCGAGAAGCCCGTCTGTCTCATGGACGAGCCGCTCTCCAATCTCGACGCACAGCTCCGCCACGAGATGCGGCGCGAGATCCGGGCGCTCCAGCAGAAGCTCGGCATCACCATGGTCTACGTCACGCACGACCAGACCGAGGCGATGAGCATGGCGGATCAGGTGATCCTGATGCGCGAGGGTCGCATCGAGCAGGACGCCGCGCCGGCCGTTCTCTACGCGAAGCCTGCGACGGTCTTCGCCGCGCGCTTCATCGGCACCCCGCCGATGAACATCCTGTCGCTCGGACGCAAGGATCTTCTCCTCGGAATCCGGCCGGAGGACGTCATTCTCGGCGATCGCGGAATCGAGGCGCAGGTCGAAAGCGCCGAATATCTCGGTGCCGATACGATCGTGGCGTGCCGCGTCGGCGGAGAGCTCGCGCTGGTCCGCGCCCCGGGCCGGGTCGATTTCGCTTCGGGCGCGCCGACGCGACTGTCATGGCGTCGCGATGCCATTCACTGGTTCGACGCGGCGACGGGGCGGCGCCGCGACGACGTCACCGACGCTCCGCAAGATCTCATCAGGGAGACTATCGCATGAAGGCGAGGGGAATACTGGCAGGCGCGGCGTTGGCGCTGCTCGCAATGGCCGGCGGCGCCGGGGCCGTCGATCTGCAATTCTACTACCCGGTCGCTGTGGGCGGGCCGATCACCAAGATCATCGACGGCTACGCCGAGGAATTCGAGAAGGAGAACCCGGGCATCAAAATCCGCCCGGTCTACGCGGGCACCTATCAGGACACCATCGCCAAGGTGCTGACGGCGGCGAAAGGGGGAGAGGCGCCGCACGTTGCCGTGATCCTCTCGACGGACATGTTCACCCTCATCGACGAGGACGCGATCGTGCCGTGGGACGACGTCGCCACGAGCGCGGAAGACAAGAAGTGGATGGACAGCTTCTATCCCGCGTTCATGGCGAACAGCCGCACGGGCGGGAAGACCTGGGGCATCCCGTTCCAGCGCTCCACCATCGTTATGTACTGGAACAAGGAACTCTACAAGGAGGCCGGCCTCGACCCGGAGAAGCCGGCGCAGAACTGGGCGGAGTTGCTGGAGCATGCCAAGAAGCTGACCAAGCGCGACGCCTCGGGGAACGTCACGCAGTGGGGCGTCCAGATCCCGTCCTCCGGCTTTCCCTACTGGCTCTTCCAGGGGCTCACCACGCCCAACAACGTCGTCCTCATGAACGAGGCCGGGAACGAGACCTACTTCGACAAGAAGGAAGTCATCGAGGCGCTGCAGTACTGGGTCGATCTCTCGCGCAAGGAGAAGGTCCACCCGCCCGGCATCGTCGAGTGGGGCACGACCCCGAAGGACTTCTTCGAGCGGAAGGTGGCGATCATGTGGACGACCACCGGCAATCTCACCAACGTGAAGACGAACGCGCAGTTTCCGTTCGGCGTCGCGATGCTGCCGGAGAAGGTCCGCCGCGGCTCGCCGACCGGCGGCGGCAATTTCTACCTCTTCAAGAAGGCGAGCCCCGAGGAGCGCGCCGCTGCGCTCAAGTTCGTGAATTGGATGACGACGCCGGAGCGCGCGGCCGATTGGGGCATCAAGACCGGTTACGTCGCAGTGAGCCCCGCGGCCTGGGAAACGCCGCGCATGAAGGAGTACGTCGCGGGCTTTCCGGAGGCAGCGGTCGCGCGCGACCAGCTCCCGTATTCCGTCGCCGAGCTCTCTACGCATGAAAACCAGCGCGTGACGAAGGCGCTCAATGACGGGCTTCAGGCGGCGCTTACGGGGGCCAAGACGCCCGAGCAGGCGATGAAGGACGCGCAGCGCGAGGCGCAACGCATCCTTCGCCCCTACAAGAGGTAAGCCTGTCCCCCTTCGTGCGGCGAGGGGGAGGGACCGGCGCAAACGCCACGAGGGTGAGGGTCGAGGCGGCGCTGCCGCCTATGAAACCCTCACCCGCTCGTCTTCTCCGCCGACGAAGGAGAAGATGCGATGGAGAGGCGATGACGGAATTGGCGGCAGGCACGATCGCTCGACGGCGGACAGGGCGGGGGTTCATCCCCTCCATCCACGGCTGGCTCCTATTGTTGCCGGCGGCCGTTCTTCTCGTCTCGTTCACTCACTGGCCGACCGCAGCGACGATCATCGACTCCTTCTTCTCGACGCCGAAGGGTGCGCGCCCCGCGGTTTTCGTCGGTGTCGAGAACTACGAGGCGATGCTCGACGATCCGATCTTCTGGCGCGCCCTTTGGAACAACGTCGTCTACTGCATCGGAACGATTCCGGCCTCGATCGCGCTCGCGCTTCTGATGGCCGTCTTCGTCAACGGGCGGCTCGCCGGCCGCGGCTTCCTGCGCCTTGCCTATTTCACGCCGACGGTGCTGCCGATGATCGCCGTGGCGAACATCTGGCTGTTCTTCTTCTCGCCTTCATACGGACTCGTCGACCAGGTGACGGCACTGTTCGGCGCGCCGGCGCGCAACTGGCTCGGTGACCCGTCGACCGCGCTCTGGTGCATCGTCGTCGTGACGATCTGGAAGGAAGCGGGCTTCTTCATGATCTTTTACCTGGCGGCGCTTCAGCAGATTTCGCCGCGCCTCGCGGAGGCGGCCGCGCTCGAGGGCGCTTCCCGCTGGTATTTCTTCCGCCGCATCACATTTCCGCTGCTCATGCCGACGACTCTGTTCGTCCTCGTCAACGCGGTGATCAATGCGTTCCGTCTCGTCGACCACATTGTCGTGATGACGAGGGGCGGGCCGGACAATGCGACGGCGCTTCTCCTTTTCTACATCTACGAGATCGGGTTCAAGTTCTGGGACACGAGCTACGCTGCGACGCTCACGGTCGTGCTCCTTGCGATTCTCGCCGCCGTCGCGATCGGACAGTTCTTGTTCCTCGATCGACGGGTGCATTACCAATGAACGAGGGGCCTTATGCCGCGACCGGCGCCGCGCGCGCCCTCGAGACGGTCGGCGCCTGGCTGCTCGGCATTCTTTGGATCCTGCCGCTCGCCTATGCGATCTGGACCGCGTTCCATCCGAGCGAGTACGCGGTCCGCTTCGTGCCGACCGCTCCGTTGACGCTCGAAAATTTCGCGCACGCCTGGGCCGCTGCGCCCTTCGCGCGCTACTTCTTCAACACCATCGTGCTCTGCGCCATGATCCTCGCGGCGCAGCTCTTCCTCTGCACGCTTGCCGCCTACGCCTTCGCGCGGTTCGAGTTCCGCGGTCGCGAGATCGCCTTTCTTCTCGTGCTCGTGCAGCTCATGATCATGCCCGACGTGCTGATCGTCGAGAACTACCGCACGATGCACACGCTCGGGATCCTCGACACGATCCTCGCGATCGGGCTTCCCTACATGGGTTCGGCCTTCGGCATCTTCCTTCTTCGTCAGACCTTCAAGATGGTGCCGAAGGAGCTCGACGAAGCGGCGCGGGTCGAGGGTGCGGGAGCGCTCGAGGTTCTCTGGAAGGTGTACGTGCCGCTGGCGAAGCCGGTCTACATCGCCTTCGGGCTCGTCTCGGTGAGCTATCACTGGAACAACTTCCTCTGGCCGCTCATCGTCACGAACTCGGTGGAGACGCGGCCGCTCACCGTGGGCCTTCAGATTTTCGCGTCGGTGGACCAGGGCATAGACTGGTCGATCATCACGGCGGCGACGCTGATGACCTCCGCGCCGCTTCTCGTCGGGTTTCTCCTCTTCCAGCGGCAATTCGTGCAAAGCTTCATGCGGGCGGGGATCAAATGAAAATCCTGACGTGGAACGTGCAGTGGGGAAAAGGCTGCGACGGTCGCGTCGATCTCGGACGCATCGCCGACGTCGCCCGTGCGATGGACGACCCGGACGTGCTCTGCTTCCAGGAGATCGGGGTCGATTACGAGGTTCTCGGCGCCGGTGACCAGCCGGCCGAGCTCGCG
>JADGGZ010000245.1 GCA_019689675.1 Rhodospirillales bacterium | reverse complement strand
CCCGCGCGGCAACGCGCCACGGGGTTGCGCGGCGCGCTGGGGGGGGGGGGCCGGGCCGCGACGCGCCGGCCGCCGCCCGCCCCACGCTTCCCCCTCATGTGCGTGCCCCCCTGAACCGCAGGGGGCGTGGCGCCGACGCGCTCGAGGAACGCGCCGGCAGGCCGACGCCCCCCAGCGGTGTCGGCTCGCGGGGAGGAAGCGACCTCTGGCGATCGGGCGCTGTCCGCTGCCGACAAGAGGAGCCTCGCTCCGGCGTGGACGGTGCGCCTGTGAGCCGCTTCACACCCCGACTACGCGAGCGCGTTGAAATCGTCGAGGAGCGCAGCGATCCGCCCATCGTCCCATTGATCCATGATCGCACGGGCACGCCGCGTCGCCGCGACCATGTCGAGAGAGCGGATGCGCTGCTTCACGCGGCCAATGTTGGTCGGCGCCATCGACAGGTCGCGGATGCCGAGACCGAGGAGGAGCGCTGTGTAACGCGGGTCGCCGGCCATCTCGCCGCAGACGCAGACCGGAATGCGCGCGCGAAGCGCGGCCTCCGTGGTGAACTGCACGAGGCGGAGAACCGCGGGATGGAGCGGGTTGAAGAGATGCGCCACCTGCTCGTCGCCGCGATCGATCGCCAGCGTGTACTGAATGAGATCGTTGGTGCCGATCGAGAAGAAATCGGCCTCGCCGGCGAGCGCATCGGCGGCGAGGGCGGCACCCGGCACCTCGATCATCGCGCCGAGCGGCGGGAGCTTGTCGGGTATCCGGACGCCGCGCCGCTTGAGGCGCCGCGCCGTGGCGGCGAGGACCTCGCGCACCCGGCGCAACTCCGAGACCGTCGAGATGAGCGGCAGGAGGATCCGGAGCGGCCCATGGCAGGCGGCCCGCAGCATCGCCGCGAGCTGGGTTTCGAGGAGCTTTCTTTCCTTGAGCGAAAGTCGAATCGCCCGCAGGCCGAGCGCCGGATTGGCGGCTTCGAGCCCGAGCTGCTCGACGAGCGCGCCGGCCAGCTTGTCGCCCCCGATGTCCAGGGTGCGCAAGGTTACGGGCTTGCCCTCCATGCCGACGACCAAGGTGCGGTATGCCTCGTACTGCTCGTCCTCGCCGGGCAGATCGCTCCGATTCATGTAGAGAAACTCGGTACGTACGAGTCCGAGTCCCTGCGCCCCGGCATTGATCGCCTGCCCCAGTTCCTGCGGCAGCTCGAGATTGGCCTCGAGCGTGATCTCGACCGAGTCGCGCGTCGTCGCCGGCAGCTTGCGGAGCTTCGCGAAAGCCCGCCGCTCGTCGAGGAACGCCTCCTGGCGTTTGCGATAGCGTTCGATCGTCGCAGGAGTGGGGTCGATGACGACGGTGCCTGCCGACCCGTCGACGATGACGATCCCGCGCGGCACCGGGCCGCCGAGGAGCTCGGCCACCCCGACGACGGCAGGCAGGCCGAGCGCGCGCGCCATGATCGCCGTGTGGCTTTCCGCCCCGCCCAGCACGGTCGCGAACCCCGCGATGCGGTTCGGGTCGAGCAGCGCCGTATCGGCGGGCGTCAGCTCCTCGGCAAGGACAACCGTCCCCTCCGGGAGCATCTTGAACGCGTCATAAGGAGTCTTCGTGATGTTGCGCAGAAGTCGCGCGCCGACCACTCGCACATCATCGAAGCGCGCGGCGAGATACGCGTCGCGCATTCCGGCAAAGCTCTCGCGAATGGCGTTGATCTCGCGCTGAATGGCGCGCTCGGCGTTGATCCGCTCCGTCTCGATCCGGCGCGCCACGCCGCGGACGAGACGCGACCCCGAAAGCATTGCGAGGTGGGCATCGAGGATCAGCCCCATCTCCTCGGCCGCGGAATCGGGAAGGCTGGAAGCCTTGGTCTTGAGCTTTCGAAGCTGCTTGATCGAGACCGCGACCGCCTCCTCGAAGCGGGCAAGCTCGGGGCCGATCTGCTCCGGCGCGATGTCGTATTCCGGGATCGGCACGTCGCCCTGCTCGGTGACGTGCGCCATCCCGACCGCGATGCCCGCCGAGACGCCGAGCCCGCTCAGAACGCGCTCGCCTCGTTTCTCCTCAGTCTTCATCGAAGCCGCACTCGACCAGAGCGGCGAGCGCCGCGATGGCGGATGCCGCATCCGGCCCGCTCGCCAGGAGTTCGATCGAGGTGCCGGGCCCCGCGGCCAGCATCATCAAACCCATGATCGAAACGCCCGAGACCGAACTGCCGTTCTTTCGTACCGTGATCTCGGCCTTGAACTGCTCGGCAGTCTTGACGAATTTCGCCGCGGCCCGGGCGTGGAGACCGCGGCGATTGCAGATTGTCACTACGCGGCGCGCTTCGGCCGCCCCGTCGCTGCTCATCCCCTGGCGTCGGCGAGAAGCTGCGAGGCCACGTTTATGTACTTGCGCCCGGCCTCCTGCGCGCCGCGCACAGCATCGGGAAGGCGCTCCGTCTGGCGAAGACTGGCGAGCTTGATGAGCATCGGCAGATTGACCCCCGCGATCACCTCGACCTTGCCACGGTCCATCACCGAGATGGCGAGATTCGACGGCGTGCCGCCGAACATGTCCGTGAGAAGCACCACGCCATCGCCGGTATCGACCTCGGCCACCGAGCGAAGGATCTCCTGCCGGCGCTGCTCCATATCGTCGTCGGGGCCGATGCAGACGGCCGCGACGTTGGCCTGCGGCCCAACCACGTGCTCCAGCGCCGCAATGAACTCGGCCGCGAGCCTTCCGTGGGTGACGAGAACCATACCGATCATGCCTTATCCTTCAATGTGCTCGCCGACGAGCCCGATTCCGCCGAAAGCTCGAGATCGCGATGCCCCACTGAGACGCGTTGGCCCTCGCGACGCAGCCACTCGGCGAGCCGTTCGGCGACGTAAACGGAGCGGTGCCTCCCCCCGGTGCAGCCGACCGCGATAGTCAAGTAGGTCTTCCCCTCGTTCGCGTACCGCGGAAGCAGGGGTCGAAGCAAGCCCGTGAGCCGTTCGAAGAAATCTTCGAATCCGGGATCGGCCGCGATCCGCGCGCCGACGGCGGGATCGAGCCCCGTCAAAGGGCGGAGGGCGGGGTCGTAGTGCGGATTCTCGAGAAAGCGCACGTCGAAGACGAGATCAGCGTCGGGCGGCAGCCCGCGGCGATAGGCGAAGGAACGCACAAAAACCGCGATCCCTGCGGGCGCGTCGAGGGCGAAATGCCCGGCTAGGATTCGCCGCAGCTCGGCGACGCTCAAGGTCGAAGTGTCGATCACGAGGCTCGCCCGATCACGCAGCGCGGAGACGAGCTGACGCTCGAGCCGGATGCCGTCGATCACCGGCCGATCGAAGGCGAGCGGGTGCGGACGCCGCGTCTCGGTATAGCGGCGGCGAAGCAACTCGTCGTCGGCATCGAGGAAAACCACCGAAACATTGGTGGGAAGGGTCGCCAGCACTTCGTTCGGCGCAAATCCGCGGGTCCGCACGTCGATTCCGACTGCGACGGGACCGCCGGCGTCGCTGAGGCTCGGCAGGAGCGACAGCGGCAAATTGTCGACCGCCTCGTAGCCGAGATCCTCGAGCGCCTTCAATGCTGTCGAACGGCCGGCCCCCGACATCCCGGTCACGAGCACGAGACGCCCACCAGAACGGCTCGGGCCGGCGGAGCCTGGCGACGCGCCCCCTCCAGTCATGACCGCGCCAATCTAGCCCTCGCGCGCCCTCGCCGCCAGCCGCAGCTTGGCGACGGCGGACGCCTCGAACGGCGCCAATCGGACGAGCGGAAGATCGACCCCGAGAAGGCGGACCGAGCATGGCTCCGGGAGCCGCTCGACGGGACCGGCGACGAGATCGACCACGAGGCCGACCGCAGCCGCCTCCACGGCCGGCACGGTCATGATGCCGATGCCGCGCACCTCGAGGCGGCCGGCGATCGTTGCCGGCGCCGAAGCGACGATCCGGTCGCCTTCGCGGCGCAGAAGCGTGCGGTCGTCGGCGACCAGACGCGCACCGGCATCGAGGAGACGCAGCGCGAGATCCGACTTGCCGCTGCCCGAGGGGCCGCGCAGGAGAACGCCGACGCCTCCAATCTCGACCGTCGTGGCGTGAACGTCGATCACCCGAGCGGAAGCCGTACGATGAAGCGGGCGCCGGCGACCCGCCCTTCCGCATCGCGCCGGTTCTCGGCGCGGATAACGCCGCCGTGCGCATCGACGATCTGCTTGGAAATCGAAAGACCGAGGCCGGAATGGGTGCCGAACTTTTCGCCGGTAGGCCGCTCCGTGTAGAAACGGTTGAAGATCGCCTCGAGCTTCCCATCGGGAATGCCCGGCCCCTCGTCCTCGACGGTGATCACCACTGCGTCCTCGTCGCGGCGCGCCGCCAGCGTGATGACACCGCCGGGCGGGCTGAAGGAAACCGCGTTGGCGATGAGGTTCCGGAACACTTGCACGAGCCGGCCCTCGACGCCGCTGACGACGAGAGGCTCCTCGGGCAGGAGCAGCCGCAGCCTCGGGCCGTCCTCCGTCTGCGCCGCTTCGTGCACCTCGGCGAGCGTCTCGAGGAGATGGCCGATGTCGACCGGTTCCGGTTCGATCCGGGAAAGCTCCGCGTCCAGCCGCGAGGCGTCCGAGATGTCGCTGATCAGCCGGTCGAGCCGCTTCACGTCCTCGAGCACGATGGTCAGCAGCTTTTCGCGCTTCTCCGGATCCTCGATCCTCGCCGCCGTCTCCACCGCGCTCCGCAGCGAGCTCAGCGGATTTTTGATCTCGTGCGCGACGTCCGCCGCAAAGCCCTCGATCGCATCCATCCGCTGCCAGAGCGCGCTCGTCATCTCACGGAGCGCGCCCGAAAGGTCGCCGATCTCGTCGCCGCGCGCCGTGAAGTCGGGGATCGCCATCTGGCGTCCCGAGCCGCGGCGCACGCGTTCGGCAGCGGCAGCCAGGCGGCGCACCGGACGAGCGATCGTGCTGGCGAGATAGAAGGAAAGGAGAACCGTCACCGCCAGCGCGATGAGGAACACGCGAAGAATGTCGAGACGGACCGCGCGGACCGCCTGCTCGACCTCGAGGCTGCCGACCGACAGAAGAACCGCTCCCAGCACCTGCTTGTAGCGCTGGACCGGGACCGCCACGGTGAGGACCAGCTTGCCCCTCGCCCGATCCTGCCGGATCGCACGCGCGGTCTCGCCGGCAAGCGCACGCAGAACCTCGGGATAGTCGGCCGCGGCGGCATTCGGCTTCTCGACGTATTCCGGGAAGCCGCCGTACCGCGGCAGGCGGCCGACGATCCAATCGTAGGCGGCGTAGAACGCCGACCAGATGCCCGGGTCGCGGTCGGGCGGCGGAAGCTCCTCGATCAAAACCACCCCGGCCGCGCGCA
>JADGGZ010000034.1 GCA_019689675.1 Rhodospirillales bacterium | reverse complement strand
CAGGTCGCGACAAGCCGTTCCGCGCCGTTGTAATAGGACGCCCGATGCTCATTGCCGATACCAAGACGCTCGAAGCCTTCTGCGCGCGTCAGCGCGGAGCGTCCTACATCACCGTCGACACCGAGTTCATGCGCGACCGCACCTACTGGCCGCAGCTCTGCCTCGTCCAGCTGGCGGGGCCGGAAGAAGCGGCCGCGGTGGATGCGCTGGCGCCGGGCATCGATCTCGCCCCGGTGCTGGACCTGATGGCGGACGAGCGCATCCTCAAGGTGTTCCACGCCGCCCGCCAGGACATCGAGATCTTCTGGAATCTCGCCGGCAAAATCCCGACCCCCCTCTTCGACACCCAGGTCGCGGCGATGGTCTGCGGCTTCGGCGAGGCCGCGAGCTACGAGACGCTCGCCTCGAAGCTCGCCGGCACCCGGCTCGACAAGTCCTCGCGGTTCACCGACTGGTCGCATCGGCCGCTCACCGAACGCCAGCTCGCCTACGCGATCGACGACGTCGTGCACCTGAGGACGGTCTACGAAAAGCTGCAGGCGAGGCTCGCCAAGAACAGCCGCGCGTCGTGGCTGGACGAGGAGATGGCGACGCTCACGGATCCCGCCACGTATCGGATCGAGCCCCGCGAGGCCTGGCGCCGCTTCCGCCTGCGCGGGGGAAACCCCAAGTTTCTCGCGGTGCTGCGCGAAGTCGCTGCTTGGCGCGAGACCGCCGCACAGCAGCGGAACATTCCGCGCAACCGCATCCTCCGCGACGAATCGATTCTCGAGATCGCCGCGCACGCGCCGCGGACGGTGGCCGATCTGGCGCGAACGCGCGGCCTCGGCAAGAACTTCGCGGAGGGGCGGTTCGGGAGCGAGATTCTCGCCGCCGTGGAACGCGCGCTGGCGCTTCCGGAAGAAGAGCGCCCGCAGATGCCGCAGCGGCGGGAGTCGCCGGCCGGGATCGGGCCGCTCGTCGACCTTCTTCGCGTGCTTCTGAAGCTGCGTGCCGAGGAGCACGGGGTCGCGCAGCGGCTGATCGCCGACGCCGACGACCTCGAGGCGATCGCGTCCGACGACGACGCGCCGGTACGCCCTCTGCACGGCTGGCGGCGCGAAATCTTCGGCAACGACGCGCTCGACCTTAAGCATGGCCGCCTCGCGCTCACGGCGCACGGCAAGCGGATCAAGCTCGTGCGGCTCGCCGATCCCGCTCCTGCGTGATCTCGACGCGGCAGCCGAGCGCGCGCCCCACCGCCTCGAGCCGGCGCCGCACGGAATCGCCGACGAAGAGCGCCGCGTCGTTCGGAACGCCGAGAGCGAGAGAGTTCTCGCGACGCGTGAGCCGAGTGCGCTGCAGGAGGCCCGGAACGCCCCCCGTCATCGTGTACGCGAGCCGAAGCGCGAGGCCGAAGGCACGCGCTTCCTGGGCGAGCTCGCCCGTGAGCAGCCGGCGCGCCGTCGACAGCACGGCGGCGTCGCCGTCCCCGCCGTAGCGCGCGTGAAGCGCGCTCGCGACGAAGGCGCGCTCGGAGTGATCGAAGCCGCCGACCGGCAGCCTCAAGGCCCTCAGAAACGCCTCCTCGGCGCGGTAGTCGGGATGCTCGGCCCAGACGCTGTCGGAAAGGAGAGCAACGGCACGATGAAGCCGCCCCTGCCTCGGGAAGACGCTTCCGGTCCAGGCGAGAAGCTCGTCGGCGCTCATCCCGAAACGCGGCCGCACGGAGGCGAGCTCGGCGGCGGCGGAGAGCAGCGGATCCTCTCGCCGCTGCGCTTCGTCGAGGAGATCGAAAATGAGGCCCTCGCGCAGGCCGTAAGCCGAGAAGACGAGCTGCTTCGGCTCCGCCATGCGCAGCAGGCGCAGCAGCACGAAGGCGGCGAGCGGCACCGCCTCGAGGCGCTTCTTCGAGACGCCGGCGAGGCGCTCCAGAGACTTCTTCGACTGCCTGCCGAGCAGCTGGAGGAAGTTGTCGGCCTCGCCGCGGGACAGCTCGTAGTGGTGAATGATGTGGAGCGGGTAGCCGGAATGCTCCATGTGGATCCGTGCGAGCGCCCGCCACGCGCCGCCGACGAGATAGAGATTCCCGCCGCGCGCCGCGCCGATCTGCGGAACGCTGGCGAGCGCGGAATCGACGGTTTCGCGCAGCTTCTTCTCGCTCTCGGCCAAATGCGCGAGGCGCAAAGGTCCTAGCGGCAGGGTCGACGAGATGCCGGGCCCCCCGTCCGCGATCGGCACGAGCTCGACGCTCCCCCCGCCGAGATCGCCGACGAGCCCCTCGGCATCGGGAATTCCGGCGAGGACGCCCAGCGCCGAGAGCCGCCCCTCGGCGTCGCCGCCGAGAATGCGCACGCGCACGTCGCAGGCGCGCTCGACAGCAGCGACGAACTCGGGCCCGTCCTCGGCATCGCGGACGGCAGCCGTCGCGAGGACATGGAGCTGGCCCGCCCCGGCCGTGCGCGCGAGCGCGACGAAGCGACGGAGATTGGCGAGCGCCAGCGTCACTCCCTCGGGATCGAGGCGGCCCGACGCCGAAAGGCTGCGGCCGAGACCGCACAGAATCTTTTCGTTCAGAAGCGGCAGCAGCGCGCGCCTGACGCCGTCGTAGACGACGAGACGGAGCGAGTTAGAGCCAATGTCGATGACCGCGACCCGGCTCTCTTGCCGCGACGCGACCGGAGCCGCCATCGATCAGGCCTTGGCGGTGACGAGACGCGGCGTGGCGCGGCGCAGGGCGCTGCCACGGCCGGAAAGGCTGGGATTGGTCATGAAGTAAGTATGGGCGCTGAACCCCTCGCCCTCCACCTGCACCCGGTCGTAGACTCCATCCGGCCGCAGGACCCAGGACTGCGCCGTGTCCTTGAGATTGGCGATCATGATCTCATCGAGCACCTGGCGGTGCACGGTCGGGTTCTCGATCGGCACCAGGGCCTCGACGCGCCAGTCGAGATTGCGCGGCATCCAGTCCGCCGAGGAGATGAAGACGAGAGCCTCGTCGGAGGGGAGCTTGTGCCCGTTGGCGAAGCAGACGATCCGACCATGCTCGAGGAAGCGCCCGATAATGCTTTTCACCCGGATGTTGTCGGAAAGTCCGGGAACTCCCGGCCGCAGACAGCAGATGCCGCGCACGACGAGGTCGATCTGAACGCCGGCCTGAGAGGCCTCGTAGAGGAGGTCGATGATCTCCGGATCGACGAGCTGGTTGAGCTTCGCCCAGATCTGGGCTGGTCGTCCCGCCTCGGCATTGGCGATCTCGTTCTCGATGAGCTGGACGAGGCGCCCTCTCAACGTCACCGGCGCGAAGGCGATCTTTTCGAGCACGGTCGGGGTCGCGTACCCCGTCATGTAGTTGAAGAGGCGCGCGGCGTCGCGGCAGAGCGCCGGATCGGTCGTGAAGAAGGAAAGGTCGGTGTAAACCTTCGCCGTGTACGGGTGATAGTTGCCGGTGCCGAAATGCACGTAGGACCGGAGCTGCCCCGCCTCGCGCCGCACCACCAGCGAGACCTTGGCGTGCGTCTTCAGTTCGAGGAAGCCGTAGACGACCTGAACCCCGGCGCGCTCCAGATCGCGCGCCCACTTGATGTTCGCCTCCTCGTCGAAACGCGCCTTCAGCTCGACGAGCGCCGTCACCGACTTGCCCTTCTCGGCCGCCTCGATGAGGGCCCGCACGATCGGGCTGTCGTCGGAGGTACGGTAGAGGGTCTGCTTGATCGCGACGACCGAAGGATCCTGCGCTGCTTGCCGCAGGAATTGAACGACGACGTCGAAGCTCTCGAACGGGTGGTGGACGATGATGTCCTTTGCCCGGATCGCAGCGAAGCAGTCGCCGCCGTAGTCCCGGATGCGCTCCGGGAAGCGCGCATTGTACGGCGGGAAAAGAAGGTCGGGGCGCTCGTCGATGATGAGCTGCTCGAGATCGGCGAGCCCCAGCATGTTGCCGAGCTTGAACACGTCGTCGGCCGAGGCGCCGATCTCGGTGACGAGAAACGCCGCGAGGTCGTCCGGCATGTCGATGTCGACGGCGAGGCGGATGACGTGGCCCCGCCGACGCCGCTTCAGCGCCGACTCGAAGAGGCGGACGAGATCCTCCGCCTCCTCTTCGATCTCGACCTCGCTGTCGCGGAGGACGCGGAAGGTGCCCTGGCCCTTCACCTGGAAGCCCGGAAACAAGCGGTCGAGGAAGAGGCCGATGAGGTGCTCGATGGGCAGAAACCGGATTCCGTCGCCCGGCACGCGCACGAAGCGCGCCAACGAGGCGGGAATCGGCAGGATCGCTTCCATCGACTTGCCGTCGGCGGGACGGGCGAGCTGCAGCGCGAGCCCGAACCCGCGGTTGGCGATGAAGGGGAACGGATGGGCCGGGTCGACCGCGAGCGGGGTCAAGATCGGGAAGATCTCGGCCATGAAGCGTTCCTCGAGCCACGGCATGTCGGCTTCGTCGAGTTCGCCCGGCTGGAGGACGGCGACGCCGGCGGCCCGGAGCGCTTCCCGCAGTGTCCGCCAAACCGCCTGCTGATGCGTCATGAGCTGCAGCGCGCGCTTGTTGATCGCCTCGAGCTGCTGCGCCGGGGTGAGCCCGTCCTGGCTCGGCGTCTTGACCCCTGCCAGCACCTGGCCCTTCAGCCCGGCGACGCGGACCATGTAGAACTCGTCGAGATTGGACGCCGAGATCGACAGGAAACGCAGGCGCTCGAAGAGCGGATGGCGCGCGTTGTCCGCCTCGGCGAGGACGCGTTCGTTGAAGGCGAGCCATGAAAGCTCGCGGTTGATGAAGCGTTCGGCTGCGCTCGGCAGGACCGGCGCCTTCGCCCGTGTCGCGCGCGACAACGTTCTCTCCCTCAGCTCGCCTCGCCTCCTGTGAACCATAACGCTCAATTATGAAATTTCGCTACCGCACTCCGATATAGGAAGCGCCATGCGCACACTCTACCTCCTGCGGCACGCCAAATCCGCCTCCCGCGAAGAGGCGCTCGAGGATCACGAACGGCCGCTTTCTCCGCGCGGCAGGAGGGCGGCGCGGGCCATGGCGCTGCATTTCCGCGAGCTCGCCGCCGATCCGGCACTGGTGCTCTGCTCGTCCGCGGTGCGCACGCGCGAGACGCTCGACCTTCTCCTGCCGGGTTTCGCCACGACTCCGATCATCGCGACCGAGCGCGGCCTCTATCTCGCGGGCGCCGAATCGATGCTGGCGCGGCTTCGCCGGGTCGAGGACCGCATCGAGCGCGTCCTCCTTCTCGGCCACAACCCGGGCCTCCAGATGCTCGCGCTGGAGTTGGCGAAAGAAGCGCCCTCGGATCTCCGCGAGCCGCTCGCGCACAAGTTCCCGACCGCGGCTCTCGCGACTTACCGGATCGAGAGCGGCTGGTCGGAACTCGCGCCCGGCACCGCCCACCTCGTCGCCTACGACACCCCGGCCGGACTCGGCGTCGACTGATCGCCCTCTCCCAGCACCTCGCGCGCGAGCGGCACTGTGACCGGGCGCTTGCGCTCGAGGGCCGCCGCGTCGAGGCGCGCGACGACCGCGCGGGCACCGGCGAAGGAGCGCTCGATGCGGCGAAGCAGCCATTCGATGACGTCCGGCGCGACCTGGACCTGGCGGTCGGCGAACAGCTTCACGAGCACCGCGCCGAGGAGCGCATCGTCCGGCGGTCCGATGGCGACGCTCGGCGAGGCGAGAAGGCGCGAGCGCAGATCGGGCAGGCGCACGTCCCAGAGCACCGGCGCGCGCTGTCCGGTCATGAGCACATGCCCCGAGGCGCCAGCGATGATGTTGTAGAGGTGGAGGAGGTCGCGTTCGGGAATCCGGTCGGCATCGTCGAGCGCGAGCGCGGTGGCGTTGCCGAGCCGCGAGGGATCGCGTTCGCAGGAGGCGCCGCTCAGCGACCGCCACGCCTCGACCAAATGCGACTTGCCGCACCCCGGAGGCCCGTAGACGACGAGCGCCGGCGCCGGCCATGCCGGCCAGCGGTCGATCCAGGCCACCGCCGCCTCGTTCGACGGCGCGACGAGGAAGCTCTCGCGGCCGAGCGCGGGGCGATGCCCGAGGTCAAGGACGAGTTGCGCCATCCTTCGGATCATAAAGCGGGCTGGCGAGGTAGCGTTCGAGAGCGAAGCGCACGAGGACCCCGAGAATCGCCGCTATCGGCACCGCGAGGAGCACGCCGACGAAGCCGAAAAGCGAGCCGAACGCGAGAAGCGCGAAGATCACCCATACCGGGTGGAGATTGACGCGGTCGCCGACCAGCTTCGGCGTCAGCACGTTCCCTTCCACCGCCTGGCCGAAGACGAAAATGCCCGCGATGACGAGGACGTGCATCCAGTCGCCGAACTGAAGCGCAGCGAGGCCGATCGAGAGCATTGCGCCGATCATCGTCCCGGCGAAGGGAACGAAGCTGATGAGGCCGATGAAGACGCCGATCACGAGCCCGAAATCGAGACCGGCCAAGGCGAGCGCGATCGCGTAGAACGCACCCAGAAGAAGACATACCGTGCCCTGCCCGCGCACGAAGCCGGAGAGCGTCTCGTCGACTTTCGCGGCCTGGGCGCGAATGACCGGCGCGTGCCGCCGCGGCAGCCAGGAATCAATCCGGGCGAGCATGCGGTCCCAGTCGCGCAAGAGGAAGAAGGCGACGACCGGCGTGATGAACACGAGCGAAAGCACGTTGAAGAACGCGACGCTGCTCGTCAGTACCGTCTGAAGCAGCCGCGCGAACCAGCCGACGACGTCGCCGATTCTCGCGCCCACCGCCTCCCGGGCGCGCTGGAGAACCTCGGGGGTCGTGTATTCCTCGGCGACCGCGATGAGGTGGTCGAGGATGCGCTGGGCCATCTCGACGAAACGCGGCACGGTGCGCGCCAGTTCGGAAATCTGCGCCTGGAGCAGCGGCAAGAGCAGCAGCAGCACGAGGACGGCGACCAGGAAGAAGAGCACGAGCACCACGAAACTCGCGATGCCGCGCGGAATCTTGTGCTCCTGCAGACGGTCGACGAGCGGGTCGAAGAGATACGCGATCGCGAGGCCGGCGACGAACGGCAACAGGATATCGGCGAGAGTCCAGAGCGCGAGGAAGAAAAAGGCGACGAGCAGGAGCCAGAACAGCGCCTGGGTCCGGGTACTCATTGTGGCGCTTCCATGCCGGCGAGAGCGCGGCCGAAGCGCGCGAGATAGGCGGCGCCCGACAGCACCGTCGTCGCACCGGTGACGTAGACGAGCGACGTCACGAGCCAGCCGAAATCGAGCCCGAGCCCGAGCCGCGCCAGCACGATCGCGACGAGCGCTATCTGAAACCCGGTATTGGCCTTGCTGATAAGGAGCGGCTTCGCCTTGAACTCGCCCGGCGCGTTGAGGCGCAGAAGAATGTAGCCGCCGACGATGAGGAGGTCCCGGAACACGGCGAGGATGACGAGCCAGGCGGGAATGTGCCCGGCGATTCCGAGCGTCACGAAGATCGCCACCAGGAGCGTCTTGTCGGCGATCGGATCGAGCAGCGCGCCGAGCTCGGTCCGCTGCTCCCATCGCTTCGCGATCCAGCCGTCGACCGCATCGGAGATGCCTGCGGCGACGAACATGGCGAAGGCGGCCGAAAGCCTGCCGTCGAGGATCAGCCACACCGTCACCGGCACCGACAAGAGCCGCGCCAGCGTGATGATGTTCGGGAGGCTCAAGGCGTCTGCGGCGAGCCCCGGCGGCGCAGAACCCAGCCCGTGCCGCTCTCGTCGAGGACGAGATCGCGCTGCGCGAGGGCGAGCTTCAGTTGCGCGGGGTCGCCGAGGTAGCGCAGCTCGAGCCGCGCCTCGCTGCGGTTCAGCGCGACGAGGTCGGCACGCCTCACCGCGGCGAGCCCGGCGAGCCGATCGCGGACAGCGATCCAGTCTTCGATCGACCCCAGCGGCACGGCCACCGAGAGCGTCCCCTCCTGACCGAAGTGGAGGAGATTTTCGCGTTTCCAGGTCTCCTCCACCGCCGCCGCGACGCCCTCGACAGCACGCGCGAAGAGCGCCGTTTCGTCTTCGCCCTCGCCGGCACGCCAAGTTTGCACCAGACGCTGCGGCCCGCCGCCCGTGCCGTAGCGCGTCGTGATCGTCTCGAAGACGCCTTGGCCGCGAACCCGTGCCGCGGTGACGAGAACGTCTCCCCCGCCGTGCAGCTGGGCGATCCGGCTGAACGCGGCCTCATCGCCGGCGACCGCCTGCCCCGCGTCGACGGCGGAGAGGTCCGAAAGATCGCCCGTCGGCACCACGAACGGCACGAGCCCTGCCGGAGCCCGCCGATTGGCCCACGCGTCGCGCCACGGATTTGGCGAATCCCACAGGACGGGATCGCCTTCCCCCAGGAAAACGGGAAGAACCACGACCGGCTTCGAGACCGTCTCGGCGAACGGCACGCCGGCGCCGCGCAGCAGGCGGCGGACCTCTTCGGCACGGAAACGGAAGGTGAGGTCGGCGAGATAGCGCACGGCCGAGCTGCGCTCGTTCGCCACCGCGAAGTCCTGGACGAGATTGTTGAGCGCCGAGGAATCGAGGTGCGGCACCCGCGCACGGTCGGAAGGCAGCGTGATCCGCTCGAGCAGCAGTTGAAACGCCTGCCGCTGTCCTTCGACGCGCGCCTGCTCTCGGGCCGCGGCTGCGCTCTTCCCCGTTGCGTCAACCGGAACCGGACCGATGGTGAAGACGTCGGCCGCTCGCGCCGGAATGGCCAACAGCAGGATGGCGGCGAAAATGGCGCGCGCAATCATTGCAAACCCCTCGGGATCGAGTACCTTCCCCCGCACTTTCCGGGTCATACTCCACCACGCGCGAGGACGCCATAAAGACCCATAGCTACCGCGCCGCCGGCGTCGACATCGATGCCGGAAACGCGCTCGTCGAGGCGATCAAGCCGCTGGCGCGTCTGACCGCGCGCCCGGGAACCTCCGCCGGGCTCGGGGGCTTCGGCGCGCTGTTCGACTTGAAGGCAGCCGGATTCCGCGATCCGATCCTCGTATCGACGACAGACGGGGTCGGCACCAAGCTGAAGGTGGCGATCGCGGCGGGCAAGCACGACACGGTAGGCGTCGATCTCGTCGCCATGTGCGTCAACGATCTCGTCGTCCAGGGCGCCGAGCCCCTCTTCTTCCTCGACTACTTCGCGACCGGCAAGCTCGACGTCGCGACGGGGCGCGCGATCATCGGCGGCATCGCCCGCGCGTGCCACGAGGTCGGCTGCGCGCTGGTTGGCGGCGAAACGGCCGAGATGCCCGGCATGTACGCGGCCGGCGACTACGATCTCGCAGGCTTCGCCGTCGGCGCGGTGGAGCGCGGCAGCGTCCTCGACGGAACGACGGTGAAGGAAGGGGACGTGCTGCTCGGCCTCGCCTCGTCCGGCGCGCACTCCAACGGGTTTTCGCTGATCCGCCGCATCGCCGAAGCGAGCGGGATCGGCTACGCCGACCGGGCGCCCTTCGCGGACGCCACCCTCGGCGAGGCTCTGCTGGAGCCGACGCGGCTCTATGTCCGCCCCGTCCTCGAAGCGATCAAGGCGGGCGGGGTTCACGCCGCGGCGCATATTACGGGCGGCGGGCTCATCGAGAACATTCCGCGCGTCCTCCCGGACGGGCTCGCGGCGGAGCTCGATGCGCGCACCTGGCCGCTTCCGCCGATCTTCCGCTGGCTCGCCGAAGCCGGCCGGCTCGAGCGGACCGAGCTCGCCCGCACCTTCAACTGCGGTCTCGGCATGGTTCTCGCCGTGGCGCCCGACGCTGCCGACCGCCTCGTCGATCTGATCGAGGGCCGGGGCGAGGCCGTCTACCGCGTCGGGCGCGTGGTCAGAGGCGCTGGCACGATCCTGCGCAACACGGAGACGGCGTGGCCAGGCTGAGGGTCGGCGTCCTCATCTCGGGGCGGGGCTCCAACCTTCAGGCGCTGATCGACGCCTGTGCCGAGCCCTCCTTCCCGGCCGAGATCGTTCTGGTCGTCTCGAACGAAGCCGCAGCGCAAGGACTTTCCCGGGCCCACGCCGCGGGCATCCCGACCCGGGTCGTTCCGCATCGCGACTACCCCGACCGTGCGCGCTTCGACGCCGCCCTCGACGCCGTCCTTCGCGAGGCCGCGGTCGAGCTCGTCTGCCTTGCCGGTTTCATGCGCCTTCTAGGCGATGCTTTCGTGAACGCTTGGCGCGATCGCCTCATCAACATCCACCCGGCGCTGCTCCCGGCGTTCAAGGGTCTTCACACGCACGAGCGCGCGCTGGCGGCGGGGGTGAGGCTGCACGGCTGCACGGTCCATTTCGTCCGCCCGGCCATGGACGAGGGGCCGATCATCGTCCAAGGGGCCGTCCCGGTGCTCCCGGACGACACGCCCGAAACGCTCGCGGCGCGCGTGCTGGCGGTCGAGCACCGCGCCTACCCTCTCGCGCTCCGGCTCATCGCCGAGGGCCGCGTTCGCGTCGAGCGCGAGCGCGCGCTGGTCGATGCCGCAGCCCCCGGCTCGACACTTCTCAACCCTGACGGTTGAGGTTATACACCCCTTATGATGATGGACGCCGAATACGAACGTCACAGACGAACCTGGGTCGGGTTCACTCGCTTCCTGACCTTCTCGACCGCCGCCACCGCCCTCGTTCTCATCCTGATGGCCTTGTTCCTGCTCTGAACGGCGGGAGACCGGTCGTAACGGCCGGTCGAGGCTCTAGGGATTGAGGGAGACTTCCGTGCCGGGCCCTTGTTCTTGTGCCCGGCCGCGCCCCATCTTATCCTCGTTGCCGTTTTGTCCAGCTTTACGCGCCTCGACCGGCTCGACGACTACCCCTTCGCGCAGCTCGCAAGCCTGCTCGCGCCCGTAACCCCGCGCACGAACGAGCGGCCGATCGTCATGTCGGTCGGCGAGCCGCAGCACCAGCCGCCGCCGCTTCTGGCTGAGACCGTCGCGCGGCACGCCGATCTCTGGAACCGTTATCCGCCGATGGCAGGAACGCCCGAGCTGCGCGCCGCCTCGGTCGCGTGGCTGCGCCGGCGCTACGGCCTCGCGGAAGGAATGCTCGACCCGGAGCAGGATGTTCTCGCCTTGTCGGGCACCAAGGAAGGGCTGTTCCTCGCCGCCCTCGCGGTGGTGCCGGAGGAAAAGCGCGGGGCGCGCCCGATCGTCCTCCTGCCGAACCCCTACTACCTCGTCTATGCCGGCGGCGCGGCGGTGAGCGGCGCCGACATCGTCTATCTCGACGCGACGAAGGAAACCGGATTCCTTCCCGATCTCGATGCGCTCGACGAGGCGACGCTCGCCCGCACGGCCGCGTTCTATCTCTGCTCGCCGGCCAACCCTCAGGGCGCGATCGCATCGCTCGCCTATCTCGAGAAAGCGATACGGCTCGCGCGCGCCTACGATTTCGTGCTGATCGCCGACGAGTGCTACGCGGAGATCTACGACCGCGAGAAGCCTCCTGGAGCGCTCGAGGCCTGCCAAAGGCTCGGCGGCGGCGTCGAGAACGTGCTCGTCTTCCATTCCCTCTCGAAGCGCTCGAGCGCGGCCGGGCTTCGTGTCGGCTTCGTCGCCGGCGACCGCCGGCTGATCAAGAAGTTCATGCACGTCCGCAACTACGGCGGCTGCCAGGTCCCTCTGCCGCTCCAGGCGGCCGCCGCGGCGCTCTGGCAGGACGAGACGCATGTCGAGGAGAACCGCGCGGCCTACCGCCGGAAGTTCGACGTCGCGGAGCGGATTCTCGGCCGAGACTACGGATTCTATCGCCCACCCGGCGGCTTCTTCCTCTGGCTCGACGTCGGCGACGGCGAGAAGGCGGCGCTCGCGCTCTGGCGCGAGGCGGGACTTCGCGTCCTGCCCGGCGGCTACACGGCGCACGCGACGAACGGAAGCAATCCGGGACAGCGCTACATCCGCGTCGCCATGGTGCATGACGAGGAAACGATCGCGGTCGCGCTCGAGCGGATGCGGCGCGTTCTGGACGGGGGGAGCGCATGAGCCTCGCCCTCCCGCGCGGCTTCCTGCCGGGCAACGCTCACGAGTTCATTCGGCGCCGACTTTCCGAGCTCGCCGGACTCGCCCTCGCCGTGATGGCGCTCCTGGGCGCCGCCGTGCTCTCGAGCTACGACCCCGCCGACCCGTCGCTCAACCACGCCACCGACGGTCCCGTGCGCAATCTCATGGGTCCGTGGGGTGCGGTCGGCGCCGACATCGCCGTCCAGATGCTCGGCTGGGCGCCAGCGCTCGTTCCGGCGGTTCTGCTCGCCTGGGCGTTCCGCTTCATGCTCAATCGCGGATTGACGCGGCCGGCACGGCGCCTTCTCGTTCTCGTGCTCGCGGTGCTTCTCACCGCGCCGGCGCTGGCGGTCCTGCCGACGCCGTCATGGCCGCTCCGCGTCGGCCCCGGGGGCGCCTTCGGCGATACGGTGCTCGCCACGCTCCTTCGCATCGGTCTTCCCGGTCTCGGCGTCGCGATGACGCTGGCGGGGATCGTCGGCCTTCTCGTCCTCTACGCGCTGGGGCTCTCCTGGCAAGAGTGGCGGCAGATCGGCGAGCAAGCGAGCCGCGCTACGGCGGCTTCCCGCGTCGGGATGGTCGAAGGCGTCGCATGGGCGAGGCGCCTCCTGCGCCGCCGGCAGGCAGAAGAGCTCCCGCCCGCGCCGGTGCCGCGCCTTCGCGAGCGGCGCGAGCCGCGGCTCGATCCCGGCGAGGCGGGCCCGAACGCCCGAGCCGGCGAAGCAGCGGCCGACCCGAAGCCGGCCCGGCGCAAGCAGTCCGGCGACGTCGTCGTCCAGAAGCCTTCGGCCTCGAAGCGGCCGACGCCGCAGCGCCAGGCGCAGCTCGACCTCGGCGACAGCGTTCTGCCGCCGCTCGATCTCCTGACCGAGCCGAGCCGACAGAAGGCGACCGTGGTGAACGAGGAGGCGCTGCAGCAGAACGCGCGCCTGCTCGAGACCGTGCTCGACGACTTCGGCGTCAAGGGCGAGATCGTGAAGGTGCGCCCGGGCCCGGTCGTCACCCTCTACGAGCTGGAGCCCGCGCCCGGCATCAAGGCCTCGCGCATCATCGGCCTTGCCGACGACATCGCGCGCTCGATGAGCGCCGTCTCCGTCCGCGTCGCGGTGGTGCCGGGCCGCACGGTGATGGGCATCGAGCTGCCGAACGCCCGCGCCGAGACCGTCCTTCTCCGCGAGATCCTGGACAGCGAGGCCTACGAGAAGAACCCGGCGAAGCTGCCGCTCGCGCTCGGCAAGGATATCGGCGGCGCGCCGGTCGTCGCCGATCTCGCGAAGATGCCGCACCTTCTCATCGCCGGCACCACCGGCTCCGGCAAGTCGGTGGGGATCAACACCATGATCCTCTCGATCCTCTACCGGATGCCGCCGGAGGACTGCAAATTCATCATGATCGACCCGAAGATGCTGGAGCTCTCCGTCTACGACGGGATCCCGCATCTTCTGGCGCCGGTCGTGACCGACCCGCGGAAGGCGATCGTCGCGCTCAAGTGGACGGTGCGGGAGATGGAGAACCGCTACCGCAACATGTCCAAGCTCGGCGTGCGCAACATCGAAAGCTACAACGCGCGCCTCGCCGAAGCGCGCAGCCGGGGCGAACAGCTCACGCGCAAGGTGCAGACCGGGTTCGATCCCGAGACCGGGCAGCCGATCATGGAGGAGCAGCCGCTCGACATGACGCCGCTGCCGTTCATCGTCGTCGTCGTCGACGAGATGGCCGATCTGATGCTGGTCGCCGGCAAGGACATCGAGGCCGCGATCCAGCGCCTCGCGCAGATGGCGCGCGCCGCGGGGATCCATCTCATCATGGCGACACAGCGCCCCTCGGTCGACGTCATCACCGGCACGATCAAGGCGAATTTCCCGACCCGGATCTCGTTCCAGGTGACCTCGAAGATCGACAGCCGCACGATTCTCGGCGAAGGCGGCGCCGAGCAGCTCCTCGGGCGCGGCGACATGCTCTACATGGCCGGCGGCGGCCGCATCACGCGCGTGCACGCGCCGTTCGTCGGCGACAAGGAGGTCGAGGCGGTGGTCTCGTTCCTCAAGGCGCATGGCGAGCCGACCTATCTCGACGAGGTCACGGAGGAGACGGAGGGCGGCGGCTCCTTCGGCGGGGGCGCCGGCGAGGGCGGCGAGAGCGATGCGCTCTACGACCAGGCCGTGGCGCTCGTCTGCCGCGAGCGCAAGGCCTCGACGAGCTTCATCCAGCGCCACCTGCAGATCGGCTACAACCGCGCGGCGCGCCTCATCGAACGCATGGAGGCCGAGGGCGTCGTCAGCCCCGCCAACCACGTCGGCAAGCGCGAGGTCCTGGCGCGCAACATCGAGAACTGAACCGTTTCCCCGCCGCGACGGCGGGAGCGGCGATATGGTTCAGACTTTGTAGTACTCCCGATACCACTGCACGAAGCGGGGGAGCCCCTCGGCGAGCGGCGTCGTCGGCGCCCAGCCGAGGTCGCGGCGCGTCGCCTCGATGTCGGCGAAGGTGGCGGGCACGTCCCCCTTCTGCATCGGCAGAAGATTCTTCTTCGCCGTGACGCCGAGCGCCCGCTCGATGATGGCGATGAAGTCCGTGAGCTTCTCCGGGCGATGATTGCCGAGATTGTAGACGCGGTGCTTGGGCGCGCCCGCGGGCGGCGGCGTGTCGAGCGCCGCGAGCACACCCCGCACGATGTCGTCGATGTAGGTGAAGTCGCGCTCCATCCGGCCTTCGTTGAAGACGTCGATGGGCCGCCCCTCCAGCATCGCGCGGGTGAAGATGAAGGCGGCCATGTCCGGGCGGCCCCAGGGCCCGTAGACGGTGAAGAAGCGCAGGCCGACGAGGTCGAGCCCCCAGAGCCCGGAATAGCATTCGGCGATGAGCTCGCACGCGCGCTTAGTCGCGGCGTAGAGCGAAACCGGGCGGTCGACGCGGTCCTCGACGCTGAAAGGCAGGTCGGTATTGCCGCCGTAGACCGAGGACGATGAGGCGTAGACGAAGCGGCCAAGCGCCGGCAGGCGCCGGGCCGCCTCGAGCATCACGACCTGGCCCATGACGTTGGCGTCGGCATAGGCGTAAGGATTTTCGAGCGAGTACCGGACCCCGGCCTGGGCGGCGAGATGGATGATCCCGCGCGCCGCGGAATGGCGCGCGAAGACGGCGGCGATCGCGTCCTTGTCCGCGATGTCCGCGCGCTCGAAGACAAAGCCCTTCCGGCCCTCGAGCCGGGCGAGCCGCGCCTCCTTGAGCCTGACATCGTAATAGGCGTTGAGGTCGTCGATCCCGACGACGGTTTCGCCCCGGTCGAGAAGCGCCCCTGCGACATGCGAGCCGATGAAGCCGGCGACGCCGGTGACGATGATCATGTTCTACTCCCGCCCCGCGGCGTTTTCGAGCCGCTCCATGTCCTCGTCGCTGAAACCGAAATGGTGCCCGATCTCGTGCACCAGGACGTGTCGAACCACGTGGCGCAGATCCTCGCCGGTTTCGCACCAATAGTCGAGAATCGGGCGCCGGTAGAGGAACACCATGTCGATCTCGCCGCCGGGGCTCGTCACCGACTTGTGCGGCAGCGCCACGCCGCGATAGAGGCCGAGGAGATCGAACGGAGTCTCCAGCTCCATCTCCTCCTCGGTCTCCTCGTCGGGGAACTCCTCGACCCGGATGACGAGCGGGCCGAGGTGGCGCTTCAGCTCGTTGGGGATCGTCGCCAGCGCTTCGTGGGCGAGGCGCTCCAGATCGGCGAGCGTCGGCGGCTCGATCGGTCGATCGTCGGCGATCGCGACCTCACTTCGGCTGCATGCGGAGCGCGCCGTCGAGGCGGATGCACTCGCCGTTGATCATCGGGTTGGAGATGATGTGAAGGACGGTCGCGGCGTATTCCTCCGGCTTGCCGAACCGCGAGGGGAACGGGACCGAGGCCGCGAGGCTGTCCTGCACGTTCTGCGGCATTCCGAGAAGGAGCGGCGTGGCGAAAAGCCCGGGCGCGATCGCATTGACCCGGATTCCCGACCGGGCGAACTCGCGCGCCGCCGGCAGGCTCAGCGCGACGATCCCGCCCTTCGAGGCCGAGTACGCCGCCTGGCCGATCTGCCCCTCGAAGGCCGCGACGGAGGCGGTCGAGATGATGACGCCGCGCTCCCCGTCCTCGAGCGGCTCCAGGCCGACCATGTCGGCGGCCGCGAGGCGCATGATGTTGAAGCTGCCGATGAGGTTGACCTCGATGACGCGGCGGAACTGGTCGAGCGCCATGGGGGCGCCGTCCTTGCCGACGATCCGCGCCGCCGGTCCGATCCCCGCGCAATTGATCGCGATCCGTGCCGCGCCGTGCGCCGAGCGCGCCTGGGCGACCGCCGCCTCGGCGCTCTTCGCGTCGGCGACGTCGCAAACGGCCGCCACGCCGCCAATCTCGGCCGCGACCTCGCGCGCGCCCGCCTCGTTGACGTCGAAAACCGCGACCTTGGCCCCGGCCTTCGCGAGGGCGCGCGCGGTCGCCGCCCCGAGGCCCGAGGCGCCGCCGGTGACGATGGCGGCATGGCCCTTCACTTGCATTCCAGAACTCCTCCCGCAGAATCGCGGGGTTCTCTAGCAGATCGATTCGGGCGAGACCATATCCCCGGCATGGAAGACGTTCTGACGCCCGACGAGGTCCAGGTACGCCGCGGCTTCTGGGACAAGGTGCGGGCGACGATCGGCCGGGTCGGCTTCCTCGAGGAGGCGATCGCCGCCTTCTACTGCGCGACCGACCCGCAGACGCCGAAATGGGTCAAGGCGACGCTTGTCGGCGCCCTCGCCTATTTCATCCTGCCGTTCGACGGGGTGCCCGACTTCCTCGCCGCTCTCGGCTATACGGACGACGTCGCGATCGTGCTCGGCGCGATTCGCGCGGTCGGCGGGCACGTCACGGAGGCCCACCGAGCGAGAGCGCGCGACGCGCTCATCAAGCTGTCAATGTAGAGTCGGCGCGGCCGGCCGGCCGCCGCTGACGCGCTCCGGCGCGTGCCGGGCGAGCTTCGCCTCGCGATGCGCGACGTAGAGCGTCGAGCCGGCGATGACGGCGGCGCCGGCCCAGGTCCAGACGTCGGTCGGCTCGCTGAAGAAGATCCAGGCGAGAAGCGCCGCGTACGGCAGGCGCAGGAACTCGAAGGCCGCGCAGACGGAGGCGTCCGCGGCGCCAAGGGCGCGCGCGAACGCCAAATGAGCGACGGTGCCGAGGACGCCGAGGGCGATGAGCCAGCCGAGGCCTCCGAGGCTGGGCCAGCTCCACACGAAGAGCGCCGGGACGAGCGACATCGGCGTGCCGAGCAGCACCATCCAGGCGACGATGGCGCCGGCGCTTTCGGTACGGGCGAGAAACTTCACCGTGATCGCGCCCATGGCGGCCAACGCCGCCGACGCGAGAATCCAGAGCATGTCGGCATCGAGCTCGCCGAAGGGCCGCAGAACGATGACGACGCCGATGAAGCCGATCACCACCGCGCTCCACCGACGCGCGCGGACCTGCTCTTTCAGTATGAAAGCCGCCAGCACGGTCGCGAAGAGCGGCGCGGTGAAGTTGAGCGCCTGCGCCGTCGCGAGCGGTACCAGGTTGATCCCGTAGAACCAGGTCAACATCGAGACGAAGGCGACAGCGGCTCTCACGATGTAAAAGCCGAGCTTGCCGGTGCGCATCCCGGTACTCGCCGCAGTGCGCACGAGCCACGGCAGCATCAGAATCAGGCTGAACAGGTTCCGGAAGAACACGACCTCGAACGGGTGCACATCCTGGGACGCGTAACGGATGAACACGTTCATGAGGCCCCCGGCGGCACCACCGATCAGCATCCATAAGCCCGCCTGCATCACCGGCGGCAGCCGAGTCAGCCAAGAATTCATGTCGCGCAGAGGCTACAGAGGGCAGCCCGCCGGCGCCAGCGCGGAGCAACCGGGAGCAAATATGCGACGGCGACGGTTCGCCCCGGTTGATGCCCGACCGCGCACACCCTCCTGTCCCCCGCGGGGCGGCGTCCGCAACCATTGATCCCAGGCGGCACGTAATTATCTATCCCTCATGCGCAACGGCTCACATGAGCGGCTCTCAGCCCGTGCGGGTCAGATGATCGCAGGCGCCCTCTCCCGGAGCGCCGTGGCGGCATAGTCGCTCGCCCCCGCGCTCCGGGGCATTGCCGGAAATCCCGACATGACCTTCGGCCGGCTCTCGGCCGACTTCGAGGAGCGCCCTCTTGTCCGATATCAACCGTTCCGACCGTCTCGCCTGGACGGTCGCGGCCGCCCCGCGGACCGCGATCCATCCGCCACGCACCACCGACATACTCGTCACGTTCGACGATTGGAGCGAGCTGACCGGCATTCTCGCCCGCGAGCTCGCAGAGGGACGCTTTCGCTCGGCCTCCCGCCTCGCCATCCGGCTCGGGCAGGCCCGCGTCGTGTCGGCCGCCGAGATCCCGCCGGAGTGCATGACGATGCATACCCGCGGACGCTATCGGGACGACTCCGGAGCGGTCCGGGAAGCGACCCTCGTCTATCCCGGGCACCAGCGCGCGTCGCACATGCTGGTGTCGGTCACGAGCGAGCTCGGTGCCGCGCTGCTCGGATTGTCGGTCGGCATGCGGACGAGCTGGCATGGGGTCATGGGCCCGCGCTCGGTCGAGCTCCTCGACGTGCAGCACCAGCCGGAACGAGCCCGCCGCAACCCGCTCGCCCGATGAAGACAGCCGGCTTCCGCCGTCTCGTCCTGCCGGGCCTTCTTACCCTCGCCCTTCTCGCCGCGACGCTGGGGGTCGAGAGCATCTCGCGCGGGCTCCTGCCGTGGCTGCCGCCCTTCGATCCGGGCTGGGGGCGCATCGCGCTCGTCACCGCCTCGGGTTTCGCCGGGGCGTGGCTCGCCAGCAGGTTGATCGAAGTCGCCCTTACGAGAAGCTTCGCCCGCAACGGCCGGCGCCCGCCACGGCTGTTGTTCGAAATGATCGCGGTCGCCCTCTTCGGGGCCGCGGTGTTCTGGGTTCTCTCGGCCGGTTTCGAGCGTCCGATCACGGGCGCGCTCGCCACCTCGGGCGTGCTCATAGCCGTCCTCGGCTTCGCGCTGAGGGGCATCATCGCCGACGTCTTCTACGGCATCGCGCTCAGCCTCGAGAATGCGTACCGGATCGGCGACTGGATCGAGACGGAGACCGGAGCGCGCGGGCGGGTGATCGAGATCAATTGGCGCTCCACGCGGCTTCAGACGCGCAGTCGAACGCATATCGTGATCCCGAACAGCCGAATCGCCGCGGGGCGTCTCATCAACTACAGCTCGCCCCGGCCGCATTACCGGATCGACGTTCCGATAACGCTCGACTTCGACGTTCCCGTCGAACGGGCGAAGCGGATCCTCCTCGCCGCGCTGATGTCGACGCCCGGCATCAGGCGGACGCCTGCGCCCGACGTCCGCATCGAAAGTTACGACGACCGTGGAATCCGGTACCGGATGCGGTTCTGGCTGCCGAGCTTCGCCGAAGAGATCGACTGCCGCGACGCCGTCATGGCGAGCGTCGACCGCCATCTCCGGATCGCCGGAATCGGCATGCCCCGCGGTCGCGAGCACGTCGTCTATCGAAAGGAACAGGATACGCCGAAGGCGAAGGGTGCGTTGGCCGAGCGTCTGTCGCGGCTTCCCGCGCTCGCCGGCGCCGCCCCTGAGGACTTGGCGCAGCTCGCATCGATCGCCGGCATCGCCGCGGTCGCTGCCGGCGAGGGGGTCGGCGAGGAAGACGACGCCCTGTTCTTCGTCCTGGAGGGGGTGCTCCAGGCGAAAACCGACGATGGCGCATCCGTCCTAATTGGTCCCGGCGATCTTCTCGGCACCCTCCCGGCGGACGCACCGCCCCTCCTCTTCGATGCCGCCGCCGCGATCACCGAGGCCGTCCTGCTGCGGCTTCCCGCTGCCCCGCTGCGGGCGATCCTCGTCAGCAAGCGCGATCTTGCCCGGCGTATCGCCGAGGCAGCGCGACGATCCTCGCCGGCGGAAATGCCTTCGCCGGCGCAGCGCTCCGCGAACGATCCGGAGATGGCGAAGCGCAGCTTCTGGTCCCGCCTCGGCGCCCTGCGCGGGGCGGCGTCCGGAACCGAGAGGGTTTCCGCACCCTCGTAGCCGCTTTGCGCTAGGCGGACGAAGTCCCGCGAGCTCCGCGCGGAAAGTTGGCTTGATGCATCTCAACGAAGCGCGTTCGCGCTTGGTCTAGCGTATGCGCGAGCCGAAGCGAGGCCCGTCGACAGACGACTCCGGAAGGGACGATGCCATGACCTACCGCAACATGGTCGATATGGTCCGCGACCAGAACCCGCTGGTTCTTCCGCCAGAGACGACGGTGCAAGAAGCCTGCCGCCGGATGCGGGAGCGGCGCGTCGGCGCCGTTCTCGTGGCGCGGCGCGGGCGCATTCTGGTCGGCATCTTCACCGGCCGGGACGCGGTATGCCGCGTGCTCGCCGAAGGCAGAGACGCCGCGACGACGAAGCTCGTCGACGTCATGACCCCCGATCCCGACACGCTGCCGCCGGGAAAGACCGCCATCGATGCGCTTCGGCTGATGCAGGACGGCGGCTTCAGGCACATCCCGATCGTCGAAGACGGACGCGTGATCGGCATCGTCTCCCGCGGCGACTTCAAGGGGCTCGAACTCGATCGGCTCGACGAGGAAACCGGGCTCTGGGAGCGGATCTGACCGCCCCGGAGAGCGGTCGAGACTCTCGCCCGGCCCGGCTCAGGTCGCGAGCTCCGGCCGGTCCTTGAAGAGGTCGAGCGCCTCGGGATTGGCGAGCGCCTCCTTGTTCTTGACCGGCCTTCCGTGCACCACGTCGCGCACCGCCAGCTCGACGATCTTTCCGCTCTTGGTGCGCGGGATGTCGGCAACCTGGAGGATCTTCGCCGGCACGTGTCGCGGCGAGGCGTTCGCCCGGATCTGGCGCCGTATCCTGTCCTCGAGCGCCGCGTCGAGAGCGACGCCTTCGCGCAGCTTTACGAAAAGGACGACGCGCACGTCGTTGTTCCAGTCCTGGCCGATGACGAGGCTCTCGAGAACTTCAGGAATCTGCTCGACCTGCCGGTAGATTTCGGCCGTGCCGATGCGAACGCCGCCCGGATTGAGCACCGCGTCCGATCGCCCGTAGATCACCATGCCGCCGTGCTCCGTGATGGCGGCGTAGTCCCCGTGGCACCAGACGCCCGGAAACCGGGCGAAATAAGCGTTCAAGTACTTCTGCCCGTCGGGATCGTTCCAGAATCCGACCGGCATCGACGGAAACGGCTTCGTGCAGACGAGCTCGCCCTTCTCGCCCGTCGCCGCCTTGCTCCCGTCCTCGCGCCAAACCTCGACCGCCATTCCGAGCCCGAGCGCCTGAATTTCGCCGCGCCAGACCGGGCCGATCGGGTTGCCGAGCACGAAGCAGGAGACGATGTCGGTTCCGCCGGAGATCGAGGCGAGGGCGAGGTCGCGCTTCACCTTCTCGTAAACGTAATCGAAGCTTTCCGGCGACAGCGGCGAGCCGGTCGAGGTCATCGTGCGCACGGTCGCCAGAGAGTGGGTCTTCGCCGGCTCGAGCCCCGCCTTGGCGCACGAATCGATCCATTTCGCCGAAGTGCCGAAGAGCGTCATCCTCTCGGCGTCGGCGAAGTCGAAGAGGATGTTGCCGCTCGGGTAGAACGGCGATCCGTCGTAGAGAAGCAGCGTCGCGTCGGAGGCGAGGCCCGACACGAGCCAGTTCCACATCATCCAACCGCAGGTGGTGAAATAGAAGATGCGGTCGCCCGGCTTCACGTCGGCATGGAGCCGGTGCTCCTTCAGATGCTGGAGGAGCGTCCCGCCGGCGCCGTGCACGATGCATTTCGGCACGCCTGTCGTGCCCGACGAGTAGAGGATGTAGAGCGGCTGATTGAAGGGGACCCGCACGAACGGCACCGAGCCGCCTTTCTGCCGGCCGAGATAATCCGCCCAGCGAACCGCGTTCGGGAGCTGCTCGATTGGCGCGTCCTCGCGCGTGTAAGGGAAGACCACCGTGCGCTTGACGCTCGGCAGCTCCCGCAGGACCTCGCGCCCCTTCTCGAGGAGGTCGAAGGCCTTGCCGTTGTAGTAGTACCCATCGGCCATCACGAGCACCTTGGGCTCGATCTGGCCGAAGCGGTCGAGCACGCCGCGGACGCCGAAATCGGGCGAGCAGGAGGACCAGGTGGCGCCCAGCGAGGCGGTCGCCAGCATCCCGATCACCGCCTCCGGCATATTGGGCACATAGCCCGCGACCCGGTCGCCGACCCCGACGCCCTCTTCGGCGAGCGCCTGCGCGAGTCGCGCCACCTGGTCGACGAGCACCTCCCAGGAGAGACGGCGTCTCACCTTGTCCTCGCCCCAGAAGACGATCGCGTCCGAGCCATCGCGCCGGCGCAGAAGGTTCTCGGCGAAGTTGAGCCGCGCATCTGGGAAGAAACGCGCGCCCGGCATCCTGTCGCCGTCCTCGAGCAGGCGACCACCCTTTTCGCCCACGACGCCGCAGAAATCCCAGACCGCGTTCCAGAACGAAGCGCGGTCATCGATCGACCAGCGGTGCAGCTCGGCGTAGGAATGCCCCTTCCGGCCGACCGCTTCCATGAAGCGGGTAAGGTTCGCGGCCGCGACTCGCTCCGCCGACGGTTGCCAGAGCGGCTGCTCCATGGCTTTTCCTCTCGTAAATCTACGGAGGCGGTTCTAGCGTCGCGGACGCTCCAGGAAAAGCGTTTGCGGGCGGCCCGCTCACTTTGCGAGAGTGGCTCCGATGCACGACGACCGCCCCGGCGGCATCCGCCGCGTCATCCACGACCTGCCCCCGTCGAAGATCGGCGAAGTCGCCTACACGGCCTTCGGCGACGCTTCGGTGATCCCGCTCTGGTTCGGGGAGGGCGACCTCCCGACGCCGGACTTCATCTGCGAGGAGGCGGCTGCGGCCTTGCGCCGCGGCGAGACCTTCTACACCTGGAAGCGCGGCATCCCGCCACTGCGCGAGGCGATCGCGGAATATCTCTCGCGGCTTCACGGCGTAGCGATCGCCCAGGAACGGGTGATCGTGACCAGCTCCGGCATGAGCGCGATCATGCTGACCGTCCAGACCCTCGTCGGCCCGGGCGACAATGTCGTCATCGTCAGCCCGATCTGGCCGAACATCGTGGCGAGCGTCGAGGCGCTTGGGGGCGAGGCGCGGATGGTTTCGCTGCAGCCGACGTCCGAGGGCGCCTGGCGGCTCGACCTCGACCGCGTGCTCTCGGCCTGCGACGACCGCACCCGCGCGATCTTCGTCAACTCGCCCTCGAACCCGACCGGCTGGACGATGAGCCTTGCCGAGGCCGAAGCGATTCTCGACTTCGCGCGCCGCCGGGGGATCTGGATCATTGCCGACGATGTCTACGAGCGGATCGTCTACGAGGGCACCGTCGCGCCATCCTTTCTCATGATCGCCGAGCCTGAGGACCGTGTCCTCTCGATGAACTCGTTCTCGAAGGCCTGGGCGATGACGGGTTGGCGGCTCGGCTGGATGGTGGCGCCGGTCGCGTGGAACCCGATCCTCGACAAGCTCATCGAAATCAATACGAGCGGCGCCCCCGCCTTCCTCCAGCGCGCGGCGGTGACGGCGATCCGCGACGGCGAGAGCTTCGTTGCGAGCCTCGTCGACCGCTGCCGGACCGGGCGCGAGATCGTGCTGCAGGGCCTCGCGCGTTATCGGCGCGTGCGGCTGGCCCGCCCGGAAGGCGCCTTTTATGCCTTCTTCGCCGTCGAGGGTGTCACGGACAGCCTCGCCTTCGCCAAGGAGGTGGTACGACGCTGCAAGGTCGGCCTCGCGCCCGGCATCGCCTTCGGCTCCGCCGGCGAGGGATGTCTGCGGCTCTGCTTCGCGAGCTCGCCGGCCCGGCTCGAGGAAGCGATCGGCCGGCTGGAGCCGATGCTGTCGTGACCCGCACCGCCGCCCTTCTCCTTCTCCTGCTGGCCGCGCCGGTTTTTGCGCAGGACCGGCGCGAGACGTTCGAGGAAGCTTTCCAGAGCTGCGTCGAAGCCAAGGCACCGCCGATCGTTCTGGTCGCGAGCTGCACCGCGGCAATCGAATCCGGCCGACTCCTCCCGCCCGGTCTCGCGCATACGCTGCTGGTTCGCGGTTTCGCGTTCAAGATGTTGAAACGCTACGACGCGGCAGGCGCCGACTACGACCGGGCGCTCGAGATCGACCCGACATTCGTTCCCGCGATGAGCGCGCGCGCCGATCTCTACGCCGCCCGGCGGGACTACGCGGCCGCGATCAAGGAGATGGACCGCGTGATCGCCGCCCAGCCCGACCGCGCCGATGCGTTCAAGCGGCGCGGCGACTACAAGGACTGGTCCGGCCAGCACGATGCGGCGATCGCCGACTACACGGCGGCCTTCGAGAAGAGCAAGGACCCGAAGTTTCTCGCCGAGCGGGGCGCCGCTTATGCCAACAAGCGTGACCTCGCGCGCGCCATGGCCGACCTCGAGCGCGCCATCGCGGAGGCGCCGGATTATCCGATCGGCTGGTTCGAGCGCGGGCGGGTGCGCTTCGAGGCCGGCGACTTCAAGGGCGCGGCTGCCGACTTCGCGCGGGCCGCGGACCTCGATCCGGAGGACGGATT
>JADGGZ010000244.1 GCA_019689675.1 Rhodospirillales bacterium | reverse complement strand
GGGGGCCGCGGGGGGGGGCGGGCCTTGGTGGGGGGGGTGCGGCCGGCGGGGGGGGGGCCCCCCCGGCCCGCGACCTCGGAGCGCCCGCTAGAGGCGCTGGAGCGGGATCCGGTTAGGTGGGGAGCCCTCGCGCGAGGGCTCCGGAAAGACGGCGCGTGAAAGCCGCGGGGTCTTCGAGCGTCTCGCCCTGAAGGATCTTCGCCTGGTCGAAGAGCAGCCACGCCATCTCCTGGAGCTGCTCGGTCGTGCCGTCCTTGCCGACGAGCGCGGCGAGCCGCTCGATCAGCGCATGCTTGGGATTGAGCTCGAGGATGCGCTTGGCGAGCTTGTCGATATGCCGATGCTGGCGCAGAAGCCGCTCGAGATGGATGTCGACGTCGCCCTCGTCGGCGACGAGGCAGGCCGGGCTGTCAGTGAGCCGGTCGGTGGTGCGGACGTCCTTGACGGCATCGCCCAGCGCCAGCTTGAAGATCGCGATGAGGCTCTGGACGTTTGCCGGCGCCTTCGCGTCCTTGTCCTCCGCGTCCGCCGACGCTTCCTTGCTCTCGCCCTCGATCTTGGCGAGATCGGCGCCGCCGCGCGTCACCGATTTCAGCTTCTTGCCTTTCCACTCGCCGACCGCGCCCGACCAGAACTCGTCGACGGGGTCGGTGAAGTAGAGCACCTCGACGCCCTTGGCGCGGAAGCCTTCGAGGTGCGGGCTGCGTGCCGCCTGCGCGACGCTGTCTCCGGTGACGTAGAAGATCGCGTCCTGCCCGGGTTTCATGCGCCCGACATACTCCTCGAGCGAGACGAGCTTCTCGCCCGCGGTCGAGCGGAAGCGCGCGAGCGCGAGGAGCGCATCGCGGTGATCGAGGTCCTCGTAGATGCCCTCCTTGAGGACGGCGCCGAAATTGTCCCAGAACTTTTCGAACTCCTCCGGCGAATCCTTCGCCTTCTTCTCGAGCTCGGCGAGGACGCGCTTGACGATCTGGCTCCGCATCTTCGCCAGCATCGGGTTCGACTGCAGCATCTCGCGGCTGACGTTGAGCGGTAGGTCCTCGCTGTCGACGACGCCGCGAAGGAAGCGCAGCCAGGCGGGAACGAGACCTTCGGCGTCGTCGGTGATGAAGACGCGGCGGACATAGAGCTTGAGCCGCCCCTTGCGCTGCGGATCGTAGAGGTCGAAGGGCTTCGTCGACGGGATGAAGAGGAGCCCCGTGTACTCGAAGACGCCCTCGGCCCGAAAATGCAGCGTCAGCCACGGCTCGTCGAACACGTGCCCGACGTGGTGGTAGAACTCCTTGTACTGCTCCGGCTTGATCTCGGCCTTGGGCCGGGTCCAGAGCGCCGAGGCCTCGTTGAGCTTCTCCTCTTTCCCGCCTTCCTTGAGCAGGATCGGGAGCGGGATGTGCTCGGAATACGTCTTGACGATATGACGCAGCCGGTGCGGCTCGAGGAACTCCTCCTCGCCTTCCTTCAGGTGGAGGATGATCGTGGTGCCGCGCCCGGCCTTTTCGGCGGGTGAAATGGTGTACTCGCCGCGGCCGTCCGAAACCCAGCGCCAAGCCTCGCTCTCGCCCGCCCGGCGCGAGATCACCTCGACCTCCCGGGCGACCATGAAGGCCGAATAGAACCCGACCCCGAACTGGCCTATGAGGGAAAGATCCTTCTTCGCGTCGCCGGTGAGGTTCTGCAGGAAGGACGCCGTGCCCGAGCGCGCTATCGTGCCCAGATTCTCGGCCAGCTCCTCGCGGGTCATCCCGATCCCGTTGTCGTCGACGACGAGGGTCTTCTTCTGCTTGTCGGGCGTCAGAACGACCCGGTACTCCGCGTCCGCCTCGGCGAGCTCGGGTTTCGTCAGCGCGAGGTAGCGCATCCGGTCGCACGCGTCGGAAGCGTTCGAGACGAGCTCGCGCAGGAAAATCTCTTTCTCGCTGTAGAGCGAGTGCGCGACGATGTCGAGGAGGCGGCTGACCTCCGCCTGGAAGCTGCGTTTCTCGGTCGTCATGGCGCGGGTTGAGATATGCAAGGCTTCCTATCCCTGCAAGGCGTTGCTAGAAGGCGGCCATGAGCGGTCCTCTCACTGGGGTCAAGGTCATCGAGCTGAGCCACGTCATGGCTGGCCCCACCTGCGGCATGATGCTGGCGGACATGGGCGCCGACGTCGTCAAGATCGAGAAGATACCGGGCGGCGACGACACGCGCCGGATGGTGCCGCCGAAGGTGGGCGAGGAAAGCGCGGCCTATCTCATGATGAACCGCAACAAGCGGGGCGTAGCCGTGGACCTCAAGACGGAGGGCGGGAAAGAGGTGCTCCGCCGGCTCGTCGCCCGCGCCGACATCCTGACCGAGAACTACCGTCGCGGGACGATGGCGAAGATGGGGCTCGGCTACGAGGCTCTGAAGCGGGACAATCCCGGCCTCATCTACTGCTCGATCTCCGGCTTCGGCCGCACAGGACCGTACGCCGAGCGCGGCGGGTTCGACCTCGTCGCGCAAGGGATGAGCGGCCTCATGAGCATTACCGGCGAGGGGCCGGGCCGGCCGCCGGTCAAGGTCGGCGCCCCCGTCACCGACATAACGGCCGGCATTCTCGCCGCGCTCGGCTGCGTCGCCGCCTATGTCCATCGCCTCAGGACGGGCGAGGGCCAGATGGTCGACACCTCGCTCTTCGAAGCGGGAATCGTCCACACCTATTGGCAGTCCGCGATCTGCCTTGCCACCGGCGTGGCGCCCGGCCCGATGGGCTCTGCCCATCCGCTCAACGCGCCCTACCAGGCATTCGAGACGGCGGACGGGTGGATCACGGTCGGCGCGGCGAACCAGGCGAACTGGCTGCGCCTCGTCGAGGTGCTCGAGGCGCCGGAGCTCGCGGCCGACCCGCGGTTCGCCGACAATCCAGGCCGGATGCGGCATCTCGAGGCGCTCGCCGCCGAGCTGACGCGGCGGTTCCGGCAGCGCCCGTCCGCCGAGTGGCTCGCGCTTCTCGAGGCCGCCGGCGTTCCGGCCGGGCCGGTTCTCGACGTCAAGGAGATGCAGGCGAACGAGCAGACGCGGGCGCGCGAGATGATCGTCGCGACCGAGCATCCGAGCCTCGGCCGGGTCGAGTCGATCGGCCTTCCGATCAAGTTCTCGGAGACGCCCGGCAAGGTCGCGCGGCCGGCGCCGCGCTACGGCGAGCACACCCGCGAAGTGCTGCTCGAACACGGCTTCTCGGACGAGGAGATCGGCCGCCTCGCTGCCGAAGGCGCAATTCACCTGGGGCCCGTCTCGTGACCGTCTACGACTTCGACGGCCGCCGGCCGCGTATCGATCCTTCCGCCTTCATCGCGCCCGGCGCCGCGGTCATCGGCGACGTCGAGCTCGGTCCCGACGTGAGCGTCTGGCACGGCGCCGTCCTCCGCGGCGACGACGGCCCGATCCGTATCGGGCCGCGCAGCAATGTTCAGGACATGACGGTGATCCACGTCGTCGCGCCGACGATCATCGGCGCGGGCGTGACGATCGGGCACCGGGCCGTGCTTCACGGCGTGACGGTCGAGGACGACGCCATGATCGGGATCGGCGCGATCCTGCTCGACGGCGTCTATGTCGAGAGGGGCGCGATCGTCGCCGCGGGCTCGGTCGTCTCGCCCGGCAAGCGGATTCCGGCCAATCAGCTCTGGGCGGGCATCCCGGCGCGCTTCGCCCGCGCGGTCCGGCCGGAAGAGCACGAGTTCATCCGGGTCAACGCCGCGCACTACGTCGAGCTCGCCGCGAAGCACCGAGCCGCGATCGAAGGGAAATAGCGGCGGAGTTCCGGCTACCTGCCTCGCGCGGAAAGCCTCTTGCAGGCTTCGATGTTCCGTTCGTGCGTCGCGAGCATATCGCCCAGGTCTTTTCGAAGGGCGCCGTCCACGATGCGCGGCAAGACCTCGCGGATCTTCCGCACGACCCAGCCCTGACCGCGATCGAGGAGGCGCAGCCGCGCGTCCATCCCGTCGAGGGCCATCACCTTCTGGTAGAAGTCACCGGTCTTCTTCGTCGGCGCCTCGCCGAGTCGCTCGATCTGTAGGCACAGCATCGTGCAGAAGCGAGCCTCGTCTATTGCGACGGCCTGCAGCGCGGCGTCGACCGCAGGGTCGTTCGCCTCCCTACTGAGGCGGAGCGTCACCTTGGCGCCGGCCCGCTCCGCCTCGAGCAATTCGTTCAGCAGCGAGAGCATTTCCTCCCGATCGGCATGGCCGCGACGCGTCGGGTCGGGCGCGTTCGTGAAGCACGACGGGGAACTCGGTGGCTTCATCGCGGTCGGATCCTCCTTCAAGCGGCTCGAAAATCCTCCGTTCTTCACTTCCCCGATGAACCGGATAGGCGGATGCCCCGGATCACTCTCGACTGCGGGCTGTTTCCGGCTGCCGGGCTAGGCGAGCGAGGTCTCCAGGCGCTCGCTTTCCTCGGCCCGGCAGCGACCCCGTCTGCGCCTACTTCACCACCGGGATCTCCGGAAAAGTATGGAACGGTGGCGGCGAGGACACCGTCCATTCGAGGGTCGCCGCTCCTTCGCCCCAGTAGTTCGCCCCGATCCGTCTGCCGGCGAGCAGAGTGTGCAAGGCGACGAACACGAACCAGAGGGTCGCAGCGAAGCTGATGTAGGCGCCTATCGAAGCGATCTCGTTCCATCCGGCGAATGCGTCGGGGTAGTCGGCGATGCGGCGCGGCATGCCGGCGAGGCCGAGGAAATGCATCGGGAAGAATGTGAGGTTGACGCCGACGAACGTCGTCCAGAAATGGATCTTTCCGAACAGCTCGTTGTACTGGCGGCCGGACATCTTGCCGATCCAGTAGTAGAACCCCGCGAACACCGCGAAGACGGAGCCGAGCGACAGGACGTAATGGAAGTGGGCGATGACGTAATAGGTGTTATGCAGCGACACATCGACCCCGGCATTCGCGAGCACGACGCCGGTGACGCCTCCGATCGTGAAGAGAATGATGAAGCCGAGCGCGAACAGCATCGGCGTCGTGAAGCGGACTGAGCCGCCCCACATCGTGGCGATCCAGGAGAAGATCTTGATGCCTGTCGGCACCGCGATGACCATGCTCGCGGCGGCGAAATAGGCACGGGTGTCGACGTCCATCCCGACTGTGAACATGTGGTGCGCCCAGACGACGCAGCCGATGAAGCCGATCGCGACCATCGCGTAAACCATGCCGAGATAGCCGAAGACCGGCTTTTTCGAGAACGTCGAGACCACGTGGCTGATGATGCCGAACGCCGGCAGGATCATGATGTAGACTTCGGGGTGCCCGAAGAACCAGAAGAGGTGCAGGAAGAGCAGGGGATCGCCGCCGCCGGCAGGATCGAAGAAGGTGGTACCGAAATTGCGGTCCGTGAGCAGCATCGTGATCGCGCCTGCGAGCACCGGCAGGGTGATGAGC
>JADGGZ010000243.1 GCA_019689675.1 Rhodospirillales bacterium | reverse complement strand
AACCTCGAGGGCGTCATCGTCGCGCCCATCGCGTTCCTGTGGAACGTCGAGAAGAAGTAGGCTAGAGCCGGTCGGCCGTCAGCCGGAGCTGAAGGTTTCGTCATGTTCGCGTACATCGTGCGGCGGCTGCTCGCCACGATTCCGGTCATGGTCGTGGTGGCGTTCTTCGTCTTCTCGCTGCTTTATCTCTCGCCGGGCGATCCGGCCGCGGTGATCGCCGGCGACCTCGCCACGGCGGAGGACATCGCGCGCATCCGCGCCAAGCTCGGCCTCGACGAGCCGTTCCTCGTCCGCTTCGGCGGGTGGTTCTGGCACGTCCTGCAAGGCGATCTCGGCATCTCGATCTTCACCAACCTGCCGGTCTGGCGCCTCATCGAGCAGCGCCTCGAGCCGACCGTCGCGCTCACGCTCTGCACCATGTTCGTCGCGATCGTGGTGGCGATCCCGCTCGGCGTCCTGGCCGCCGCGAAGGTCGGCTCCTGGCTCGACCGCGCGGTGATGGCGCTCGCCGTCGCCGGCTTCTCGATCCCGGTCTTCGTCGTCGCCTACCTCCTCATCCTCTTCTTCTCGCTCGAGCTCGACCTTTTGCCGGTGCAGGGCTATCGCAGCATCAGCGAGGGGATCGGCCCGTTCCTCGCGCACATGGTGCTGCCGAGCGCCGCGCTCGGCCTCTCCTTCGTCGCCCTCATCGCCCGCATCACGCGCGCCTCGATGCTCGACGTTTTGAGCCAGGACTACATCCGCACCGCCCGCGCCAAGGGGCTCGACCAGAACTCGGTCCTCGTCGGCCACGCGCTCAAGAACGCCGCCGTGCCGGTCGCGACGATCATCGGCATCGGCGTCGCGCTCCTCATCGGCGGCGTCGTCATCACCGAGACGGTGTTCGCGATCCCCGGAATCGGGCGCCTCGTCGTCGACGCGATCCTGCGGCGGGACTATCCGATCATCCAGGGCGTCATTCTCCTCTTCTCCGCCGCCTACGTGCTGGTGAACCTCGCGGTCGACATCAGCTACACCTTCCTCGATCCGCGGATCAGATACTGATGGCCGTCGCCGACGTCGCGCTCCCCGCCGCCCCCGCGCGTCGCCCGATCCGGGACGCGTTCCGCCGGCATCCGACCGCCATCATCGGCGGCGCGATCCTGGTCGTGATGATCCTCATCGCGATCCTGGCGCCGTGGCTCGGCACGGTCGATCCGCAGGCGGTGTCGCCGATCCGCCGCCTCCGGCATCCGTCCGCGGACTACTGGTTCGGCACCGACATGCTGGGCCGCGACGTCTACAGCCGCGTCGTCTACGGCGCGCGGATCTCGCTCGCCGTCGGTCTCGCCGTGGCGCTTCTCTCGACGCTCATCGGTCTCGCGATCGGGCTCGTCAGCGGCTTCTCGCGCCTTCTCGACGCGATCGTGATGCGCGTCATGGACGGGCTCATGTCGATCCCGCCGATCCTCCTCGCGATCGCGCTCGTGGCGCTGACGCGCGCGAGCCTCGGCAACGTAATCGCGGCGATCACCATCGCCGAGGTGCCGCGCGTCACGCGTCTCGTGCGCGGGGTCGTGCTGGGGCTGCGCGAGCAGCCCTTCATCGAGGCGGCGGAGGCGGCGGGCACCGGCTTCTTCAAGACGCTGCGCCGGCACATCCTGCCCAACACGATCGCGCCGCTCCTCGTGCAGGGCACCTACATCTGCGCCTCGGCGATGATCACCGAGGCCTATCTCTCCTTCATCGGCGCCGGCACGCCGCCCAACATCCCGTCCTGGGGCAACATCATGGCCGAGGGGCGGACGCTGTTCCAGATCGCCTACTACATCATCCTCTTCCCGGGTATCTGCCTCTCGCTCACCGTGCTCGCGGTGAACCTCGTCGGCGACGGGCTGCGCGACGCCCTCGACCCGCGCCTCGCGAGGCGGATGTGACCGGGCGCGGCACGCCGATGACCGCGAGCCGGCTTCTCGAGATCGAGGATCTGCGCACGCATTTCTTCACCCGCGACGGCGTGGTGCGCGCGGTCGACGGCGTCTCGCTCCATGTCGACGAGGGAGAGACGCTCGCCATCGTCGGCGAGTCGGGCTGCGGCAAGAGCATCACCTCGCTCTCGATCCTGCGCCTCGTGCCCTCGCCGCCGGGCCGCATCGTCTCGGGCAGCATCCGCTTCGCCGGGCGCGACCTCCTCGCGCTTTCCGAGGCCGAGATGCGCAAGATCCGCGGCAACGAGATCTCGATGATCTTCCAGGAGCCGATGACGTCGCTCAACCCGGTGCTGACGATCGGCCGCCAGATCGGCGAGACGCTGCGCCTCCATCAGGGGCTCGACCGCAAGGCGGCGCTCGCGCGCGCGGTGGAGATGCTGCGCCTCGTGCACATCCCGGAGCCCGAGCGCCGCATCACGCAGTATCCGCACGAGCTCTCGGGCGGCATGCGCCAGCGCGTCATGATCGCGATGGCGCTCGCCTGCAACCCCAAGCTCCTCATCGCCGACGAGCCCACGACCGCGCTCGACGTCACGATCCAGGCGCAGATTCTCGATCTGATGCGCGAGCTGAAGGCGCGGATCGGCGCCGCGATCGTGCTCATCACGCACGATCTCGGCGTCGTCGCCGAGATGGCGGCGCGCGTCGTCGTCATGTACGCAGGCCGGAAGGTGGAGGAGGCGCCGGTCGAGGCGCTCTTCCGCTCGCCGCGCCATCCGTACACCGCGGGGCTCCTCGCCTCGGTGCCGAAGCTGGGCTCGAGCCTCTCGGGGGAAGCGCATCGCCTCGCCGACATTCCCGGCACGGTGCCGTCGCTCCGCGAGGAGATCGTCGGCTGCGCCTTCGCGCCGCGCTGCGCCTGGGCGACAGAGCTCTGCCGCCGGGAGGCGCCGCCTTTCGAGGAGAAGGCGCCGTCGCACGCCGCGTCCTGCCACCACTCCGACCGTCTCGCGGCCGCGGCATGACGAAGCCCCTCCTCGAAGTCGAGAACCTCAAGAAGCACTACCCGGTGCGCAAGGGCTTCCTCGCGCGCACCAAGGGCTGGGTCTACGCCGTCGACGGCATCTCCTTCACCCTCGGCGAGGGCGAGACGCTCGGCCTCGTCGGCGAGTCGGGCTGCGGCAAGTCGACGGCGGGAAAGTCGATCCTGAAGCTGATCGAGCCGACCGCCGGCACGGTGCGGCTCGAGGGCGAGCGGATCGACCATCTCTCGAAGGCCGAGATGCGCCCGTGGCGGCGCCGGCTGCAGGTGGTCTTCCAGGACCCCTATTCATCGCTCAACCCGCGCCTCACCGTCGGCCAGATCGTCGGCGAGCCGCTCGAGAATTACGGCATCGCGCGCGGGCGCGAGCTCGAGGAGCGCGTCGTCGCCGTGTTCGGCAAGGTGGGGCTGCGTCCCGACGCGCTGAAGCGCTACCCGCACGAGTTCTCCGGCGGGCAGCGCCAGCGCATCGGCATCGCGCGCGCGCTCGCGGTGAACCCGAAGGTGATCGTCTGCGACGAGCCGGTCTCGGCGCTCGACGTCTCGGTCCAGGCGCAGGTGATCAACCTCCTGATGGATCTCCAGCAGGAGCTCGGCCTCTCCTATCTCTTCATCGCGCACGACCTCGCGGTGGTGGAGCACATCTCGCACCGCATCGCGGTCATGTATCTCGGCAAGATCGTCGAGCTCGCGCCCAAGCGCTCGCTCTTCGCCAACCCGCTCCATCCCTACACCGAGGCGCTCCTCTCCGCCGTGCCGCTGCCCGAGCCCGGCGCCAAGCGCCAGCGCATCATCCTCTCGGGCGACGTGCCGAGCCCGATCAACCCGCCTGCCGGCTGCCGCTTCCACACGCGCTGCCCCTACGCGTTCGACCGCTGCCGCATCGAGGAGCCGGCGATGCGCGAGATCCTCCCCGGCCACATGGCCGCGTGCCATCTGCGCGAGCCGCAGACGACGGCAGGAGCTTCCCCGGCGAGCGAGGGAAAAGCGCCCGGCGCTCCCGCTTCCACCGCCACCGGCTGAGAAGCGGCGCCTTCCGCACGGCGCGCAAGGCGTCGGCGAAAGCTTCCGTCGTGTCGCCGAATGGACCCCCGCTTTCGCGGGGGTGACGCGAGAGGCTTCGCAGTCGAAGAAACGGGGCGCGGAGCGGCCATGCTTCCGTGATGCCCGCGCGAGCGCGCGCGGACGGGCGCTGCCGAGCGGGCGGCCGGAGGCCTGCGTCGCCCGCGCTAGAGAATGAACTTCGAGAGGTCGGCGTTCTCGGCGAGCTTCGCCACGTGCTCGCGCACATAGGCGGCGTCGATCCGCACCACCGTGCCCGGCAGCGCGTCGGAGGCGGTGAAGCTCACGTCCTCGAGAAGGCGCTCCATCACCGTGTGAAGGCGCCGCGCGCCGATGTTCTCGACCCTGGTGTTGATGTCCTCGGCGAGCCGCGCGATCTCGTCGATCGCTTCGTCGAGAAACTCGAGCTCGACGCCCTCGGTCGCGAGGAGGGCCTTGTACTGCTTCAGAAGGCTCGCCTCCGGCTCGACCAGGATGCGGCGGAAATCCTCGCGCGACAGCGGCTTCAGCTCGACCCGGATCGGCAGCCTTCCCTGGAGCTCGGGAAGGAGGTCGGAGGGCTTGGCGAGATGGAAGGCGCCCGAGGCGATGAAGAGGATGTGGTCCGTCTTCACCGGGCCGTGCTTCGTCGCCACGGTCGTGCCTTCGATCAAGGGCAGGAGGTCGCGCTGCACGCCCTCGCGCGAGACGTCGGCGCCGGTGCGCTCCGAGCGCGCCGAGATCTTGTCGATCTCGTCGAGGAACACGATGCCGTTCTGCTCGACCGCGTTGATCGCCTCGCGCACGACCTTGTCCTGATCGAGGAGCTTGTCGCTCTCCTCGGCGAGGAGCACCGCATGGCTCTCGGCCACGGTCATGCGCTTGGGCTTCATGCGCTGCCCGAACGCCTTGCCGAAGATGTCGCCGAGGTTGAGCATGCCCATCTGCGCCCCCGGCATGCCCGGAATCTCGAAGGTAGGCAGGCTCGAGGCGAGGCTCTCCTGCACGGGAATCTCGATCTCCTTCTGGTCGAGCTGGCCCTCGCGCAGCATCTTGCGGAACTGCTGGCGCGTCTCGGCGCGCGCGTTCTCGCCGACGAGCGCATCGAGAACCCGCTCCTCGGCGCGCAGCTCCGCCTTCGAGGCGACTTCCTTGCGCATCTTCTCGCGCGTCATCGCGATCGCGATCTCGACGAGGTCGCGCACGATCTGCTCGACGTCCCGGCCGACATAGCCGACCTCGGTGAACTTCGTCGCCTCGACCTTGAGGAAGGGCGCCTGGGCGAGCTTGGCGAGGCGGCGCGCGATCTCGGTCTTGCCGACGCCGGTCGGCCCGATCATGAGGATGTTCTTCGGCAGCACCTCTTCGCGAAGCTCCTCGGGGAGCTGCTGGCGCCGCCAGCGGTTGCGGAGGGCGATCGCGACGGCGCGCTTCGCCTCGGCCTGGCCGACGATG
>JADGGZ010000033.1 GCA_019689675.1 Rhodospirillales bacterium | reverse complement strand
GCCGTGGCTGAGGATGAGGCGGGTCGAGGCGAGATTGAGCGCGAGGCGCAGCATGGTCGCAATCAGCAGCACCGTCGGGAAGGCGCTGAAGTCGAGCGGGCGCTCGATGAAGAGCGCGACCATGAGGATGAGTACCGAGAACGTCACCGAGAGCGCGAGGCTCATGTCGAGGAGCCAGGTCGGCATCGGCAGGATGAGCACGACCAGGATCGCGACGATGGCGAGGGCGAGCGCGATCTCGCCGCGGCGCAGCGTCCCGAGCACGCGCTCGATAAACACGTTGGGAGCCGTGGTGACGGCGGCGTCCGTCATGATGCGATCCGGGCGGGCGGAGCGCCGGGCGATGCGCGGAAAGGCGTCACGCTACGACCCGCTCGACCTCGTTCGGCGCCGGCGGCACCGGGACCCCCTCCTGTCGATACTGCTGAAGCTTGTTGCGCAGGGTGCGGATCGAGATGCCGAGGATATTGGCGGCGTGAGTCCGGTTGCCGAGGCAATGCTGGAGCGTGTCGAGGATGAGGGCGCGCTCGACCTCGGCGACGGTGCGGCCGACGAGCGTTCCGGCGGCAGCGGCGCCGCCGCCCGCCACCGGGGCGGACCCCTTGGGACCGTTCAGCATCATCACGGCCTCGGGGCCGATCTCGTCACCCTGCGCGAGCAGAACGGCGCGATGCATGGTGTTCTCGAGCTCGCGGACGTTGCCGCGCCACGCATGCCTGCGGAGGAGCGCGCGCGTTTCCGCGGCGAGCGGCCGGTGGGGAACGCCGTTCGCGTCGGCGTACTTTCGCGCGAAGTGCTCGGCGAGCGGCTCGATGTCGGCGGGCCGCTCGCGCAGCGGCGGGATGCGGAGGTTGACGACGTTGAGGCGGAAGTAGAGATCCTCGCGGAACTCGCCCTTCCTCACGGCCTCCTCGAGGTCGCGGTTCGAGGTCGCGATGAGGCGGATGTCCACCTTGACCGGCTGCGTGCCGCCGACGCGGTCGATTTCGCGCTCCTGGATGGCGCGCAGCAGCTTGGCCTGAAGACGGGGATGCATCTCGCTGATCTCGTCGAGAAGCAGCGTGCCGCCATTCGCCTCCTCGAACTTGCCGATGCGCCGCGCCACGGCGCCGGTGAAGGCGCCCTTCTCGTGGCCGAAGAGCTCGGATTCGAGCAGATTCTCAGGGATGGCCGCGCAGTTGACCGAGACGAAATTCGCCTTTGCCCGACGACTCTTGCGGTGGATGAGCCGGGCGACGACCTCCTTGCCGGTGCCGCTCTCGCCGGTGAGGAGGATCGAGGCATCGGACGGCGCGACCTGCTCGGCGAGGCGTACGGTCGCGACCATCGCCGGGTCACGCACGATGACGGTCTTGCTCTCCTCGGCAACGGCCTCGAGCACGGCGGCGATGAGCGCCGCATCGGGCGGGAGCGGCACGTATTCCTTCGCCCCGGCGCGGATCGCGCGTACCGCCGCCTCGGCGTCAGTGCCGATTCCGCACGCCACGACAGGCAGGTTGATGCGTTCCGCCTTGAGCGCCGAGCAGAAGGCGGCGACGTCGAGCTTCACGTCGATCATGGCGAGATCGCCGCCCTGGCCCGAACGAAGCAGATCGAGAGCCGCCTCGCCGTCCTGGGCGTGAACGACCCGCGCGCCCTTCGCGTGCGCGATCTTGCCGGCCTCGGAGATGTAGCCGTCGAGGGAGCCGATGATGAGGAGACGCATAGGGTCGAGCCTTCTTCTTACGAGCGCTCCGCCTTCACGATCTCGGTCATCGTGACGCCGAGCCGCTCGTCGACGATCACGACCTCGCCGCGCGCGACGAGGCGGTTGTTGACATAGATGTCGATCGCTTCGCCGACCTTGCGGTCGAGCTCGACCACGGCGCCGCGCCCGAGCTTCAGCAGCTGGCTCACCTGCATGGTGGCGCGGCCGAGCACCGCGGAGATCTGGACCGGGACCTCGTAGACCGCCTCGAGGTCCTTCGCGCTCTGCGGGCGAGAGTCGGGCTGGTGCGCCTTCGCGTCGCCCTCGAGCTCGTCGAGCTGGAGGTTTTCGTTGTCGCTCATTCTAGTCTCCTCGGAACTGCGTCAGGGTCGCGACGGCACGCTTCGCCGCCTCGTCGAGCTCCGCCCAAAAGCGGGTCATGTCGCGTTCGGCACCCCCGTCCGCCCACTCGACGCGGGCATCTTCGGGGCCGAGCGCGGGGTCGGCGAGGACGACCACCTTTCCGGCGTAGCCGGCGGCGGCTGCCGACGCGCCGATCCGTTCCTTGGCCTCGTCGAAGAGAGCGTCGGGCACGCGCACCACGAGGCGCGGCTCGCCGATGACGTCTTCGAGCGAGGAGCGGACGAGGCCGACGAGCTCGTCGAAGGCGAGGCGCCTCGAGGCCTCGGGCAGCACCTTGCGCGCGATCGCCAGCACGAGCTCGACGGCCGCGCCTTCGAGCGCCTGCGCGGATTGGGTGCGGTGCTCGAGAAGCGTACCGATTCCTTCGACGGCGCGCTCCAGCGCGGAGGCAAGGCGCGCGGCCTGGCTGGCCGCAGCGTCGGCGAGACCGGCCGCGCGGCCTTCCGCGAAACCGGCCGCACGGGCGGCTTCGAGATCGCCCGCCGTGAAGGTCGGCTCGGGGGGCGCGACGACCGCCGGCTCCTCCGGCGGAGGCGGGGCGTCGAAGGAGCAGTCGAAGAGGAATTTGCGGGCGGCGAGGCTCATCAGTACACCAGCTCGTCGTCGCCTTTGCTGTCGGCGATCACGATCTCGCCGGCGTTGGCGAGCTCCTTCGCCGTCGCGACGAGGTGGGCCTGCGCCTCCTCGACGTCGCGCAACCGCACCGGGCCCATCGCCTGCATCTCTTCCTTGAGGAGCTTCGCGGCGCGCTCGGACATGTTTCCGAAGAAGAGATCGCGCAGCGTTTCCGAGGCGCCTTTGAGCGCGAGCGGAATCTTCGTCTTGTCGGCCTGACGCAGCACCTTCTGAATCCCCTGCGGGTCGAGCTTGACGAGGTCCTCGAAGGTGAACATGAGCGACTTGATGCGCTCGGCGGAATCGCGGTTGCGCTCTTCGAGCGCGGTGATGAAGCGGTTCTCGGTCGTGCGGTCGAGATTGTTGAAGATCTCGGCGATCATCTCGTGCGGATCGCGCTTGTTCGTGCGCGCAAGATTCGAGAAGAACTCGGTGCGCAGCGTGCGTTCGACGTCGTCCAGGATGTCCTTCTGCACCGGCTCCATGCGCAGCATGCGCATGATGACTTCCATGGCGAAGCTCTCGGGCAGCTGCGTCAGGACGCGCGCGGCGTGCTCTCCCTTCACCTTGGAAAGGATCACGGCGACGGTCTGCGGATATTCGTTCTTGAGGTAGTTCGCCAGCACCGTCTCGTTGACGTTGCCGAGCTTGTCCCACATCGTTCGACCGGCCGGGCCGCGGATCTCTTCCATGATCTGCGCGACGCGCTCGCCGGGCAGGATCTTGGAAAGGAGCCGCTCTGTGCTCTCGTAGGAGCCGATGAGGGAGCCGGCCGAGTTTATCGCCTTCGCGAAATCGACCAAGAGCTGCTCGACGACGTCGGCGGTGACGGTGCCGAGATTGGCCATCGTCTGGGTGAGTTCCTTGATTTCCTCGTCGTCGAGCTGAGTGAAGACTTTCGCCGCCTGCTCCTCGCCGAGCGCGAGCATGAAGATCGCCGCCTTTTCGCTGCCGCTCAGCGCCTCGATGTCGTCACGTACGCGATGGGACGCCATGGCTCCGGCTCAATCCTGCTGGTACATCCATTGCCGGAGGATCGCGACCGTCTCCTCCGGATGCTTGTCGACGATCTCGGCGATCTTCTTCACCGACGACTTCCTGACGCGTCCCTCGACCTTGCTGATGTCGATGAGCGGATCCTCTTCCTCCACCGCGCCGGGCGCCGCACCCGGCGCGAGCGCCGTGCCGGGAGGCGCGGGGAGGGCGCCTGCGACGTCGGGCGTGCCGTCGGGCAGGAGAGGGGCGCCGGCAGGCGCGAGCGCCGGAGCCGCCTCGGCGAGCCGGTTGAGGAAGGGACGCACGACGACGAGCACGACGAGGAGGCCGACGAGCATCAGCGCGAGACCCTCGACGAGGCGGATCAGGTCGTTCTTGTCGAGACCGAGCAGCATGAGCCCGTCGTCGCTCGACGTTCCGACCGCCTCGTTTCCGGCGAAGCGGAGGTTGACGATCTCGACCCGATCGCCGCGCTTCTCGTCGAAACCGATCGCGGAGCGCACGAGCGCGCCGATGCGCTCCATCTCTTCGGCCGGACGCGGCTGCCATTGGCGCTGACCGTCCTTGTTCAGCGTCCAAATTCCGTCGACGAGAACGGCGACGGAGAGGCGCCGCACCACGCCGCCCTCGCGGACATGGCTCGTCACCTTCTTCGAGATCTCGTAGTTGACCGTCTCCTCGCTCCGGGCGCTCCTGGTGCGGCCGGCGGCGCTCTCGGACGGCTTCTGCGCATCGGGCAGGTTGTTCGCGACCGTGACCGCCTGATCGGCGCCGTCGGACTGGTCGTTCTGCTCCGTCACCGTCTGGGTCGAGCGCACCACCTGGCCATCGGGGTCGTAGACTTCCGAGCTCGTCGTGACCCGGTCGAAATCCATGTCGGCGCGAACCTCGGCGCGCACCTTGCCGGGACCGACGGTGCGCTCGATCATTTCCTCGACGGTGCGGGCGAGGCGGTTCTCGTAGGCGATTCGCGCCTCGTCGGCGTCAGCCCCGGCGAAGCCCGCCTCCTCGCCGCCGCGCGCGAGGAGGTTCCCCTCGCCGTCGACGACCGAGATCTGCGCAGGCTTCAGGCCCGGAACGGCGGCGGCGACGAGATGCCGGATCGCCGCGACCTGGCCCTTGCCGAGGCGTTCGGCGCCGCGCAGCTTGAGGACGATCGCCGCGCTCGGCTCCTGCCGGTCGCGCTGGAAGACCTCGCGCCGGGGCAGCACGAGATGGACGCGCGCGGCCTGCACGGTGGAGATCGAGGCGATGGTGCGCGCGAGCTCGCCCTCGAGCGCACGCAGCTGATTGACGTTCTGGACGAAGCTCGACGTGCCGAGCCCCTCGGACTTGTCGAAGAGCTCGTATCCGACGGAGCCGCCGCGGGGCAGGCCGGCCTCCGCCATCGTCATGCGCAGCTTCGCAACCTGGTCGCTCGGCACGAGGATGCCGCTGCCGTCGCCTCTGATCTCGTAAGGAATGCCGAGGGCGTCGAGCCTCTGCGTGATCTGGGCGCTGTCCTTGAGGTCGAGGTCGGCGTAAAGGAGGGAATAAGTGGGCGCGGCGACGCGGGTGCCGATGTAGCCGAAGAAGCCGAGCGTCAGGAGCGCGACGATTCCGAGCGCGCCGAGCCGCACCGGCCCGAGCTGACGAAGGCTTTGGATGAAGCCGTTCACCGCGAAGATGCTCCGAGTGACTTTCGACCGCGAGTAGTGCGGTTCACGCTCTGGAAACTATCGGCGGTGTCGTGAAGAACGCGTTAAAAGCTCGGCATTTTTTGCCGAGATGCGCGAGACCGCTCAGTAGTGGCGGGACTTCGCGTTGCGGTAGTCCTGAAGACGCGTGACGCGAAGGCCGGCGAGACCGTGGGCGTCGATGAGACGCTGCCAGGAGAGGAACTCTTCGATCGACAGCTTGTAGCGCTGACAGGCCTGCTCGAGCGTGAGCAGCCCCGAACGCACCGCGGCGACGACGGTCGCTTTGCGCCGAATCACCCACCGCTTCGTATCGGGCGGCGGCAACTCGTCCAACAGCACCCGGGTGGCGCCGTCCGCCGCTATGGGAGGCTCAGCCCGGGTTGAAGGCGCCTTGCTGTGCATGCGCGTGACGTTAGGAGGCGGCGGCTTAACAAAGCCCTAAAGCGAACCACCCCCTCGGCGCTCGCGTGTCGCGCGATAGGCCGTTCTAATCGCGCGGAAAATTCTGCCTCCCGCTCGACTCGGCAGGTTCTGCCGCGGGGCACCGGTCGCGGGCGGGAAGAGCCGCGCGAATCGGCCGCTTTTCGAGTTGGCATCGCCCTTGCTGAGGGAGGGCGTCGAGACACGAAAGCGGCAGTGATGAACATCGAGACCACCGGCATCCAGCAAGGCGCGATCCCGACGCAGGCGCAGAACCCGAAGGACGCCGCCGCCGACCCGCTGGCGGCGCTCTTCGCCGGGCTTCTCGGCCTCTTCGACCCGATGGCGCCCGCCGGCGATTCGCCGAACGCCGACGGCGAGGGCACGACGGACGTCTCGAAGGCTCGGTCGCTCACGTTGCCGGGCGCGCCTCTCCTGCCGCTGCCGTTCGCGCCGGGCGCCGGGGGAGGGGATACCGCGAGCCCCGTCCGGGATGTCGCAACGGCCGAGGCGACGGGGACCGGCATCCGGCCTTTGAAGATCGATCGTGCGGCGATGGTCGCCGTTTCGGCCGGAGTGGCTGCCGAGCCGGAAACGAAGCAGCCGGCGGTTCAGCCGGAGACAGAGACGAATGGCGGTGCGGCGACCCCGGCAAGCCGGGTACCTGCGGCCGGCGAGCCGATTACCGGGGTGAACGCCGCCCCAGCGGGCTCGACGAAGTCGGCTGATGCCGCGGTCCCGCCGTTCCCCCTCAAGATCTCGCCCGAGGTGACGCTCTCGGCGCCGAAGACGACAGGGCCGGCGGGCGGGGAGAAGGCGCGTCCGGCGGCTTCGGCCAAGGCGGAGAAGTCCGCGACGCCGGTCTCGGTTGCGTTCGAGAGGACGCAGAGCCGCACGAAAGCGACCACGGAGACCGATGCCGTCGCGCCGGCCGCCGAGCCCGATGATGTGCACACGAGCGCGTCGGCGGAGCCGGAGCCCCGGGCGCTTTCCCCGCACGGGCTTGCCGCGCATCGGACGGAGCCGCTCGGTCCGGAGAGGCCGGCGCAGCCCGCGGCCGCCGGTGCCCCGCTCCACACCGCCACGCAGCAGGTGATGCATCGGCTCGAAAAGGCGATCGAGCATCGCGAGGACCGGATCCGCATCGAGCTCGAGCCCGCGAGCCTCGGAGGCGTCGAGGTCCAGCTGAGGATTGGCGACGACGGCCGTGTCAGCGCGATCGTCCGCGCCGACCGCAGCGATACGCTCGCGCTTCTTCAGAACGACGCACGCGGGCTCGAACAGGCGCTGAGAGACGCCGGGCTGAGGCCGGAGGCGGGAAGCCTCAGCTTCAATCTCCGGCAAGGCGAGGGCCAGGCGGGCAATCAGCCCGACCCGAGGGGGCAGCGTCGCCGCGGCGGGGCCGAACGGGCGGTATTCGCCATCGAAGCCGTGGGATCCGGCGCGCCCGCCCGGCATCACCTCCTCGGCGGCCTCGACATCAGGATCTGAGCCATGACCATCACCGTCAATTCGATCTCCACCACGACCAATCCCGGGACCTCGCAGCAGGTCCCGAAATCCGCCTCGACCGGCTTCGGCGACGATCTCAACTCGTTCCTGCGGCTGCTCACCACCCAGCTTCGGAACCAGGATCCGATGTCGCCGCTCGACACGAATCAGTTCACGCAGCAGCTCGTCTCGTTCAGCCAAGTCGAGCAGGCGATCAAGACCAACAAGCAGCTCGAAAGCATGGTTTCGATGCTCTCGACGAACATGCTCGCTTCCTCGCTGGCGCTCGTCGGCAAGAAGGTGGCGGTGGACAGCGCGGAGATGGGCCTCGTCGACGGCGAGGTGCAGTTCTCCTACACGCTCCCCGCGACGGCGAAGCAGACCGAGCTCGTCATCAGCGACACGGCCGGGAACATCGTCTGGCGAGGCGCCGGCGAAACCGAGCCCGGCATGCACGGCTTCACCTGGGACGGCAAGGATATGAGCGGCCGGCCGATGCCCGAGGGGACCTACAGGCTCGATGTCGGTGCGCAGCGGCTCGACGGATCGGTCATGACGGTGCCGGTGACCTCGTTCGGCACCGTGGGTGGCGTCCTCATGAAGGACGGCACCGCCTCGCTGGCCTTCGGCAGCTTCGAAATTCCGACGGCCAAGCTGGTCGCGGTCCTCAACTGACGACAAGAGAGATTCAAGGCAAGGAGAAACCATCATGAGCCTCAGCGGAGCGATGACGACGGCGGTCGGCGGACTCGACGCGCAGTCGCGCGCCTTGGGCGCCATCTCGGACAACATCGCGAACTCGCAGACGACCGGCTACAAGCGCATCGAGACCACGTTCGCGACGCTGCTCTCGGTCTCGAATTCGCGCGTGCACGAGCCGGGCGGCGTGCTCTCCCGTCCGAAGCGGACCAACGACATTCAGGGGCCGGTCCAGCAGACCTCGATGGAAACGAACCTCGCGATCTCGGGCAACGGGTTCTTCGCCGTGAACCGGGTCGCATCGATCGGGAACGGCGGGCTTCCGACCTTCGAGGCCGAACCCGTCTACACGCGCACGGGCGACTTCGAGATCGACGCCAACGGCTTCCTGGTCAACTCCTCCGGGTACTATCTCGCGGGCTGGCCGATCGATCCCAGCACCGGCGCGGTGGATCGGAACGCGCTGCAGGCGATCCGGATCACGCAGTACCGCGACAATCCGCAGGCGACGTCCAACATCGACTACAGCGTCAACCTGCCGAGCGAGCCGAACAACCTTCTCGACACGGATTCGACGACGCCGGAAATCGAGTTTCCTGCGACCACCGTCGACTTCTACGATGCGCTCGGCGAGCCGCACACCTTCCAGGTGCAATGGATCAAGGAGGCCGGCAATAACGACACTTGGCGGATGCGGGTGATCTCGCCGGATCCCGATATGACCGTGGCGGCGCCGGCGACCGACATCGGCATCCGCTTCAACGTGACCAGCGACCCGGTCACCGGCGCGCAGGCGGGCAGCATCCTCGAGATCGACTCCGATGGCGACGGCACCTTCGATGCGCCGGGCGCCGTCGGCAGCGACGTATCGATCCCGCTGTCGATGACGTTCGCCGGTCCGACTTCGTTCACGATCAACATGAACTTCAATCTCGGGAAGTACGGCGTCGCCTCTCAGACGACAATGTTCACGGGGTCGGACGGCGACATAGAGTTCCGCAGCGCGAACCAGGACGGGCTCCCGCCGGGGTCGTTCCGGAACCTCGAGATCGGCACCTTCGGCGAGGTCACCGTCAACTACAGCAACGGCGCGCGGCGCACGATCTTCCAGATTCCGCTCGCCTCGTTCTCCAACCCGAACGGGCTGAAGCTCGAGAACGGCAACGCGTACAGCGCGACCGCGGACTCCGGGTCGGCGAGCTACGTGTTCCCGGGCACGAGCGGCGTGGGCACGATGGTCGCTTCGGCGGTGGAGGGCTCGAATGTCGACATCGCGTCGGAGTTCACCAAGATGATTCAGACGCAGCGCGCCTACGGCGCCAACACCCGCGTCATCACCGTGACCAGCCAGCTCCTCGAAGAGACGAACAACATCATCCGGTAACGGCAGAGGCGTAGCGCGGCGAAAGCAGGCTCGACGGCCACGGAAGGGCAGGGCTCATGTCGGACACCCTCGGCACGGCGGTGGCGGGACTTTCGGTCTCGCAGGCGCGGATCAACACGATCTCGCGCAACATCGCCAATGCGTCCACCGACGGCTACAGCAGGAAGACGCAAGGCGCCATCGTCGGGCCGACCGGGGTGCCGTTCGCGGCTCCCGTGCTGCGCCAGGTCAACGAGGCGCTCGCGAAGTCGATCCGGGAGGCCGCCGGCGAGCTCAACAAGCTCGACGTGAGGGTCCAGCTCCTCTCGCAGATCGAGACGCAGTTCGGCAGGCCGGAGGACAACTCCTCCCTTCCGGGCGTCATCAAGAGGCTCGAGACAGCGTTCCGCGACCTTCAGACGAGCCCCGAGAAGAGCACGCTCTACAGCACGCTGGTCGGCGTCGCCGACCAGGTGGCGCACACGTTCCGGCAGCTCTACGAACGGACCGAAGACGTCAAGGAGGACATGAACAACCGGATCGCGCGCGCGATCAGCGACGTGAACGAGATCCTCCGGCAGATCTACGATCTCAACCGCTCGATCTCGGCCGGCGGAAACGGACTCGACACGACCGACCTCGAAGACCAGCGCGACCAGGCGCTCGGCCGGCTCGCCGAGCTGATGGACTTCACCACGTTCAGGCAGGCGAACGGCGAAATCGCGATCTACTCCAAGCAGGGTATCGCGCTGGTCGACACCATCGTCCATCCGATCTCGGAAACCAGCATCGGGACACGGCCAGCGATGGCGCCGTCGCCGCCCGTCGTGATGATCAAGAGCGGCGCCCTCGGCGGCCTCCTCGCGGTCCGTGACAACGACATTCCCGACCTGCAGGCGCAGCTCGACGACATGGCGCGCGCGCTGACCCTCGCCTTCTCCGACCCACCGCCGAACGGAGTCGGGATCGAGCTGTTCAACGACGGCGGCGGCACCTCGTACTCGCCCATGACGGCGACGGGCTACGCCCGCCGCATCGCGGTCAACGAGACGATCCGCGCGACACCCACGCTGATCCGCAACTCGGCGATGCCGGGCGACACGACAACGATCGATCTCGCGGTCGCGCTGTTCTCGCGCACGGACATCGCTTTCACGGCGAACGGGCTGCCGGCGACCGGCAGCATCGTCCAGGTCGCGACGGAGTTCATCGCCGCTCAATCGAGCTCCCGCGCGGACGCAGAGGCCGGCCTCGGCTATCAGAAGGCGCTCAAGGAGAGCTTCGAGACCAAGCACTCGGCTCTGACCGGCGTCAACCTCGACCAGGAGATGGCCGAGCTCATCGTCTTTCAGCAGGCCTACGCGGCGAATGCGCGCGTCATACAGACCGCGAAGTCGATGCTCGAAGAGCTCATGATGGTCCGGTAAAGGAGAAGCCGAATGACGACGCTTTCCACTCTCGGCCAGAACCGGCTGATCCGCGCCGAGATGTCCAAGCTCCAGCTCGACATCAACCGGATCCAGCAGCAGATCACGAGCGGACAGAAAACTGATCGGTACGGCGACCTCGCCGCCCTCGCGCCGCTCGACATTTCGCTGCGCAACAAGGGCGAGCAGCTTACCGGCTTCAAGAACAACATCCAGACGCTGAAGGCGCGCACCGACATCATCGACAACACGCTCACTGCCGTGCGGAGCCAGGTGCTCGACATGCGCAACATCGCGCTCGCGAACAAGATGTTCGACACCGGGCGCGCCGACATCACGAGCCGAGCCCAGGCGGCAGTTAAGGACATCATGCAGAAGCTGCAAGCCAATGTCGACGGCCGCTTCCTCTTCGCCGGCGTCGCGACGGACACGCCGCCCATGGCGGATTCGAGCGCGCTGCTCGCGGCGGCGCAGGCTGCCGTCGATGCCGCGCTCCTGGCGCCGGTGCCCGACGTGCTGACCGCGGTCCGGAACGCCGTTTCGGGAGTCATGGCGACGACCTCGAACTTCTATGTCGGAGGCACGCGCCACGCCGGGCCGGAGATCGACGAGGGGATCGTGGCCGACTACTCGATCACCGGCGACGACCCTGCCTTTCAGACCGCGCTGCATTCGCTGCTGATGCTCGCGACCTTGCCCGCGCCGCAGGACGACCCGGTGACGCCGCCCGCGATCAACCGCGCCGATTGGGACGCTGTCGCGAACGAGGCCGGGACGAAGCTGACGGACGCCTTGACCGGGATCGAGACCCTGCAGCTCTCGAACGGACGAGTGCAGCAGCTGCTCGAGCAAACCGAGCAGGCGCACGAGGCGACCCTCACGATCATCCAGACGCAGATCAACGACATCGAGCAGGTCGACCTCCTCGACGCGTCAGCACGGATCACGCAACTCAGAACCCAGCTCGAGGCCTCGTTCGCGGTCACGGCCGAGTTGCGGGGCCTCACTCTCGTCGACTATCTGCGCTGATCGCGCATAGGCGCTGATCCGGCTCGCCGCTTGCAAGCGGCGGGCGAGACGGCGCACGATCGCAGCGATGTACATTCCGCCCGCTTTTCGCGAGGACCGTCCCGAGGTCCTCGCCGACTTCATCTCGGCGAACGCGTTCGCGACGCTGATCACGGCCGGTGCCGGTGGCCTCGTCGCGACGCACCTTCCGCTCCTCTACGACGCGCCGCGCGGCACGCTCGCCGGCCATCTCGCGCGCGGCAATCCGCAATGCGCCGACCTCGTCGATGGAGCCGAGGCGCTGGCGATCTTCACCGGCCCGCACGCCTATGTTTCGCCGCGCTGGTATGCGAAGGCGCCGGCGGTTCCGACGTGGAACTACACGGCCGTTCACGCCTATGGCCGTGTGCGTCGGATCGAAGATCCCGAGCCGCTCGCGCGCATGGTCGCGGAGCTCTCGAGGGTCTACGAGGCGGATGCCCCGGCGCCCTGGCGCTACGAGGAAATGCCCGAGACTTTCGTGAATGGCCTCCTCAAGGGCATCGTCGGGTTCGAGCTTTCGGTGACGCGCCTCGAGGGAAAGTACAAGCTGAGCCAGAACCGCTCGCGCGAGGACCGCGCCGGCGTCATTGCCGGGCTCGAGGCCACCGGTCGGGCGGGCGATGCCGAGCTCGCGGCACTGATGCGCCGCCGCGAAGGCGAAACGACAAGCTAGAATTCGGCCGTCTGATCGAAGAAGAAGGGGCCGTCGCTCGGCGCCCTGCCGAGCGCGGCGCGCCAGGCGGCCCAGTGGAGCACCTCGACGGCGAGGATGTTGCCGGCCGCGCGGGCGAGGTCGCGATCCGCGAAGGCGGCGAGCGCTGCGACATAGGCCGAGGCGAGGCCATGCTCCTCGCCGGCGAGAAGGCGCAGCGCCTGCGCCTCGTTCTCGACAACGCCCCGGAACGGGGTGGGCTGGACCGGTTCTACGCCGCGCTCCCGGATTGCGGCGGCAAGCGCGTCGGCATGGCGCGCGTGCTCGGCGCGGAACTTGGCGGCGTGCGCGCGCCGGGGCTCGGCGAGAAGGTGGCGCGTTCCGTCGTAGGCGGCGCCCGCCGCGTATTCGAGCGCGAGCAGATTGTTGAGGATGGCAGGATCGTCCGCCGTCGAAGGCGGGGGCAGAGGCGGAGGGCCGAGCTCGGCGCAGCCGGCAAGAAGCGCGGCCTGCCAGAGAAGCGCGCGCCGCGGCAGGACGGGAGCTCTCACCGGCCCAGCCAGTCCTCGATCAGCCGGCGGGCGATCGAATCACGGCGTGGCAGGCGGAAGGCATCGGTGTCCTCCCGATGAGCGAGAAGCTGCCTGCGCTCGAACCATCTCGCGTCCTCGAGCTCCACCGGATCGACCCGGATTGCCGTGGTGAGGGCGCGAGCGTGAAACCCCAGCATGATCGAGGACGGGAACGGCCAGGGCTGGGAAGAGTGGTAGGCAATGTCGGTGACCTCGATCCCGGTCTCCTCCATGACCTCGCGCGCGACCGCCTCCTCGAGGCTTTCGCCCGGTTCGACGAATCCGGCGAGCGTCGAGTGCATGCCTTTCGGCCAGATCGCTTGGCGGCCGAGAAGACAGCGCTCGCCGTCATGCACGAGCATGATCACGGCCGGGTCGGTCCGCGGGAAATGCTGCGCACGGCAATCGGGGCTGGAGCAGGTCCGGACATGCCCCGCCTCGCCGCTCGTGGTGGCGGCGCTGCAGACTCCGCAGAACCGATGGCGCTGGTGCCACCAGAGAATGCCGCGCGCATAGGCGAGGAGCGAGCCCTCTTGCCGCGCGAGCAGCGGGCCGACGCGCCGCAGATCGACGAACTCCGCTTGACTGCCGACTGAGAGAACGTCGAGCGGTCGCTCGTGCGCCGAGAGATCGACCGCGAAGAGAGCTCGCGATTCGCGAAGCCCGAGCAGCACCGGCTCGGCGCCGAAGACGGCGATCTCTTCGGCGGCGAGGAGAACGCAGCTCGGTTCGGCAGAAAGGACGAGATTCAGGTTGCGCCACACCGGAACGAATCGCGTGGACGGGTCGGCGAGACGCTCGGCCACCCAGGCGACGTCCTTGCGTCGATTTCCGGCGCGATCGAGTCCGGCGGCGGCATAGAAATTGGGCGGACGCATCGGCGGCGGAGACTGGCATGAGCGCACCTTGTTGGGCAACGAGGCGCGTGCCATCGTTTTCTGGCAAGTCGCCGGGTTGCTCCGGCTCAGTACAGGGTGCCGAATGCCGTCCACTGGGTTTTCTCCTCTTTCGCGCCGCCGGCTCGCGGCTGGTGTCTGCGCCGCTCTCGCGCTTGCGCCGTTTGCCGGCGTCGGCCCGTCTGCCGCCGCTTCGACACGGTGGGTTTCGTTCGCGAAGGGCAAGGTCGAGGTCGAGCTCCCCACCAGCATCGCGGCGCGCGAGGAGCCGGATGGCACGCTCACCGGCACGTTCGGTCCGGCCGGCGTCAATCGGATCGAGTTGACGCTGCTCGATCATCAGAAGGACGCGCCCACCGACACCGCCGAGCAGTTCGTCGAATTCTACGCCCGCCAGCACAATCTTGCCGTCCACACTAACGGCGATAAGGCGGTGGTCATGGAAGGGGCGGAAGGAACTCTTCAAGGCAAGAAGGTGCGTATCGCGCGCTGGCAGATCGGCTTCGGCAAGACGCTGGTCGTGATGACGCTTCAGGCGCCGGCTCGAGACTCGCTCTCGCCGGAGCTGAAAACGTTCCTCGATCAGGATCTCGAACAGGTCATACGCAGCGTTCGCCGGAAAAAATGACGGACGTGCCGGCGGCCTGAGGGAGGGACAATGGAGGACGCGCTCGCGTTGACGCCCGGTCGGCTCGATCTCGCGACGATGCGCCGCTGGCTCGCCGACCCGAAGCCGGTCGTGCTCGATCCCGCCGCGTGGGAACCGGTCGACCGTGCGGCCGAGGTGATCGCCGCCGCCGCCTCCGCCGATCTGCCCGTCTACGGTGTCACGACAGGGTTCGGAAGCCTCGCGCGGACGCGCATTCCCCCCGACCAAGTCGCAACGCTTCAGCGCAACCTCGTCCTCAGTCACGCTGCCGGCGTCGGACCGCTCCTCGACGACGATGTCGTGCGGCTCGTGATGCTGCTGAAGGCGAACAGCCTCGCCCTCGGCTATTCCGGCGTCCGGCGCCCGGTGATCGAAACCTTGCTGGCAATGCTCCGAACCGGGGTCGTCCCGTGCGTGCCGAGCCAAGGCTCGGTCGGCGCCTCCGGCGATCTCGCGCCTCTCGCGCATCTCGCCATGGCGCTGATCGGCGAGGGGAGGGTGCGCGTCGGGGGAGAGGAGATGCCCGCGGCGGAGGGGTTGCGGCGCGCCGGCATCGCGCCCCTCGCGCTCGGCGCCAAGGAGGGGCTGGCGCTCCTCAACGGGACCCAGGTCTCGACGGCCCTGGCGCTCCGCGGGCTCTTCGCCGCCGAAGACTGTCTCGCCGCCGCGCTCGTCGCCGGCGCGCTTTCGGTGGACGCGATGCTGGGCAGCGATGCGCCGTTCCGACCGGAGATCCATGCCGTGCGTGGCCAGAAGGGCCAGGCGGATGTCGCGCGCGTGCTGGCTCTCCTTCTCGAAGGCAGCGCCATCCGGGCATCGCATCTCGGCTGCGACAGGGTGCAGGATCCCTACAGCCTGCGCTGTCAGCCGCAAGTCATGGGTGCATGCCTCGACCAGCTTCGACATGCCGCCGCGGTGCTCGAGGCCGAAGCCAACGGCGTCTCGGACAACCCGCTCGTCTTCGCGGCGACGGGCGAGGTGCTGTCGGGCGGGAATTTCCACGCGGAGCCGGTGGCGTTCGCGGCCGACGGCATCGCCCTCGCCCTCGCCGAAATCGGCGCCCTTTCCGAGCGCCGCGTCGCGCTCCTCGTCGACGCGAATATGAGCGGGCTTCCTGCCTTCCTCGTCGCCGAGCCGGGGCTCAATTCCGGTTTCATGATCGCCCAGGTGACGGCGGCCGCCCTCGTCGCCGAGAACAAGCTGCTGGCCCATCCTGCGAGCGTCGACAGCCTGCCGACTTCCGCCAATCAGGAAGATCACGTCAGCATGGCGACCCATGCCGCGCGCCGCCTTCTCGACATGGCGCGGAACGCCGCGGCGATCGTGGCGATCGAGCTTCTCGCGGCGGCGCAAGGGGTAGATTTCCGCCGTCCGCTGAAGACGAGCCCGGCGCTTCTTCGGGTGCATGCGCGGCTGCGGGCCGAGGTGCCGTTCCTCGACCGCGACCGGCCGCTGGCACCCGACATCGCGCGCGTGCAGAAGCTCGTGCGTGCGGGCGCCTTCCGCGGCGACATTCCGGACGGGGTCTTGCCGAGCGCGCCCGTTTGAGTGGAGGATGCAACCAAGAAGCAAATTGGGAGGAAAAACAATGAGGCGCAGATCGCTGTTCGTTGCCGCGGCGTCGCTGGTACTCGCCGGGTCTTTGCCGGCAGCAGCGCAAGACTATCCGACCAGGCCGATCACGCTGATCGTCCCCTGGGCCGCGGGGGGCGGCACCGACGCAGTGGCGCGCATCATCGGCTCGCTGCTCGAAAAGGACCTCGGTCAGCCGGTGAACGTCGTCAACCGCACAGGGGGCAACGGCGTCGTCGGGCATCAGGCGATCGCTTCGGGGTCGCCCGACGGCTACACGATCGGCATCGCCACCGTCGAGCTCAACATGATGCACTGGCAGGGGCTGACGAACCTCACCTACAAGGACTACACGCCGATCGCGCTCATGAACGCCGATCCGGCGGGGCTCCAGGTGCGGGCCGACGCGCCGTACAAGACAGCGAAGGACCTTCTCGCCGCGATCAAGGCCAATCCGGGCAAGTTCAAAGCGTCCGGCACCGGTCAGGGGGGAATCTGGCACCTCGCGATCGCCGGCCTCCTCAAGGACCAGGGCATCGATCCCGCCGCTGTGCCGTGGGTGCCGTCGAACGGCGCCGCGCCGGGGCTGCAGGATCTGGTCGCGGGCGGCGTCGAGATCGTGCCGTGCTCGATTCCCGAGGCGCGGTCGCTGATCGATGCCGGGAAGGTGAAGAGCCTCGCGATCATGGCCGACAAGCCGCCGGCGCTTTATCCCAACCTTCCCACGCTCGAGCAGGCGACCGGCAGCAAGTGGAAGACGGCGGCCTGGCGCGGAATCGTGGCGCCGAAAGGCCTGCCGCAGCCGATCGTCGACAAGCTGGTCGCTGCGATGGAGAAGATCAACAAGAGCGCCGAGTACAAGGAGTTCATGTCGAGCCGCGGACTCGGCATCGAATGGGGCGGACCCAAGGAGTTCACGGCCTTCATGGAGAAGGCCGACGCCGATTTCGGCGCCGTCATGAAGGCCGTCGGAATCGCGAAGTAGAGCGCGCGAGAGGGGGACGGGCCCGATGAAGGTAAGCGACCTCGTCACGGGGCTCGTCCTCCTCGCCGCCGCGATCGCGATCTTCGCCTACGCACAGACCTTTCCGGCCATTCCGGGGCAGCCTTACGGGGCGGGCGCCTTCCCGACCGTGGTCGCGGTCGGGCTCGGCGCCTTCTCGATACTGCTCGCTTGGCGCGGATACGAGGCGCGTCGCCGCGACGGAGGGCAGCAGAAACTGATCGCGCTCGCCGACTGGACGCGAACGCCGGGGACTGGAGCCAATTTCCTTCTCTCCCTGGTGCTGGTCCTCGTCTACGTGCTCCTCTCCGACCGGATCGGCTTCATTCCGCTCTCGATCGGGATCCTCCTCGTGCTCTTCTGGCGTACCGGGGTGAGACCCGTCACCGGCGTCGCCGTCGCGGTCATCATGACGCTCGTCATGCAGGTCGCGTTCGCCGATCTTTTGCGCGTGCCGCTGCCGCGCGGAATTCTCGACCGGGTTCTCTGGTAGCCGATGGACGCGCTTCTCGCCGCTTTCGCGACCGTATTCGATCCCTATGTCCTCCTGATCATCTGTCTTTCCTCCGCGTACGGGCTTTTCGTCGGCGCGATGCCGGGACTGACGGCGACGATGGCGACCGCGCTGCTCGTGCCCATCACCTTTTTCATGCCGCCGGTTCCGGCGCTCGCAGCGATCGTCACCGCCACGGCGATGGCGATCTTCGCGGGCGACATTCCGGGATGCCTTCTGCGGATTCCCGGGACGCCCGCCTCTGCCGCCTATGTCGATGAGGCCTACGCGCTGACACGCAAGGGCAAGGCCGAGCAGGCGCTCGGCGCGGGCGTCGTCTTCTCCGCGATCGGCGGCATCTTCGGCACGATCGTGCTCGTGACGGCGGCGCCTGCATTGGCCGAGATCGCGCTGCAGTTCTCCTCGTTCGAGTATTTCTGGCTCGTGTGCCTCGGGCTCACTTGCGCGGTCTTCATCACCACCGAGTCGCCCCTCAAGGGCATCATCACCCTCTTCATCGGACTCTTCGTCGCGACGATCGGGCTCGACAATCCCGCCGGCCAGCCGCGTTTCACGTTCGGCAGCGCCGATCTCCTGTCCGGCGTCGACGTCATTCCGGCGATGATCGGCCTCTTCGCGATCGCCGAGGTTCTGCGCGTCGTCGCCGCTGCCGAGGTCCGTCTCCCGTCGGCGGCGGAGGTCAAGGGCAGCATCTTCCGCGGTCAGTGGGAGCTCGCGAAGAAATACCGGGTCCAGGTTCTGCGCGGCAGTGCGTCGGGCACCCTGATCGGGGCGCTCCCGGGCGCCGGCGCCGACATCGCCGCCTGGATCGCCTATGCGATGTCGAAGAGGTTCTCGAAGGAGCCGCAGAAATTCGGCACAGGGCACATCGAAGGCATCGTGGAGTCCGGCGCCGCCAACAACGCCGCGGTGAGCGGAGCCTGGATTCCGGCGCTCGTCTTCGGAATTCCCGGGGACTCGATCACCGCGATCGTCATCGGCGTCCTCTATCTGAAGGGCCTCAATCCGGGTCCTACGATCTTCATCAACAATCCCGAATCGATCTACGCGGTCTTCATCCTCTTCTTCCTTTCGAACATCATCATGCTGCCGTTCGGCTGGCTGGCGATCAAATCGGCGAAGCAGATCCTGCGCGTTCCGCGCAATATCCTGATGCCGCTGATCCTCATGTTCTGCATCGTCGGCGCCTTCGCCATGAACAACTCCCTCTACGGCGTCACGGTCATGCTCGTCTTCGGGCTTCTCGGCTTCTTCCTCGAGGAGAACGGGTTCCCCATCGCGCCAGTGATCCTCGGCATGATCCTCGGGCCGATGCTCGAGCAGAACTTCATCACCTCGCTCATCAAGTCGGACGGCGACATGCTGGCGTTCTTCGAGCGGCCGATCGCGGCCGGGCTCGGCATCGTCACGCTTCTCGTCTGGGCGACGCCGATCGTGCTCGCCCTGCTGCGTCGGCGCCGTCGGATGAGCCCGGCATGAGCGTCGATCTCAACCTTCCGAGGGCGCGGCTCTTCGGCGCCGTAGTCTCGGGTACGCCCGAGGGGCTCGGGCTCCGCCGCGCCGGCGCAGGCGAAGCCGCTGTCGCGGGCAGGCGCGTCGGCCGGAGACAGGCAGCGACATGAAAGCACCCAGGAAATACGAAGATCTCCGGAGCGCGCGCTGGTTCGCGGCCAAGGATTTGCGCTCCTTCGGGCATCGCTCGCGCACGAAGCAGCTCGGCTTCGGCGCCGAGGATTACGCGGGCAAGCCGGTGATCGCGATCCTCAACACCTGGTCGGATCTCAATCCCTGCCACGGCCATTTCCGCGAGCGTGCCGAAGACGTGAAGCGCGGCGTGTGGCAGGCGGGCGGCTTTCCGGTCGAGCTGCCGGCGATGAGCCTCGGCGAGCCGTTCATGAAGCCCTCGACGATGCTCTACCGCAATCTCCTCGCGATGGAGACCGAGGAGCTGCTGCGCGCCAACCCGGTCGACGGCGTCGTGCTCATGGGCGGGTGCGACAAGACCGTGCCGGCGCTCGTCATGGGCGCGCTCTCGATGAACCTGCCGGCGATCTTCGTGCCGGCCGGTCCGATGCTGCGCGGCCACTGGCGCGGCAAGACGCTGGGCAGCGGCAGCGACGTCTGGAAGTACTGGGCGGATCTCCGCGCCGGCGTGCTCCCGCCCTCGGCCTGGGGCGAGATGGAGGACGGGATCGCGCGCTCGAACGGCACCTGCATGACGATGGGCACGGCCTCGACCATGGCGGCGGTCACCGAGGCGATGGGATTGACGCTGCCGGGCGCCTCGTCGATCCCGGCCGTCGATTCCGCGCATGCGCGGATGGCGGCCGCGGCGGGCCGCCGCACCGTCGAGCTGGTCTGGGAGGGCCTCGCGCCGCGCGACATCGTGACCCGCGCGGCGGTCGACAACGCGATCACGACGCTGATGGCCTTGGGCGGCTCGACCAACGCCGTCATCCATCTCGTGGCGATGGCGGGGCGCGCCGGGATCGAGCTGCCGCTCTCCCGCTTCGACGAGATTTCGCGCACGACCCCGGTGCTCGCCAATCTCCGCCCGTCGGGCGAGTATCTGATGGAAGACTTCTTCTATGCCGGCGGGCTGCGCGCGCTCCTGAAGAATCTCGGCGATCGCCTCGATCGAAGCTGCCGCACGGTGAACGGAAGGACGATCGGCGAGAACATCGCCGGCGCGGAGGTCTTCCTGCCGGACGTCATCCGCACGCCCGCGACGGCCCTCGCCGAGGAAGGCGGGCTCGCGGTGCTCACGGGCAATCTCGCGCCGGGCGGCGCCGTCATCAAGCCGCCGGCGATGGAGCCGCGCCTCATGCGGCATCGCGGCCCGGCGATCGTCTTCCGCGACTACAACGACATGGCGGCACGGATCGACGACCCGGCGCTGCCGGCCACGCCCGACTCGGTGCTGGTGCTGCAGAGCGCGGGGCCGCAGGGCGGTCCGGGGATGCCGGAATGGGGCCAGCTTCCGATCCCGAAGAAGCTGCTGCAGCAGGGCGTCCGCGACATGGTCCGCATCTCCGACGCGCGGATGAGCGGAACGAGCTACGGCGCCTGCGTCCTCCACGTGGCGCCGGAGAGCCATGTCGGCGGTCCTCTCGCCTTCGTCCGCGACGGCGACATGATCGAGCTCGACGTGCCGGCCCGGCGTCTTCATCTCGACGTCGCCGAGGCCGAGCTCGCCCGACGCCGCGCGGAGTGGATTCCGCCGCCGTCGCGCTACGGCCGCGGCTACGGCATGATGTTCAGCGCCCATGTCGGCCAGGCCGACAAGGGCTGCGATTTCGACTTCCTCTCCGGCGCCGGGCCCGTCCCGGAGCCGGAGATTCATTAGAGTTCGAGCTCTCGGCCTGCAGCGCTCGGCTGCACGGCGAGAGCGCAAGAACGATCGGCCAACAGCGAAGAGCTTTCCATGCGCACCGACCTTCCCGAGAATCGTTTCAAGCGCGGACTGGCCGCCGGCAAGCCGCAGATCGGCCTCTGGCTGTCGATGACGAGCCCGGTCGCGACCGAGATCGTCGCCGGCGCCGGGTTCGACTGGGTGCTCGTCGACATGGAGCATTCGGCGAACGACCTCTCCGAGGTGGCGGCACATCTGCGAGCGGCCGAGGGCGGGACCGCGGAGCCGATCGTCCGCGTACCCTGGAACGAGCCGGTGATGGTGAAGCGCGTTCTCGACATCGGAGCGCGCTCGCTGCTCTTCCCGTTCGTCCAGTCGGCCGAAGAGGCGCGGTGGGCGGTCGCGGCGACCCGCTACCCGCCGAAGGGCATTCGTGGCGTCGCCGGGACGACGCGCGCCAACCGCTATGGCCGGGTGCCCGACTACGTGAAACGCTGCGAGGACGAGATCTGCGTTCTCGTGCAGTGCGAGACGCGCAAGGCGCACGCCGCCATCGAGGAGATTGCGGCCGTCGACGGGGTCGACGGAATCTTCATTGGCCCTGCCGATCTCTCGGCGGATTTCGGCTTTCCCGGCGAGTGGCAGCGGCCGGAGATCTGGGCAGCGATCATGGAGGCGGGGGTGCGCATCAAGAAGGCCGGCAAGGCGCCCGGCTTTCTCTCCGCTCGTGACGACGAGGTTCGGAAGGTGCTCGACGCCGGGTGGGGCTTCGTCGCTGTCGGCTCCGATGTCGGCATCCTCGCGCGCCAGAGCGAGGCCCTCGCCAAGAAATACAAGCGCTGAGTCACTGCTCTCCGGCGATGGACACGCGGCCCGTTCCCGCCGAGCGCCTCGGCGCGCAGCTCGGCGCCATTCTTCGCGCCTGGGGTATGCCTGAGCCTCAGATCGCCGATACGGTCGAGATCATGCTGTGGGCGGATCTCGCCGGAATTGACAGCCACGGCGCGGCGATGATGCCGCTCTACGCCCAGTTCCGCGACGAGGGCAAGATCGTGCTCGCGCCGGAAATCAGGATCGTGCGCGAGTCGCCGACGACGGCGGTGATCGACGGCGGGTTCGGACTGGGTCATGTCCCCGGCAAACGCGCGATGCTTCTCGCCATCGCGAAGGCGAAGATGGTGGGCATCGGGGCGGTCGCGGTGCGGGCGTCCAACCACTACGGTGCGGCCGGCGCCTACGCGATGATGGCGGCGGAGGAGGGGCTCATCGGCATTTCGACGACCGCCGTGCATACGCCCTCGGTCGTTCCGCTCTGGGGCGCGGACCCGGCTTTCGGCACCAATCCCATCGCCTTCGCCGCGCCGGCGCGGCGCAACAAGCCCTTTCTTCTCGACATGGCGACGAGCACCGCGGCGATCGGCAAGCTGAAGCTCGCGCAGCTGGCGGGGCGGAAGGTGCCGGAAGGGTGGGCGGTCGACGCCGCGGGCAGGCCCGTCACGGACCCGGAAACGGCGCTGCGCGACCGCCGTCTCGTCGCGCTCGGCGGGACGCGCGAGCTCGGCGGCCACAAGGGCTACGGCCTCGCGATGATGGTCGAGATTCTTTCCTCGACCTTGCCCGGCGCGCAGTTCGCGCTGCTGCGAATGGCACGCGATCCGGGTGCGAAGCACGCCGATGTCGGCCACTTCTTCCTTGCGATGGACCCGGCCGCGTTCCGTCCGGCCGGCGAGTTCGAGGCCGAGCTCGACGAGATGATCGACGCGCTTCGGGCGACGCGGCCGGCCGACCCTGAGCGCCCGGTGCTCGTGCCCGGGGATCCCGAGCACCAGGAACGTGCGCGCCGCCTTGCCGATGGCATCCCCATCCCCGAGAAGCTTCGGCAGGCGCTCAACGACATCGCGCGTCGCAGCTCGGCCGAAGCGATGCTCTGAGCGGACGACGCCGCTTGTAGCAGAACTGTGACGCGCCTCCGGACCGACGGGAGGGGCGTTCGCGACTCCGCTCCCACTCGGTGGAGCGGAAGACGCGCCGTTCTCTCTTCCGCGCGCATCGGCCGGACCAGGCCCGGCGTTGTTGCCGGGTCGGGAACCCGGCGCTCTTCCGCTCATTTACGACTGCAGGGGAGGCGACATCGGCTCCCGGTGGACGCGGGCCCATCGCTCTCTACGAGATCGGCACCAGGTCAACGCGAGTGCAGAATGCATCGGCCCCGGCAACGCTTTCTTCGGCTCCCGCGTCGCCTGCGCCGGGAAACGTTTCCTCCGTCCGGCCGCGCATCGTCGTCGTCGGGGCGGGGTTCGGCGGGCTGACCGCGGCGCGCGGTCTCGCGAGCGCGGAGCTCGACGTCGTCGTCATCGACCGTCACAACTATCACCTGTTCCAGCCGCTTCTCTATCAGGTGGCGACGGCGGCCCTGTCGCCGGCCGAGATCGCTTCGCCGGTTCGGGCCATCCTCTCGCGTCACGCGAACGCGACGGTGCTGCTCGCCAAGGTGGTCGAGGTCGACAAGGAAGCGCGAGAGGTGCTGCTCGAAGGCGGTCGCCGGATCTCCTACGACACGCTGATTCTGGCGACCGGGGCGCGGCACGCCTATTTCGGTCACGACAATTGGGAAGGGGTCGCTCCTGGGCTCAAGAAAATCGAAGACGCGACGACCCTGCGCCGCCGGATTCTCCTCGCCTTCGAGAAAGCCGAGGCGGAATGCGATCCGGCGGAACGGCGTGCGCTTCTCACCTTTGCGGTGATCGGCGCCGGTCCGACGGGAGTGGAGCTCGCCGGCGCGCTCGTGGAGCTGGCGCGGCGGGCGCTCGCGGGCGACTTCCGCAACATCGATACGCGCTCATCGCGCATCCTTCTCGTCGAGGCGGGACCTCGGGTGCTCCCGTCGATGCCGAAAAGTCTTTCCAGCAAGGCGCAAGCAGCGCTCGAAAGGCTGGGCGTCGAGGTCCGGCTCGCAAGTCCCGTCACTGAATGCGATCGGCACGGCATCGTCGTCGGTACCGAGCGGATTCCGGTACGGACGATCGTGTGGGCCGCGGGCGTCGCCGCCTCGCCCGCAGCGCGTTGGCTCGGCGCAGACCATGACCGTGCGGGTCGTGTCAAGGTCCAGGCCGATCTCACGCTACCCGGGCATCCGGAGATCTTCGTCATCGGTGATACGGCCTTGGCACTGCAGGCGGACGGCACGCCGGTTCCCGGCGTCGCCCCCGCGGCCAAGCAGCAGGGGCACCATGTCGCAAGGACGATTCGCGCACGTCTCTCGGGCGCCGCTCCGCCCGGGCCGTTTCGGTACCGGAATCTCGGCACGCTCGCCACGATCGGCCGAAAATCGGCGGTGGCCGATTTCGGTTTCGTGCGCCTCAGCGGGCTTCTCGCCTGGCTCCTCTGGGGCGCGGTTCACATCTTCTTTCTGATCGGGTTCCGGAACCGGATTGTGGTTCTGCTCGAATGGCTCTGGGCCTATTTCACGTTCAAGCGCGGCGCCCGTCTCATCACCGGCGGCGAAATGTGACGGCTCCCGAGAGCGGCGCGGCCGAGGAGGATTGCTCGCGCCGCGCGCGCCGAACGAGGCGAGGGGTGGTCTTCGACTACAGCTTCTGCTTCGTATCCGACGCACTATTGGTTACGGCGCGACCCGCCGCGGAAGTATCGCGGCCGAGACCTTCCATCGTGTTGCAGGCGGAGAGCAGCGCAGCGGCGCTGGAAAGAACGAAAAGGGAGAGAAAGGCCGTGGCGAAAGACTTGCGCATCGGGGGACATCCTCCAGCCGAGGGTTGGGCTCGGGCAACCTAACGCGCGGCTTTTGCCAAGGTTCCTCAGTCGAGGGCGGGCAGCCGGGGAT
>JADGGZ010000242.1 GCA_019689675.1 Rhodospirillales bacterium | reverse complement strand
ATGGCGCGCGAAGGCGCCGCCATCCCGGCCACCGCCTATCTCGCGATGATCGAGCGCCTGCGCCGCTTCCGGGCCGAGATGGCGGGCCTCTTCGAGCGCTTCGACATCGTCCTCACCCCGTCCTCGGCGGCGATGCCGTGGCCCGCGGAGGAGGTGTACCCGCCCGAGATCGACGGCAAGGAGGCGGGGCCGCGCGGGCACGCCGTCTATACCGGCTGGGTCAATCTCTGCGGCCATCCCGCGATCGGGCTTCCGGCCGAGCCGCACCCGAACGGCCTGCCGATCGGCTTCCAGCTCGTCGGGGATTTCGGCGCCGACGAGACGCTTCTGGCGCTCGCCGCCGAGATCGAGGCCGCGCGTCCCTGGGCCGATCGCTGGCCGAAGATCGCGCTGGATTGACCACCATACAAAACGGTAATATGTAAACGAAATGTCTTGACGGCGGGCGGCGCTGGCTCCATCGTGTTCCTTGTTTGTTCCAGCCAGGAGCGCGCCATGACCGCTATTCCTTTCCCTGAGACCCGCACCCCGTCCGGGCGGTTCGCGCCCGGCCATTCCGGCAATCCTGCCGGCCGGCCGAAGGGCGCGCGCAACCGCGCGACCCTCGCCGCCGAGGCGATCCTCGCCGAGAACGCCGACGGGCTCGCGGAAAGGCTCGTCGCCGATGGGCTCGCCGGCGACGGGCAGGCGCTCCGCTTCCTCGTCGGCCGCTGCCTGCCGGCGCCGACCGGGCGCCCGATCACGCTCGACGTCGCGCCGGGCAGGGAGGGCGACCTCCTCCACGTTCACGGCCTCATCGTCCGCGCGATGGCGGACGGCGAGATCACGCCCCAGGAGGCGCTCGCCGCCTCGCGCGTCATTGCGCTCGGGCTGAAGCTCGCCGAACGGCGCGACAAGATCGCCCGCAGGGCCGCCGCGGTTGCGTCCGGGGAACGCCCCCGCCCGAGCGCGGCGGAGGAGGCGGAGAAGGTGCGCAGCGACGGACAGGGTGACGGGGGCGCGGCGCCGGCCTCCCCGTCGCGGGCCGAAGGCGGCGTTCCGGCGCCCGCTGGCGGGCGGGAGGACGAGCCTGTTTCGCGCCTCTATTTTTCCGCCGCTCCGCGCGCCGAATCGGAACCGGCGCCTGTTCCGGGCCTGTATTTTTCGCGCCCGCCGCGCGGCGATCTCTACGCCTCGACCACGCTCGCCCGTGGCGGGGCGGGCGCCTCTTCGCGCCTGTTTCCGCCTGTAAATTTCTCCGCTGCGGGCTCGACGCGCCGGGCGGCCGCGTAATAGGTTCCGCCCCGCGATGGAAGAAGAGATCAAGGCGATCCGCGAGGGCGTGCGCGCGCTCTGCGCCCGCTTCCCCGGCGAGTATTGGCGCGAGAAGGACCGGACGAGAACCTATCCCGGCGAATTCGTCGCCGCGCTCACCGAGGCGGGCTATCTCGGCTGCCTCATCCCGGAGGAGTACGGCGGCAGCGGGCTCGGCCTCACCGCCGCGGCGGCGATCCTCGAGGAGGTGCACCGCTCGGGCTGCAACGGCGCGGCGTGCCATGCGCAGATGTACACGATGGGGACCGTCCTCCGGCACGGCTCGGCGGCGCAGAAGGCGCGCTACCTTCCCGGCATCGCCAAGGGCGAGCTCCGCCTCCAGGCCTTCGGCGTCACCGAGCCGACGGCGGGCACCGACACGACGGCGATCCGCACGACGGCGACGCGGCGCGGCGACAAATGGGTCATCGTCGGGCAGAAGGTCTGGACCAGCCGCGCCGAGCACTCCGATCTCATGCTGCTCCTCGCGCGCACCACCCCGCGCGACAAGGTCCACCGCAAGACCGAAGGCATGTCGGTCTTCCTCGTCGACATGCGGGAGGCGAAGGGGAAGGGGCTCACGATCCGCCCCATCCGCACGATGATCAACCACGCGACGACCGAGGTCTTCTTCGAGGGGCTCGAGATCCCGGCCGACGCGCTCGTGGGCGAGGAGGGGAAGGGTTTCCGCTACATCCTCGACGGGATGAACGCGGAGCGCATCCTCATCGCTGCCGAGTGCCTCGGCGATGCGCGCTGGTTCATCGAGAAGGCGACCGCCTATGCCAAGGAGCGCGTCGTCTTCGGCCGCCCGATCGGGCAGAACCAGGGCATCCAGTTCCCCATCGCGCGCGCCTACGCGCAGACCGAGGCCGCGGCCCTGATGGTCGAGCGCGCCGCCCGGCTCTACGACGAGGGCCAGCGGCCGGGCAAGGAGGCCAACATGGCGAAGCTCCTCGCCGCCGACGCCTCCTGGGCCGCCGCCGACATGTGCCTCCAGACGCATGGCGGCTTCGGCTTCGCCGAGGAATACGACGTCGAGCGGAAATTCCGGGAGACGCGGCTCTACCAGGTCGCCCCGATCTCGACCAACCTCATCCTCTCCTACATCGCCGAGCATGTCCTCGGCCTGCCGCGCTCGTACTAATTCCCTTTCCCAGCAGGAACCGAATGTCCGACATCGAACTCGCCCGCGACGGGGGTATTCTCACCCTTACGCTCAACCGGCCGCAGCGCCGCAACGCCATGACGCTCGCGATGTGGCACGAGCTGCGCCGCATCGCCGAGGAGGCGGGTGCCGACGACCGGGTCCGGGCCCTCATCCTCACCGGGGCGGGCGAGCATTTCTGCGCCGGCGCCGACATCAGCGAGTTCGGCTCCAACCGGGCCGATCCCGAGCAGACGAGGGCCTACGACGAGGCCGTCGACAACGCCTGCGCGGGGCTCGGCGAGGTGCCGAAGCCGGTCATCGCCGCGATCCGCGGCTTCTGCCTCGGCGGCGGGACGGGGGTTGCGCTCGGCTGCGACTTCCGGATCGCGTCCGCGGACGCGAAGTTCGGCATCCCCGCGGCCCGGCTCGGCGTCGTTTACGGCCTCGCGGAGACGCGGAACCTCCTCGCCACGGTCGGCCTGCCGCGCGCGAAGCGGATGCTTTTCACGGCCGAGCGGATCGAGGCCGAGGAAGCGCGGCGGATCGGGCTCGTCGACGAGATTGCCGCCGACCCGCTCGAGGCGGCGCGCCGGCTCGCGGCGACGATGGCGGCGAACGCGCCCCTGTCGATCGCCGGGGCGAAGGCGATCCTGAACGGGCTCGCCGCCGGGACCCTCGCGCCGGAGACCGCCCACGCGCTCTCCGCCCGGGCGGCGGAGAGCGAGGACTACCGGGAGGGGCGGACCGCCTTCCTCGAGAAGCGGGCGCCGGTCTTCCGCGGCCGCTGACCCGGGGGGCGGGCGACCCGCGCGGCGCCATGTCCTACCCGCGGTTGGGCGGGTCGGGGTTGCATCCCGGAGGCAAATCGTTAGCATCCCATTAAGCTCACTCGACAACGGAAAAGGAGGGCCGGCGATGCGGATTTACACGGTGACGCACCACGACCGGCCGATTGCCGTGGTGCGCGCCCGCCATCCGAGCGAGGCGATCGAGACGGCTCAGGAGCTCGCTTGGGATGCGGCTCGGGCGACGCTCCCGAGCGGCGACGAGCTCGACGCGCGCGATCCGAGCGATGCCGAGATGGTGGGCTGGCTCGAGCGTCGCGACGACTTCCTCCTCGCGGAGGCCTTCGCCTAAGGCGCGACGCCGGGTCGACCGAGAAGCGTCAGAGGGCGCCGGGCCGACAGCCCGGCGCTTCGCGTTCGGGGCCGTGCTCTTCCCGGGGCGGAACGGCGCGGCGATAAGGGTTGTTGGACCTTTCGGGGTGTCGCCCCGAGGTCGCCATGCGTCTCCTGAAGGTCATCGGCTTCGCGCTCGCCGGGCTCGTCGTGCTCGCCGGCATCGGCGTCGCTGCGCTCGTCTGGGGCGGCGGCAGGGCCATCGCCTCTCTCGTCGAAGGTCGCGGCTCGGCCATTCTCGGCCGCGAGATCCGCATCGGCGGCGCGTTCGACATCGCCTGGGGCGACCCGATCCGGATCGTCGCCGAGGACGTCCATGTGGCGAACGCATCCTGGGGCAGCGCGCCCGAGATGTTCAGCGCACGTCGGCTCGAGCTCGCGCTCGCGCTTCGCCCGCTTCTCCACCTTCGCTACGTCGTGCCGCTCCTCGCGCTCGACGGCGCGAGCCTCGTCCTCGAGACCAGCGAGAAAGGGGAGGGGAACTGGCAGTTCTTCGCTGCGAAGACGGCGGCGCCGGAGGAGCGGACGGAGTTTCCGGACCTCCATCGCCTCGCTGTCGCGCACAGCGCCTTTCTCTGGCGCAACAACGCGACCGGGGCCACGACCGAGGTCGACTTCCGGAGCCTCTCGCTCGACGCGCCCGATCGCACCGGGCCCGTGCGCATCGTCTCCGAAGGCGACTTCCAGAAGAAACCCTACAAACTCGATGCGACGGTGGGCGCTCTGGCCGAGCTGCAGACGCCCGCTCAGCCTTATCCCGTGAAGCTCGCCGGCGAGGTCGGGGGCACGAAGGTCGAGATCGACGGCACCGTCGCCGAGCCGCTTTCCTTCCAAGGAGTCCACTCCCGCATCAGCCTCGAGGGCGAGGATTTGCGCCGCTTCCTCGAGGTCTTCAGCGTGCCGGTCCCGGCGACGCCGCGCTTCCGCATCGCCGGACGGCTCGAGCATCAAGGCGATGCGTGGTCCGGCCACGACGTCGAGGTGAAGCTCGGCAAGAGCGAATTCGGCGGCGGCGTGGTGATCGACGTTGCGGGGCAGCGGCCCTACGTCAAGGCCGAGCTCGTCGCCAAATACCTCGATCTCGCCGACTTCAAGGGCTTCACCGGCGAAGAACCGGCGAAACCGCCGGCAAAGAAGGAGGAGGACACCGCCAAGCGCAAGCAAGGCGGCCGGGTCATCCCCGAGACGCCGCTCCCCACCGAGCAGCTCGGCGCGATCGACGCCGATCTCTCCATCGACGCTGCGGTCATCAAGCCGTCGGGCGGCGTGCCGTTCGAGCGCCTGACCTTGGTGCTCGCGCTCGAGGACCGCGATCTCTATCTGAAGCCGCTCCGCTTCGGGATGGCGAACGGCGAGGTTGCCGCCGATTTGCACTGGAACGCGCGCAGCAAGCCCGGGACTCTCGAGGGCAGCATCGATCTGCGCCGCTTCGACCTCGGCAAGTTCTTCGGCGGGCTCGACGTGCCGAAGCAGCTCAAGGAGACGAAAGGCGTCGTCGGCGGGTTCCTGAAGCTCCGCTCGACCGGCGACGATGAGCGCGCTGTCGCGGCGAACGCCGACGGCGAGCTCGGTTTCTTCATGGAGAAGGGCCAATTCTCGCAGCTTCTGACCGAGCTCCTCGGGATCGATGTCGCCGAGACGTTCGGCTTTCTCATGGCGGGCGACAAGCCGAACCCGGTCAATTGCCTCGCCAGCCACTTCGCGCTCGCCGAAGGGGTGGCGACCGCCTCCACGTTCATCCTCGACACCAACGACACGGTCGTCGAGGCGCGCGGCAACATCAATCTCGGCAGCGAGACGCTCTTTCTCGACGTCACGCCGTACCCGAAGGACTGGTCGCCGCTCTCCGCCCGCTCGCCGATCGAGGTCCGGGGCACTTTCGGCGC